>NZ_JADPIU010000006.1:0-186083 GCF_023073075.1 Bradyrhizobium sp. 61 | reverse complement strand
CAGCCCTCCAAGAGCCGACCACCCATGAATCATTGAAAAATTGATTCGGGAATCCTATAAATCGCGATGAAATCAACAATCTGCCAAAGTAGTGCTAGGCCGTGTACCCATAAACCCCGCGGCGTGATGCGACGAAGGCTACGCCTGCTTTGCCCCAATAGCGACCAGGTTCGTGCGGCAGCACAAGAGGTCGCGATGGGCCATTCGCGACATTCTAGCGGTGCGCCGACGAATTCCGGTCTACCCCGATAGGCAGACATAACGCATTCGTGAACCTCGCCACAGGGCGACCGCTGTCCTTGCGAATGAACACAAGGGACGGCAGGGGCGACCAACCCTACAGCGGGAAAACTTGCCACAGCGCCTGCCTCGGCTGCATGTCAGGACGTTCGAGGCAGCATTCCCGTTCCGGGGAGGCGCGATATGCTGCAGTTGAAAGACAAGGTCGGACGGTTCGCGACGACAGGGCGCAGCTGCCAAAACTGGAAAAAGGATCAGGAGCTGGTCATTTCGCTGCTCAACAAGATCGCCATTTCCGACGGCGGCGCCGAGAACACGCTTAAACCACAGATGGTCGTGACCGGTTACGCCAGCGACGGCCTTTACAACTCGATTCTGTACTTCCAAAAGAAGAACTTTCCCGGCACGCCTGACGGCTATGTTCGGCCTGCCGGCCCGACATTCAGTCGGCTCGTTGAACTGTCGACGAAGGCGGCTGCCAAGCCCGCCCTGCCAAAGGGCCAATGGGACGCAATCGCGACTCCTTCCGTCGATGCTGCACTTCGCAAAGGCCTCATCGACGATTCAAAGCTGGACTACGCAGAGATCGTTGACATCATCCGGGCTACCGTCGCAGACGGCATGGTCACCGCATTCGAGCTGGACGACCTGACCACCATTGCGAACACCTCCAGAACGCTCTCCCCCACCTCGAAAAAGCTCATCACGCTCTTCGTCGGAGAAGAATACAAGGAGAAGCGCGGGATCGGACCGTACGACCTCAATTCCGACCAGAAAAAACTAGCCGCGGAAATGGTCTGCGATTTCCTGAAAAACACGAGGACGACGTTCTTTCCGAAGCTCGACCCACACCGCGTCGGCATAGGTATTCTCAGGCGCATTGCGAAGCCGAGCCTCATCAATCAAGATCAGGGAAGTCTGTGCGGGCCATCCGCCCTGATGTTCGGCTACGCGTCCGACAAGCCAGGGTCTTACGCGCGGTTCGCGATCGATCTCTATCAGAAGGGGCAGGCGAACCTTGGCCGCCTGCTGATCAAGCCGGGAAAGGATGTGAGGAACTTCACGCCACCCTGGTCGCTGGACCACGTCGATTGGCTGACATGCGCCTCCATACGCGATTCGGAGAACTGGTTCCTCGATTTCGACGACACAGGCAAGATCAGCGATCTTGCGGGTGTCACCCTGCCGAGCGAAATGGAGCAATGGTTTCGCAAGGCAGGATACCGGGACGTGCGGGAGAATACCAACATTTCGCGATACAACAAAGACATCGACGATGTAAACGAAGCCAACCGGCTGCTCGACAGCGGATATCGCGTATGTCTTTTCATAAGCGCCAATATGATCGACTATGACGACCAGTCCGATAAAGGCTCCGCGTTTACAATGCACTGGGTCGTGCTGCGCGAGAAGATACAAGTGATGAACGGGTACGTGAAGGCGAAGGTCTTCTCATATGGCGATGGAGACTACGTGATACCGCATCCGCAGGAAAAAACCGGTGCCGTCAAGCCCCTCGCCGTTCGGGACTTTCTTATGAATTTTTATGGGTACGTTGCTGCCAAGGGGTGACCGGGGCGAGAAGCGCCGAAGGCATCATCATGCTGGTCACGCACGAGATGGCCTTCTTCCGATGTCTCGACCTGCGTCGGCTTCATGAATGCCGGCATCATGGCCGAGGATCGGCACGCCCGAGGAAACCATCCGCCAGCCGCGCAGCGAAACGGCTGAAGGTTCTTGAGCCGGTTTCACGAGGCGCACCGAGGCTTGTACTCGCAGAACGCCCGGCAGTCAGGGCGCGTATGAGGTCCGCTGTGCCCCTGATAGCGGCGCAATAGCGGATCTCAGCAGAGGTCGGCTTTGGGTCAAAAGCAGCGGTCAGGGGTAAGCGCGGGGTGTGTCGGGTTTACCTCCGTCAGCTGACACGCTGAGACCTGAAGCACGGTTCGGCTCGACGATCGCATTCCGCAAGCCATCCGGTGGCGAAGTCGACTGAAATCGATCTTATCAGGCTCAAAGGGGATCCGCTCATTCTGACGCCGCGCGGATCGGCCTGGGTTGACACAGTCATCGCGGCCTGTCGGCGGGCGGGCTTCGAGCCGACCCTCGGGCAGTCCGCGCCGCAGATCAGCTCTGTCGTCAGCCTGGTGGCAGCTGAGCTTGGCTTTTCGCTCGTGCCGGCGTCAATGCGCCAGCTTCATGTAACCGGCGTCGCCTATCGTGAGGTCAAAGGGGACGCTCCAATCGTGCGCTTGGCCCTGGCGTTCCGGCGTGGCGAGACCTCGAAGATCGTCCGCAACTTCATTGCCCAGGCGGTGGCGTGAAACAGGGGGAGACCTCTGGCAACGCTCAACCTGCTGGCAACCATACGGGAAATAGACGCGACCGGCTCGGCTCAAACAAGCATAGATTGCGGCAGTTCGTCTCACGAGGGGCCAAGTGTGCTTGCCCGGGAAGGCGCAAAATATGTCACCCGCGGATTACGTTTTTGGTCTGGCTGTTGCGTTAGTTGTAACCCCTAAACCTCTATTTCGCGCCTCGTATCGAGCGGGACCGCATCGCAATGCAGTGGGGACGCAACGGCGAGCCAACATGGAGCGCCCCAAAATGGTTCGCGATGTGGGGAGTGGTTGTCTTCATGGGAGCTGTTCGGCTTTTTATTTGGCTGGTTTCGACCTATGCGCCGCAGAGCGTGCACGGCGTTGAACTAGGAATAGTCATTTTCTCGGTGGTCGCTTTAGCCTCCCATTTGTTCGTTTTGATGAAGGCGCGAGCGGCACACTGAGCTGGGTCATGAAAGTCGGCGATAGGACTTTCTGTTGTCAGACCTCGCACGGCACGTCTGCCTTGGGTCAAAAGCGCCGCTTTGACGCTCGGCTGCAAACTTCTGGTCTGTTCCAACAAACCGACATGTAGCTGTACCGCGTGAACGGAAGCGATGGGCCATAAGCTGCGGTGGTGGAGTTACGGAACGCTCTTGGGCAACTCGCGTTGCGCGACAATCCGCACGGGTGAAAAAACGACGCAATCGACTACGTCGAAAATCACTTCGATGCTTCCGTCGAACGACTGCGCAAAGGCGATAGCCTCTTTGCTCTTTCCATCCGTGATGCGCGTGCCAAGTGTGCAGTGGGGCGTCCAAGCGCCGGGCCTATAATGTGGCCGACAGCGGGCCGGGTCGATGGCTGCGCTGATTGAAGCGTGCCACCTTCCGAGGGTCTCGCTCGCTTCGGGCTCAGCCCACAGTACAAGTGGCGGGCCCTCGAACCACCTAATCCGTCTGAACGTGATCGGCAATTGTGCTCCGCCTGCACTCGCGGACTGCATTGCCTTCCACACTGTCTTGTCCTCAATCTCAGGCGAATCATAGATCGCGAATGTCAGATGTGGTCGGTACGCTAAGTTGCGCATCGACGGCTCGTCCTCAAAGACAGCAACTTGGTCCCACAACCGTTCGATTTTTTCCGCGGAAGCGTTATCGGCTCGTATATTGATTGCGACGGCCATTGAGCGCCCTGTTCAAGCCCGTGAAGTCCGTATCTTGGTCCACCCCTCGGAGGTCCGCAACGGGTCAAAATGCGAAGAACTCAGAGTGAGCAAAGTCAGTCCGCGCTACCCCACCAAGCGGACCTTGATGAAAGATGTCGCCACTTCGCTGATGGGCCAATACCGAAAGTCGAAGTCTCGGGTTTCATTGATGTTTGGCGGGAAGACCATCAGCGGATTTCTTGAGCATCATCACAGACCAATTGACGCGCCTTTGTTTCGACGATTTGAGCGCGCTTCAGATCCATGCTGGTTATTACCTCGAAGACCTTGGCGGCGCAGTCAAACTGAAGCTCGAACAGGTTGCTCTTGTTGAACGCTTCTCCGTCGACGATGTAGGCGGCGGCGTAATGGGCGGACTTCTTGCTTAGATCAATCGCGAATTTGGTGCCATCGTCGGCGCTCATCATCTGCCAGCGCGGTTTTACGAGCTTGCCCCGCCAGTTAACGTAGCCGTCGCGCCAGAGAAGTGGCGGCGTCTCCGGTGTCATGCGATCCAATGATTGAGCCCAGATGTCCGACGGCAACACCGTTAGAACGAACACGAGGACTTTGGTTTCGAACTTCATTGAGCCCACTCGTTTGGCAACATGATGTGCAGCAGCTCATCGTTGGCCGCTGCAAAATCGAACACCCGATTATGGCCGCTTTGGGTCATTCGCGTCTATCGAGCACTCCTCAGTTTCTGTCAGCTCCCCTGAGAGCCGACATGTGAGTGCCGGCAGAGCCACCATCAAGAGTTTTGCTGATTGACCGACCGCGCTCGCCGTCGTCGGCGCGGATGTCAGACAGTCACTCCGCCGCAAAGACCCCTGATTTCTTCCGGTCCAGCTTTTTGAAGACGTCCAGATCGCCGTCGTCGACAACGTCCTCTTCCTGAGGATCGCTTCCTGCGTGACGTTTCGGACTGAACCATTGCGAGACACGGTCCAGATAAAGATAGACAACCGGCGTGGTGAAGAGCGTCAGGACCTGGCTGACCAAGAGACCGCCGACCATGGCGTAGCCGAGCGGTTGACGCAGCTCCGAACCGGTGCCGTGGCCGAGCATCAGCGGCACGCCGCCGAGCACCGCCGCCATCGTGGTCATCAGAATCGGACGGAAGCGCAGCAGGCATGCCCTTCGAATGGCCTCAACCGGCGACAGGCCCTGATCCCGCTCCGCCGCGATCGCGAAGTCGACCAGCATGATGCCGTTCTTCTTGACGATGCCGATCAGCAGGACGAGGCCGATCAACCCGATCAAACTGAAGTCGAAATGGAAGATGAGGAGCGTCGCCAGAGCGCCGACACCGGCCGACGGCAGGGTCGACAGAATCGTCAAGGGGTGAATGTAGCTCTCGTAGAGCACGCCGAGAATGAGATAGACCACGATCAGCGCCGCCACGATCAGCAAAGGCACGGAGGAGAGAGACTCCTGGAACGCCTTCGCCGTGCCTGCGAAAGTCGAGGTGATCGCGGCCGGCACGTTCATCTGCTTTTCCATCGCGTCGATCGCCTGCGTCGCCTGGCCGAGCGCGACGTTGGGCGCGAGATTGAAGGAGATCGTCACCGCGGGAAACTGGCCCTGGTGATTGATGGCCAACGGCCGCACTGGAGCCGTGGTCCACTTGGTGAACGCCGACAATGGCACCTCTCCCCCAGTCGTCGGTGAGCGGAGGTAGATCTGCTCCAACGTGGACGGATTCTTCTGCAGCGAGGGCAGCACCTCGAGGACGACATAGTAGGTGGACAATTGGGTGAAATATGTCGCGATCTCCCGCTGCCCGAATGCGTCATACAGGGTCGCGTCGATCACGTCGGGCGTGATCCCGAAACGCGCGGCCTGATTGCGGTCGATCGACAGCGTCAGCGTGGTGCCCGACGTCTGCTGGTCGGACGCGACGTCGCGAAGCTCGGGCATCTCCTTCATCTTCGCGAGCAGCTTCGGGGCCCATGTGTTGAGCTGGTCCATGTCGGTCGACTGCAGCGTGAACTGAAATTGCGTACGGGACGCCCGGCCGCCGACACGTACGTCCTGCGCCGACTGGAGATAGAGCCGCGCGCCCTGGACCTTCGCCGTCTGGACCTGCAGACGACGGATGACCTGGTCGGCCGAGTCGGTACGTTCATCCCGCGGCTTCAACGTAATGTACATCGTGCCGTCATTGAGCGTGTTGCCGCTTCCGCCCATCCGCATCGCCATGTGGTCGATCGCGGGGTCCTTGAGCACGATCGCGCCGATCTCCTGCATGTGCTTCGCCATATCGGCGATCGACACGTCCTGCGACGTTTCGACGATTCCGGTGATCAGCCCGGTATCCTGTTGCGGAAAGAACCCCTTCGGGATGATCACGAACAGATAGACCGTCAGCGCGATCGTCGCGAAGAACACCATCAAGGTGATGAAGCGGAAACGCAGCACGAGGTCGAGGCCTCGCTCGTAGCCGTTCACGAGGGCCTGGAACATCCGCTCGCTGAGCATATAGAGCCTGCCGTGATGCTCCTCGTCGTGCGATTTGAGGAAGCGCGACGCCATCATCGGCGTCAACGTCAGGGACACCAGGGCCGACACGGCGATCGTCATCGCGAGCGTCACCGAAAATTCGCGGAACAGGCGGCCGATAATGCCGCTCATCAGCAATAACGGGATCAGGACCGCGATCAGCGAAACGGAGATCGAGATGATCGTGAAGCCGATTTCGCTGGCACCCTTGAGCGCGGCGGCCATCGGCGTCTCGCCCTCCTCGATGTAGCGGGTGATGTTCTCCAGCATCACGATGGCATCGTCGACCACGAAGCCGACCGCGATGGTGAGCGCCATCAGTGACAGATTATCGAGGCTGTAGCCGGCTATCCACATCAGCGCGCAGGCGCCCAGCAACGCAAGCGGCACCGTGATCGACGGAATAATGGTGGCCCAGACGCTGCGCAGGAAGACGAAGATCACCATCACGACGAGGCCGATCGTCAGCAGCAGCGTGAACTGCACGTCCTTCACCGCCGCGCGGATCGTCTGCGTGCGGTCCGACAGCACCGAGACCTTGATGGCCGGCGAAATGCCGGCCTGCAGATGCGGCAGCTGCTTCATGACGCTGTCGACGGTGTCGATGACGTTGGCGCCGGGCTGCTTGAAGATGACCAGGAACACGCCGGGCTTGCCGTCAACCCAGCCGTATTGGGTATTGTCCAGCGGCGCACTGACGGCATGGCCGATGTCGCCGACACGGACGGGACTGCCGTTCCGATAGGCGATGACGATGTCGTTCCAGGCCTCGGCCTTGGTGAACTGGTCGTTGGCATAGACGGTGTAGGTGCGCGTGTCCCCGTTGAGGGTTCCCTTGGGATTGTTGACGGTGATCACCGAGAGCGGGGTGCGCACGTCCTCCAGCGACAGGCCCTTGGCGACCAGCTTGGCGGGATCGATCTGGACACGGATCGACGGCGCCTGCTGTCCACCGACGCTGACCTGGCCGACACCGCTGATATGGCTGATCGCCTGCGCGAGCTTGGTGTAGGTCTCGTCGGACACCTGCGTCATCGGCAGCGTCGTCGAGGTGGCGCCAAGCGTGAGAATGGGTGAGTCGGCCGGATTGACCTTTCTGTAGGTCGGCGGGGTCGGCATGTTCTTGGGCAATTGCCCGCTCGCGGCATTGATGGCGGCGAGCACGTCGGAGCCGGCGCCATCGATGTTGCGCGAGAGATCGAACTGCAGAACGATCTGGGTCGAACTGGTCTGGCTCTGCGACGTCATCTCCGAGACGCCGGGAATGAGCGCAAATTGCGATTCGAGCGGTTGCGCCACCGAAGAAGCCATCGTTTCCGGATCCGCGCCGGGAAGGTTGGCGGAGACCTGGATGGTGGGGAAGTCGACTTCCGGCAGCGGCGCCACCGGCAATTGCGGATAGGCGATGATCCCGACGAAGACGATGCCGACCATCAGCAGCGACGTCGCGATGGGAAGGCGAATGAAGGGAGCCGAGATACCGCCAGCCATGTCAGTCAGCCGATCCGGTCTTGGTTCCGCTCGTGGCCGGAGTGGCAGTGGCGCTTGCATCCGCCATCGGCGCAGCCGCAGGCGCTTCCTCGACCAGCGCGCCATCGAACAGGCGTGACTGTCCGGCCACCACGATCCTGTCTCCGACGCTCAGCCCTTCGGAGACCACCGCATTTGCATCGCCACTCTGGCTGACCTTGATCGGCCTCGCGCTGACCTTGCCATTGTCGCCTATCACATAGGCGAACAGACTCGACGGCCCGTGCTGCACGCCATCCTGCGGCACGACGATGACGTCCTTGCGCGTGTCGATCAGCATCCGCGTGGTGACCGACAGGCCGGGCCACAGCGCATTGTCCTTGTTGTCGAAGCGCGCTTTCAGGCTGATGGTCCCGGTGGCCTGGTTCACCGAATTGTCCATGACCACGAGCCTGCCTTGCGACAGTGTCCTGGTTCCGTCCGAGGTCAGCGCCTCGACGGGCACCTCACCGGCGTCAAAGGCCTTGTCGATGGCCTGCAATTGCTCTTCAGGCTCCGTGAACTGCACGGCGATCGGCTGAAGCTGGGCGATGGTGACGATCCCCGTCGTATCCGCGGCATGCACGATGTTGCCGGGGTCAACCAGCCGGAAACCCGTTCGTCCGCTGATCGGCGCCTTGATCGAGGTGTAGCCGAGATTGGTCTGCGCATTGTCGATGGCGGCCTCGTCGCCCTTCACCTGCGCGATCATCTGATCGACCAGGGCCTGCTGGGTATCGAGATTTTGCTGGGTCTCGAATTGCTGCTTCGCGAGCTTCTGAAAGCGCTCCAGGTTCAACCGGTCGTTCCTCAGATTGGCCTCGTCCTGGGCCTTCTTCGCCACCGCCTGCTCGAGAGCCGCGGTAAAGGGGCGTTGATCGATCTCCAGAAGTGGATCGCCCTCCTTCACCATCTGTCCCTGTTTGAAGAACACCTTGATGATCTGACCGTCGACGCGGCTCTTGACCGTCACCGTCTTGAACGGCGAGACGACTCCGAGACCGTAGGCGCGCACGGGAAAGTCGGCCTTCTTCACTACGAACGAGGTGACGGGAATCTTCGCCGCGGCCTGACTGGCAGCGCTTTGGGCGGCCGCTGCGGCTGGCTTGACGCCCCCGAGGAGCTCATACCATACGCCATAGGCCACCGCGGCTATTGCAAGGATTCCAAACAGCGCAACGCTGAGCTTCGGTCGCGTTGACAAATTGATGGCCCTCTAACTGTTTGTACCTGCCTTCAGATAAGCCGACTGATTGCAGGTGAAACCGCCGCCTCGGATTGGAAGTATCGCGGACAAAATCCCAGCGTCAAAATGACGATCGCGTGCGAAAATCTGTACAAACTTTCATGTTCGCTCGCTGCAAAACGCAGTCGCGCAATCAAAGCGTCCAACGAAGGACAGGCAGAAACAAACAGAAACGAATTGGAGAGACGTGAGAGATCACCGCGGCATCACGCTGAATTGCGCCGGTGCTCGCGAATTTCAGGATCGCTCGCCTCAAGTCAGGCCTTATCATTGAAGTTCAGCAAGCGCTGCTTGATGGGAACGAGGCGCGAGATGAAGGCTGATCAACCGACCCCCCGGGGAAATTTCGTACCGTTTCGCGCGCGATCGGGAGGCGGCAGAGATCCGGTTGATGATGCACGATCCGGCAACATTTTGCGGATGCTCGACCTCTCGAAGTTCGAACACCATCGCCCCGCTGTCGAGAACCGCCCCAGCATGCGTTCCAACATCGCAGCGATGGTTCTGCTCGGGCTTCTCGTATTCATTGCAACAGAGGACTTTTCCAGGCTCGAGCAAGCGAACCTGTGCTTCGATAAATCGGAATGCAGGAATTGAACAGCGCTCGTCATCAACTGACGGCGTAACGACGAATCGCAGTTTCAGCGGCATCGACGCGGGGCCTGGCTCGATCAGCGGGGCTCCGGAAGACACAAAGCATCGTGCACCGGATCGGCCCTCCCCCATTGGCACCGTCCCGCCAATCGTGTAACCCGGCCGAAACCCTCGCCGGGACGGGACGCTGATGAGTGCGGTTGCCACTGATAACGCGGGAGATAGCACCCGCGCGCTGATCTTTGCGCTGCTTGCGCTCGCCTGCGGGCACATGCTCTCGACCTTGCTGCGCACCATTCCCGCCGTCAGCCTCGACCTGATGGCGGCGGATTTCCACATGGAGCCGCAGGCGCTGGCGAGCCTCACCTCGGTCTATCCCTTTGCTTTTGCCGCTGCGCAGATTCCGGTCGGCGCGGCGATGGATCGCTTTGGCGTGCGGCCGGTGTCGCTGAGCCTGCTTATGGGAACCGTGATCGGCGCCATCGCGTCGGGATTCGCGACGGGGCCGGAAAGTTTTGCGGTCGGGCAGGTGATGCTCGGCATCGCGACGTCAGGCATGCTGATGTGCCCGATGACGCTGGCGGCCAAGCAATTGTCGGCGGCGCGGTTCGGGCTGTGGTCCGGCGCGATCCTCTCGATCGGCAATATCGGCATGCTGCTGTCGTCGAGCCCGCTCGCCTTCGTGGTCGATCATTACGGCTGGCGCGCCGGATTCTGGATCTCCGCGCTCGGCGGCGTCCTCGTCGCGCTC
This sequence comes from Bradyrhizobium sp. 61, assembly GCF_023073075.1. NCBI lineage: Bacteria > Pseudomonadati > Pseudomonadota > Alphaproteobacteria > Hyphomicrobiales > Nitrobacteraceae > Bradyrhizobium > Bradyrhizobium sp. 61. The sequence goes on along the minus strand of NZ_JADPIU010000006.1, from coordinate 175,713 downwards.
GCGGTGTTCTTGCTGGTGCCGAGGCAGCCGGCCGAGCACAAGGACGAGTCCTCGCCGCTGTCGCAGATGATCGAGGTGCTCAGGCTCGGACTCTCGCGCCCCCTGCGTGGCCTGATCGCGCTGGCGCTGGTGTCGCTCGCGACCTCGCTGGTGCTGCGCGGCCTGTGGGGCGGACCTTGGCTGATGGAGATCAAGGGACTGACGCGGGTCGAGGCCGGCAACCAGCTCGGCGCGTTCACGCTGGCGATGATCGCAGGTCCCCTGTGCATCGGCATGATCGACCGCAGGCTCAGCCGCCGCCGCGAGCTGGTGGCGGGCACGCATATGGTCGGCGCGCTGCTGCTGGCGCTGATGGCGCTGGGGGCGCCGCATTATGCGGTCTCGATGCTCTTCGGCGTGCCCGTGATGCCGCCGCAATATGATCTCGTGCTGTTCGTGCTCATCGGCCTTGCGACCTCCGCCCAGCCGCTGCTGTTCGGCATGTCGCGGCAGCTGGTCGATGCGCAAACCGCGGGCAAGGCGCTCGCGGCGATCAACCTCGCCTTCTTCCTCGGCGCGGCGCTGATGCAGTCGATGACGGGCGCGGTGGCGGCATTCGCGGGGCTGCCGGCGGTGCTGCTGTTCATGGCGGCGGCGCTTCTTCTGGGCGCGCTGATCTTCCTGGCCTATACGCGGACTGCGTGAAGCAGCCTCGCACAACAGCGTGGCGCAGGGGATGCTCCCGATTCTTCCTGTCGCGCCAGCCTCTGTGAAAAGTCGCAACCTGCAGTGGCCGTTATTTCCACTGTGACCCGGTGGTTACAGCCGCCGCGTGACTCGCCGGATATTGTGACCGGATCGCGAAGTCGGACAACTCACCAGATGAAGTCGCTGGCCTGTGCGATGCCGACACGCACGATGCGCCTCAGGCGCCATTGCCGTTAGTTGAAGGAAGATCCTCGCATGACCACCAAAACCCTTTTCAGCGCCATTGCGCTGGCCGTTTCGACGTTGACCTCGGCCATGGCGGCGGACGTGTCGATGCCGTACAAGGCGGCGCCTGCGGCCCCGGCCTTCTCCTGGACCGGTTGCTATGTCGGCGGCAATGGCGGCGGTGGCCGCGGGGTCAACGAGCAGCAGCCCATCGTCGGGCAAGCATTCACCGCCAATCATAACAGCGGCTGGCTCGCCGGTGTGCAGGGCGGCTGCGACTATCAGGTCGGCTCCCTCGTGGTCGGCCTCGAAGGCCAGTTCGATTGGGCCGACATGAAGGACACCAGCACGACACTGATTCCGGGCGGCGCCGCCGGCTTCCTGCTGACGACCCAGCTCGATCGCGTCGCCACCGCGACCGGCCGCATCGGCTACGCCTTCGATCGCGTGCTGTTTTACGCCAAGGGCGGCGCCGCCTTCGCCCACTTCAATTATCAGATGACGCAGACCGATTTCGCCGCCTTCTCGGTTGATTTCAAGGGGTCGCGCGATGTGACGGGATTCGTCGTCGGCGCCGGCCTCGAATATGCGCTGCTGCCAAACCTGTCGTTGAAGGCCGAATACAATTATTTCGACTTTGGTACGAACGGCTACACCCTGAACTGCACCAGCAGTCCCGGATGTGCCGGCACTCCCTTCTTCCCGGCTAGCGTCCGGCAGAACATGCAAACCGTCATGCTCGGCGTGAATTGGCGATTCAATACCGCTGTCGCCCCGCTCGTCGCGCGATACTGATTTTTGTGCCGAAATCGTCGGCGGCGCGTCGTGTTCGGCGCGCCGCCGCCAACAACCGCCGTGGCTTTGATGCGGTGGTCCCCGCCCCGCCCTAAAACTCACCGAACTGTCCGAGAGGCCTTGCGAAACACGGCGCAGCGAAGGATGCTGACGCGTACCGTGCATCAAAGGACCATCTCATGCCTGTCGACACCAAAGCCGCCACCGACCGCCTCATGCGCTTCCTCTCCGTCGAGGGCGTCACCGGACAGGAGGCGGCGATCGGACGTGAGCTCACGGCCGCGCTGAAGGCGAGCGGCGTGCCGGCGAAGGCGATCCGGCTCGACGACGCCAACACCCGCATTCCCGTGCCGACCGAGACCGGTAACCTCATCGTCGACCTGCCCGGCCGCGGCGCGCTGCACAACCAGCCGCGCATCATGTTCATGACCCACATGGACACCGTGCCGCTGTGTGCCGGCGCCAAGCCGAAGAAATCCGGCCGCAAGATCGTCAACGAGGCCAAGACCGCGCTCGGCGGCGACAACCGCTGCGGCTGCGGCGTGCTGGTGACGCTGGCCGCCGAGCTCGCCAAGCAGAAGCTCGATCATCCCCCGATCACGCTGCTGTTCTGCGTGCGCGAGGAGAGCGGGCTCTACGGCGCGCGCCACGTCAAGCTGGACGAGCTCGGCTCGCCGGCGATGGCCTTCAACTATGACGGCGGCTCGGCCTCCAACGTCATCATCGGCGCCGTCGGCGCGGACCGCTGGAATGTCGAGATCTTCGGCCGCGCCTCGCATGCCGGCGTTGCACCGGAGCGCGGCATCTCCTCGACCATGATCATGGCGCTCGCGCTTGCAGACGTGAAGTCCAGCGGCTGGTTCGGCAAGGTCGTGAAGGGCAAGAGCCAAGGCACCAGCAATGTCGGCCCCGTCACCGGCGGCGAGGGCCGCCCGGCGGGCGATGCCACCAACGTCGTCACCGACTACGTCCATGTGCGCGGCGAGAGCCGCAGCCACGACGGAAAGTTCTTCAAGGAGATCACCAAGGCCTACAAGGCCGCGTTCGAGAAGGCCGCCAAGAAGGTGACGAACGCGCAGGGCAAGTCCGGCAAGGTCAAGTTCAAGGCCGAGACCGACTATTTTCCGTTCCGCATGAAGGACAATCTCCCCGTCGTCAAACGCGCGGTCGAGGCGGTGTCCGCGGTCGGCGGCACCCCGAACGTCCGCACCGCCAATGGCGGCCTCGATGCCAACTGGATGGTCCGCCACGGCGTTCCCACCATGACCTTCGGTGCCGGCCAGAACGAGGCGCACACGATCGACGAGTGGATCAACCTCGACGAATACGACCGCGCCTGCGCGCTGGCCGTGCAGCTCGCGACGATGCGGTAAGGCGCGTGGTCCGGTTCGCGCTCGCGGGATTTGCGCTAGTGGCGCTTGCGGACGCGGCCGGCGCGGAGGAGGACAGCAGCGCCTTGCTGGTCGATCTCTTCGCAAAGATCTGTGCGCCCAAGCCGGCCAGGCCCGGCCAGGTCGAGCGCATCGCATCGGGTCTGGGCTTTGTCAGTGACGGCGGCCCGATCACGGCCGAGATGGAGCGTGGAGCAAAAATCGACGTTCTCTACTCGGCCAAGCTGATCAGGCGGGGCAAGAGTCTCGGGAGCATGACGGCCTATTTCGCAGGTCCCGACGATGGTCCGAGCGTGACCTGCACGGTGTCGGCCGTCGGCGTCTCGGCCGACGCGCTGCCCGGGCTGATCGAAACATCATTGAAGGCCCGTGAGCGGACCGACAAGCCGTCCAACGACGACAATCATCGTCTGGCGAGCTGGCATGTCGGTACCGGCAGCGGCGACACGCTTGAGATGTCGGTGTGGCGAACGTCGCCGCACCGGGCCTCGATCAGCATCAATTATTACGCCACCAAGCGCTGAGCGGGATCACCCGCGCCGGATCGATGATCCAGACCTGGAGCCGGTCTCGTAGGGTGGGCAAAGCGAAGCGTGCCCACCAGTGTCCGTTTGTCGCGCGATGGTGGGCACGTCGCTGCGCTCCTTTGCCCACCCTACGAACTGCCGCTCGGCGAACCGCGTCGCGACGACGCACCCGGCCGATACGGCGGCAGACCTGCCTCCCGCTCGAGGCGGATTGCCCGCACCGCGCGGCCGGCCTAGCCTGCAAGAAAAAGCAGGGAGAATACATGGCACACATCGCAAATATCGAGACCGGGTTCTACCGGATCCCCCTCCCCGTCACGCTGTCCGACTCAACGCATGGCGAGATCGCGGCGTTCGAGCTGATCACCTGCCGCATCCGCGATGCCGACGGCGCGGAAGGCGTCGGCTACACCTACACGGTCGGGCGCAATGGCGGGGCGACTGCGGACATCCTCAAACGCGAGATCCCGCCGCTGGTCGAAGGACGCGAGGCCGACGACACCGAGGCGATCTGGCATCACGTCTGGTGGGGCTTGCATTATGGCGGGCGCGGCGGACCGGCGGTACTGGCGCTGTCCGCGCTCGACATCGCGTTGTGGGACCTGAAGGCGCGGCGCGCGAAATTGCCGCTGTTCCGCCTGCTCGGCGGCTTCGATGCGCACGTGCCCTGCTATGCCGGTGGCATCGACCTCGATCTCTCCGTCGAGGCGCTGCTCGCCCAGACCGACGGCAATCTCGCCAAGGGCTTTCGCGCTATCAAGATGAAGGTCGGCCGGCCCGATCTCAAATCCGACGTCGCGCGCGTCGCGGCCATGCGCAAACATCTCGGCGACGGCTTTCCGCTGATGGCGGACGCCAACATGAAATGGACGGTGGAGGACGCGATCCGCGCCGCCCGCGCCTTCGTCCCCTACGACCTCACCTGGCTCGAGGAGCCTGTTATCCCCGACGACGTCGCGGGCCATGCCCGCATCATGCAGGCCGGCGGCGTGCCGATCGCGGCCGGCGAGAATTTGCGCTCGCTGTGGGAGTTCAAGAACTACATCGTCGCCGGCGCGGTGTCCTATCCCGAGCCTGACGTCACCAATTGCGGCGGCGTGAGTGCGTTCATGAAGATCGCGCGGCTCGCGGAGGCGTTCAATCTCCCGGTCACCAGCCACGGCGCGCACGACATCACGGTGCATTTGCTCGCGGCCTGCCCGAACCGCTCGTACCTGGAAGCGCATGGTTTCGGGCTGGACAAGTATATCGAGCACCCGCTGGTGCTCGCGGACGGCAAGGCGCTGGCGCCGGACCGGCCGGGCCATGGCATCAGCTTCGACTGGAAAGGACTGGCGAAGCTCTCGCCGTAGGGCAATCCGTCATGGCCGAAGCAAGACGTGGATGGCCGGGTCATAGGCGAGCGGAAGCGACGCCGTCCTTCGGACGGCTATGGCGAGCGGAAGCGACGCCGTCCTTCGGACGGCTATGCCCGGCCATGACGATGTTGCTGCACGCGAGGCATTCGCAGGCGCTTGACGGGTCGGCTCAATATTCGGCTATGCTGGCATTAGCCGGCCCTCCTTGCGAAAGATCCCCGCCTTGCCCCCCGAGCTGCACCAGAAACTGACCCAGTGGCGCCGGCATCTGCATGCCCACCCGGAACTGGGCCTCCACGAGAAGGCCACCTCGGCCTTCGTGCAGGACAAGCTCGCCGAGCTCGGCATTCCCTTCGAAGCGGGCATCGGCGGCCACGGCGTGGTTGCGACGCTGACGCGAGGGGCGGCGCAGGGCCGCGTCGGCCTGCGCGCCGACATGGACGCGCTGCCGATCACCGAGGACACCGGCCTGCCCTACGCCTCGACGACATCAGGCGTGATGCATGCCTGCGGCCATGACGGGCACACCGCCTCGCTGCTCGGCGCGGCCGCACTGCTGGTGGCCGACACCAGCTGGAGCGGCACCGTCGACTTCATCTTCCAGCCGGCCGAGGAAGGACTTGGCGGCGCGCGCGCGATGGTCGGCGCCGGCCTGTTCGACCGCTTTCCGATGACGCGGGTGTTCGGCTTCCACAACTGGCCCGGGCTCGCAGCCGGCACCATTGCGGTCCACGACGGCGTCGTGATGGCCTCCGGCGGACGCGTCAGCATCACCATCGACGGCCATGCCGGACATGCCGGCATGCCGCATCTGACCCGCGATCCCGTCATGGCGGCGGGACACCTGATCGTGGCGCTGCAATCGGTCGTGTCGCGCAGCATCGATCCGCTCGACACCGCCGTGCTCTCGCTGTGTACGCTCGAAGGCGGCACGGCGCGCAACCAGATCGCGGGACGCGTCACCATCGGCGGCACGCTGCGGTATCATCGCGACGCGGTGAAGGACGTCATCCTGGCGCGGATCGGAGAGGTCTGCGCAGGCATTGCAACGACCTTCGGCGTCAAGGTCACGCCCGAAATCGTCATGGGCGTCGGCGTGGTGGTCAACACGCCTGCCGAGGCGGGCCTGGCGCGCCTTGCCGCGGAGAGGGTGCAGACCGAGGTGCGGCGCGATCTCGCGCCGAGCATGGCCGGCGAGGATTTCGCCTTCTTCCTCAAGCAGTGCCCCGGCGCCTTCGCCTGGATCGGCAACGGTGAATTGCGCGACGGCGCCGAGTTGCACGGCCCGCGCTACGATTTCAACGACGCGATTTTGCCGGTCGCCTCGAGCTGGATGGCCGAGGTCGCCAAGGTGGCGCTGAAGTCGAACTGACCCCGGAACGGCAGGGCCTCGGATTCGCTGCGCATGACGTCGGCCGTGCGCCGACTGTCCCGCCGACACTTTTTCTTTGGCCTGCAACCCTTTGAACATGCAGCGGCGATGACTGCCCGAGCGGGCGCGTTGCAGCACCGCACCGCTGCGCGCGCTTGACGCGGGACGTGCGGGCAGGAATAATGAAATTAAAGAACAATTGTTCGCATTCCGAACAGACTGCAGCGGGACCAAGCGGGCTCACAACACCGCATCCGCGCCACCAGAGGAAACGTCATCGATGCAAGCCATCCTCAATGGCGACAGCACGCTCATCGTCGCGATGATCGTCGCCTACATCGCCTTCACGTCCTGGCTCACGTTCAGGCTGCGCAGCAGGACCAGCGATCAGTTCATGACGGGCGCACGCGCGATGCCGGCGGTGGTCGTCGGCGTGCTGATGATGTCCGAATTCGTCGGCGCCAAATCGACCGTCGGCACGGCGCAGGAAGCGTTTCAGTCGGGCATAGCGGCGGGGTGGGCCGTGCTCGGCGCCTCGATCGGCTTCCTGCTGTTCGGGTTCCTGATGGTGAAGAAGCTCTACAGTTCCGGCGAATACACCATCTCGGCGGCGATCGCGCAGAAATACGGCAAGTCGACCATGCTCACGGTGTCGGTGATCATGATCTACGCGCTGCTGCTCGTGAACGTCGGCAACTATGTGAGCGGCGCGGCCGCAATCGCCACCGCACTGCATGTCAGCATGCCTGTTGCGATGTGCATCATCGCCGTGGTCAGCACCTTCTACTACGTGTTCGGCGGGCTGAAGGGCGTCGCCTGGGTGACGATCCTGCACAGCGCCATCAAGGTCGTCGGTATCGTGATCATATTTTCGGTTGCGATGTCGCTGACCGGCGGCATCGCGCCGATCCAGGCCAAGCTGCCCGCCTATTACTTCAGCTGGGACGGCAAGATCGGCTTTGCGACCATCTTCGCCTGGACCTTCGGCACCGTCGGCGCGATCTTCTCGACCCAATTCATCGTGCAGGCGATCTCCTCGACGCCGAGCGCCGATGACGCGCGCAGGGCCACCTTCTATGCGGCGGCGTTCTGCCTGCCGCTCGGATTCCTGCTCGCCCTGATCGGCGTCTCCGCGAAATTCCTCTATCCCGACATGAACAGCCTCTACGCGCTGCCGGTGTTTTTGGAGAAGATGCCCCCGCTGGCCTCGGCTTTCGTGACGACCTCGCTCGTCGCCTCGATCTTCGTCAGCGTCTGCACGGTTGCGCTCGCGATCGCCTCGCTGGTGGTGCGCGACTTCTACGTCCCCTACTGGAAACCGACGCCCGAGCGGGAGCTGAAGATGACCCGCCTGTTCTCGGTGGCGATCGGCATCGCGCCGCTGGTCTTCGTCTTCTTCATTCCGGAAATCCTCAAGCTGTCGTTCTTCACGCGCGCGCTGCGCCTGTCGATCACGATCATCGCGATGATGGGATTCTATCTGCCGCTGTTTGCCAGCAACCGCGGCGCCACCGCGGGCCTGATCGGCGCCGCGATCTCGACGACGGCCTGGTACATGCTCGGAAACCCCTTCGGCATCGACAACATGTATGTCGCGGCCGCGACACCGCTGGTGGTGATGGCGGTCGAGCGCCTGGTGATGGGCCGCGCTCCGGCCGCCGCCACGACGTCGCAGCCAAATGCATTGATGGAAAGGACTTCGACATGATCATCGATACCGAGATCGTGACCACCGACATCGGGACCGCCGCCGACGGCGTCGTTCGCCCGGTCGCCGGCGATCCCGACCGGTCCGACGGTTTCATTCCCTCGCCTTGCGTGCAGAACCACGCCGCCAATCTGATGCCGCTCGCGAACGGCGATCTGGCCTGCGTCTGGTTCGGCGGCACGCAGGAGGGCATGTCGGACATCTCGGTCTATTTTTCGCGCCTGCCCCGCGGCGCGACGCAGTGGTCTCCGGCCGAAAAGCTGTCCGACGACAAGGGACGTTCGGAGCAGAACCCGGTGCTGTTTCCCGCACCTGACGGCACGCTGTGGCTGATGTGGACGGCGCAGCTGGCGGGAAACCAGGACACCGCGCTGATCCGCCGCCGCCTCTCCCGCGACAACGGCAAGAACTGGGGCCCGATCGAGACGCTGTTTCCCGAGCAGCGCGGCCGCGGCACCTTCATCCGGCAGCCGATCGTCGTGCTCGACAATGGCGACTGGCTGCTGCCCGTGTTCTATTGCCACAGCACCCCGGGTCGGAAATGGAACGGCGACGAGGACACCAGCGCGGTGAAGATCTCGTCCGATTCCGGCGCGACCTGGCGCGACATCGACGTCCCCGGCAGCCGCGGCTGCGTGCATATGTGCATCGCGCGGCTCGACGACGGTTCGCTGATTGCCCTTTACCGCAGCCGCTGGGCGGACAACATCTATCAGAGCCGGTCCACCGATCACGGCCGCACCTGGTCGGCGCCGGTCCAGACCGTGCTGCCCAACAACAACTCCTCGATCCAGGTCACGCGACTCGGCAACGGTCATCTCGCGCTGGTCTTCAACGATTCCAGCGCCAGGGATGCGACCGGGCGCCGCCTCTCGCTCTATGACGAGATCGAGGACGATTTGCCGCCCGTGCTCGCCGGCGACGGCAAAAGAACGGATGAACGCACCGCGTTCTGGGGCGCGCCGCGGGCGCCGATGACGCTGGCCGTCTCCGCCGACGGCGGGCGGACGTGGAGCAAACGCAACGTCGAGACCGGTGACGGCTTTTGCATGACCAACAATTCACGCGATCAGACCAATCGAGAACTGTCCTATCCTTCGGTCAAGGAGACCGCCGACGGGGCGATCCACATGGCGTTCACCTTCCATCGCCGCGCGATCAAATATGTGCGCGTGACCGAGCCATGGGTGAAGCGCGCCATCCGGGACTGAGAGCATGGACAAGAGGCCGCACGCGCTCGTCACGGGCGCCAGCTCAGGGATCGGCGCTGCGATCGTCGAACGGCTGCTGCGCGATGGCTGGCGCGTCACCGGCATCAGCCGCCGTCCCGCGCCATTCGACCATCCGGCCTTCGATCACCTCTCGCTCGATCTCGGAGAGGTCGATGGCATCGCGAATACCGTCGCAGGCGTCGCGCCGACCGCACTCGTTCACGCGGCCGGCATGCTCAAGGTCGGCGAGCTCGGATCGCTCGACCATGACGACGGCGCCGCGATGTGGCGACTGCATGTCGATGTCGCCGAGCGTCTCGCCAACGCGCTGGCGCCGCGCTTGCCGAAAGGAGGACGCATCATCTTCATCGGCAGCCGCACCGCCTCGGGCGCGGCCGGCCGCGGTCAATATGCCGCGACCAAAGCGGCGCTGGTGGCGCTCGCGCGGTCCTGGGCCATCGAGCTCGCGCCACGCGGCGTCACGGTCAACGTCGTTGCGCCCGCCGCAACCGAGACGCCGATGCTGAAAGACCCGACCCGCGCCAATGTCGCACCGAAACTGCCCCCGATCGGCCGCTTCATTCGCCCGGAGGAAGTCGCGCACGCAGTGGCGTTCCTGCTTTCGCCGGAGGCTGCGGCCATCACCGGACAGCAGCTCGTCATCTGCGGCGGCAGCTCACTCTAGGCGCACGGCCGCAATCACGGTCGGCCCGCAATTGCGCGAGGGACAGCCCTCGCGCGGCGGTTGCCCGCACATCATCGAGATGGCAATTGCGGCTATCAGCGCGTGGCCGCGATCCTTGCGCGGAAGCTCGCCTGCCCCTGCATGATCTTGTCGAGCAGTGCATCGAGCGCCCAGAAGCGCTCACGGATGTCGAAATCGATGGTCCGGCTGCGGGCGCTGGCGAACGTGCCGAGCCTCTGATGGTACAGCTTGGCCAGCTTGGGATATCCCATCGGCTCGGCCATCGCCGCGAGCGCGAGATAGACGGAGAGATCGTCCGCCAGCGCCGGATGCCGCGCGCTGTCGGTCAGCAGCCATTTGTAGAGATCGGGATGGAAGTTCGTGAACACGCCGGTGAAGCCGGCGGATCCGCTTCTGATGGCGTCGAAGGCGATCGCCGCATTGGCATTGACGATGGCGAGCGAGGAGTTTTTCGTCAGCGCCACGCGACGCTTCACGGTCTCGAGGTCGCAGGACACGTCCTTGAGGATCGCGAAACGTCCGCTCTCGGCGCAGAACTTGAGCTCGTCGTCGGACAGGAGCCGGCGGAACGGCGCGGGACATTCGTAGAGGCCGAGCGGAAGAGCGGCGGGCAGCGCATCGAGCAGATGGCGCAGATTGTTCATGAAGACCGTGCCGCCCTGCCCCTTCGGATCGAACCGGTTCGTCACCAGCACCAGTCCGTCCACGCCGGTTGCGGCGATGGAGGTCAGCTCGGTCACTTGATCGTCGCGGGATTCACTGACGTGGCCTGACGCGATGACGGGCACCCGGCCCGCCGCCTGCCGCACGACGAAGCGCGCCAGCGCGACGCGCTCCTGGAGGCTCAAAAACTGCATCTCGCTCGACTGGGCCACGGCGAACAGCGCATCCGCGCCATTGGCAATGTACCATTCGACGAGGTTTTCGAGGCCCGCATAGTCGATCGCATCGGCTTCGGTGAACGGCGTCAGCATCACCGGAATGATGCCCTTGATGGTTGCGGTCACAAATCGGCTCCCAGGCGTTGAAATCGTTGACAGGCAGGAGCCTGCCGCTCACGCGTCTTGCGACGCGTGAGCGTAGCTGTTCGGGCTGGCGGTCAGTTGCCGGCTACTTCCTTGATGCGCGCGATCATGTCGTCGACGGCCTTGTCGACCGGCACCTTGTTGGTGACGATGGCGTTCACGGCCTTCATCCAGACGTTCTCGTTGTTGAGGGTGGTGAACTTGTAGTTCTTGCTCATCTCGTAGCCGCCGACGCCGGCGAAGAACTGGTCGCGCACGGCGCGGCGATGAACGTCGCCGTCCCAGAAGGCGGACTTCTGCGCGGCCGTCTTGACCGGGAACCAGCGGCCGAGTGCGCCTTCGACATAGGGCTGGAGGTTTTCGTCGCGCAGCAGGAACGAGACGAACTCCTTGGCGCGGTCCTTGTTCTTGGCCTGCTCGAAGATCAGGCCGACCACCACGGAGGAGCGGGTGTGCACCGGCGTGCCATCCGGCTTGTTGGGCCAGATCATGGTGCGGATGCGGTCATAATAGTTCTTCTTGGCTTCATCGCGCTGCTCGGCGGTGAGCGTCTCGTTGCCGGCGTCGTCGAGCCATTTGCCGGGAAGCGAAACCGTCGAATTGTGCGTCATGATCGTCGTCTTGTTGTGGAAGGCGACGTTGTTGTCGGGATCCTTCCAGCTCGTCGCCGATTGCGGCGTGCAGCCTTTCGCGGCGAACTCGACATAGTCCGTCATGGCGGCGACGAGGCCCGCCTTCACCTTGGGATCGTCGACCAGGAGCTTGCCATTGTCGTCGACCAGCACGACGTTGTAGGCGTCCATGAACACCAGGAACGAGATGAAGCTGTCGGTAGCGTCGACGCCCATCGGATGGCCGACGCCGTAGATGCGCTTGCCGGACGCCTTGCGCACGGCCGGTTGCGCCTTGTCACACCAGAACGACCAATAGCCCTTCCAGTCCTTCGGGATGTCGGTCTCCTTGAGACCTCCCTCCTCCAGCATGTCCTTCCAATAGTGCAGATGCAGCGTCGCCTGCTTCAGCGGGAAGGCGTAATAGGCCTTCGCCTTGGTCTTGTCGTTGTACAGCATGACCGTTTCGAGCGACTGCGGAGAGAACTCGCCCTTGATCGGTGCGAGCACGGAGCCGAGATCGACCAGCTTGCCTTCGGAGGCCCACTTGCCGGCGCCCTGGAAATGGTAGGTGTCCGCATAGGTCACGTCGGGCGGACTGCCGGCATCGAGCGCCGCCACCAGCTTCGGCATCATGTCCTGCGTCGCATATTGCGACAGCTCGACCTTGACCCCGGTCTTGGCCTCGAACTTCTTGATGACGGCGAGCAGCGCGTCTTCCTCGGCCTTGTAGTAGCCCTTGTTCCACCAGACGACGAGCTTCTCCTCGGCGGCTGCCGGGCTCGCCGTTCCCATCATCGGCAAGAGCAGCGAAACCGCCATCGAACAGTTTCTGGCCCACCGCAAAACGCTATTCCGCATTGTCGTTTCCTCTCCGTCTCATCCGGCGAGGGGCCCGCCGGTTGCTCTCATGGCGTTTAGAACGCGGCTATGTAAGCGCTTACATATGAGGAGTCAAGCGGCCCTTTGAGAGGGAAGCAGCCCTTCTGGCGGGACCAGGCGCGCTATCGAAGAGACGACCGCTCTCTGCGGGATCAGGCGCCCCTGGCGTGACCTGCGCTGTCGCGGATTTTCAGAACAGGCACGACTTCGCGGGACTGCGCCTGCGCTTGCCGGCCCGCGATCACGGCGAGAAGCTCGTTGGCCGCGAGGACGCCGATCTCCTGATTGTCGACCTTCATCGTCGTAAGCCCCGGAGAAAAGCGCGATGAAATCGCAAGATCATCGAAGCCGGTGATCGAAAAATCCCCGGGCGCGTCCAGGCCGCATTCCCGCGCAGCCATCAACGCACCGAGCGCCAGATTGTCGTTGCCGCAGACGATCGCGGTCGGCCGAACGTCGACGGCTTGCGTCATCAATCCGGCAAAGCTGGCCGCGCCGAACTCCAGTGTCGAGGGACCCATCATCAGATCCTGTGCCGCTATTTCCAAACCCGCGGCCGCGAGCGCTTCGCTGACGCCGCGAAGCCTGTCCTTGACGCGGTCGTTGTTGGTGTCCGGCTGGAAGATGGCGGCAAACCGGCGATGGCCGAGCGACAGCAGATGCTCCGTCATGCGGCTGAACGCGGCGCGATTGTCAAAGCCGATGCACGGATGCGGTGACAGCTTGTTGTAGGAGTATGTCACGACATAGGGAATGCCGCGCGAGTTGAGCGCGTCAAAAAGCTCGGGGGGATGATTTTCACCGACCACGGCAATTGCTTCCACACCGCGCGCAAGCATCGCTTCGGCCTGCCGCAAGCCCTCGTCCGGATCATAGTTCGAGCAGCCCAGGAACAGCGTGAAGCCGCGTTCGCTGAAGACGGTCTGCATGCCGCCGATCTGGTGGGCGAAGATTTCGTCGTCCAGGGTCGGGATGATGGCGCCGGCAATATGCGTCCGGCGCGAGGCCAGCGCCCGTCCGGCAGCATTGGGAATCCAGTTCAGCGCGCGTGCGGCGTCCTTGACCCGCTGCCTGACCTCTTCGGAGACCTTGTCGGGTTCGTTGAAGGCGCGCGAGACGGTCGCGGTCGAGACATTGGCCTTGCGGGCGACCTCCTCGAGCTTGACGCGGCCGCTGCCTCCACGCGCTCTCTTTGAACCTGCCACCATCCCCGCCACGTCGGTCGAACGCCTGATCGATCAATACCTTGCCATGGTATTGACGACCACCGGAGTCCTCAATGAAAATCTCCTGGCGTAAGGCGCGCGCGCTTCCTAGACGATCCCGCCCTCCCGAAGCGTCGCGATTGCAGCCACGTCGTAGCCAAGCTCCGTCAGGACGAGGTCGGTGTGCTCGCCGAGCGTCGGCGGACGCGATGCGATCTCGCCCGGCGTTTCCGACAGCCGGACGGCGGCGCGGGCGATGGGTGCGCGTTTCGGCAGGCCGGGATATTCGACCTCCTGCAAGAAGCCGGCGGCGCGAATATGCGGATGGTCCAGCGCCTGTTGCGGGCTGAGGACAGGCCCGGTCGGAATCATGGCCTTGCCCAGAGTGTCGACAGCCTCCTGCGTGGTGCGCTCGGCGCACCAGCGCGCCATCCGCGCGCTGATGACGGGGCCGTTGTTGCCGCGGCTAATGTCGTCGGCAAAGCGCGGATCGTTCAGCCACTGATCCTCCTCACCCATCAGCTTTGCCCAGCGCTTGAACAGCGGATGCCCCGTGACCTGGCACAGCACCCAGCCGTCCTTTGTGCGGTAGATGTCGGCCGGCGCTGCGGTCTGGCCGAGATTGCCGGTCGGAACACGGTTGACGTTGATGACCGCCTGCTCGATCAGCGTGGCATTGGTGAAGGACAGCGCGGTGGCGAGCAGCGCGCCCTCGACGATCTGCCCGCGTCCGGATTTGCCGCGCTCGATCAGGGCTGCGAGCGTCCCGAACGCGCAATGCAGCGCCGTGCCGAAATCGACCCAGTTCACCGCGGCCCGATATGGCGGGTCGCCGGCACCGGTCATGTACACCGAGCCCGACATGACTTGGCCGACACCGTCGAAGCCGACGCGGTCGGACCAGGGCCCCGGCCCGCCGAACGCGGTGGCGGTCGTCAGGATGATGTCGGGCTTGATCGCCTTCAAGGAGTCGTAGTCGAGCTTCATCGCGCGCAGGGTCTGCGGCGGCAGATTGGCGACGACGACGTCCGCGGTCGCGATCAGGCGGCGCATCACCTCCTGCCCTTCCGGCTTCATCGGATCGAGCGTGATGCACTTCTTGTTGCGGTTGACCTGAAGAAACAGCGCGCCTTCGCCGCCCTCGCCGACCGGCGCCACGAAGCGGTCCTCGCTGCCGTCGCGCTTTTCCACGCGGATGACCTCGGCGCCGAATTCGGCCAGCAAGGTCGCGCAATAGGGCCCTGCGATATAGCGCCCGAAATCGAGGACGCGCACGCCCTCCAAAACTCCTCCCATCGATCCCTTCCCATATTCATATGTTCTCGCCAGATTACAGGGACTGGCTGCCACGGCAAGGCGGCAGAGGACATCATGCCCCTGCCCCCAAGATGTGATCGCCTGACTGTTTCGGCTGGCGGAAATTCTGCTCTAGTATCGAACTCTCAGTCCCCCCAGCCAGAGCACATCCATGCCGCAACAATTCGATCGATCCGCAGAAGATCTCGGCAACGCGATCCATTTCGAGCACGTCAACATCCAGGTCCCGGACCAGCGCCTCGCCACGCTGTTCTACGTGACCGGGCTTGGACTGACCCGCGATCCCTACCTGATGGTGTCCGACACCAACATGTGGATCAATGCCGGACGGAGCCAGTTTCACCTGCCGAGCGGCAGGCCGCAGGTGCTGCGCGGCCATGTCGGACTGGTCATCGAGGGCCGTGAGGCGCTGCTGGCGCGGCTCGCGTCAGTCGCGAAGAAGCTCGAGGGCACGGCGTTCGCATTCGCCGAGCACAACGATCATGTCGAGGCGACCTGTCCGTGGGGCAACCGACTGCGCTGCTACGAGCCGGACGCCGCGCGCTTCGGGCGCATCGCGCTCGGGATTCCCTATGTCGAGTTCGACGTGCCGGAAGGCACCACGAAGGCGATTTGCGCCTTCTACCCCGAGATCATGGGCATGCCCGCAAGCTTGCGAAACGGCGACGGCCAAGTCGCCGCCGTGAAAACCGGCCGCGACCAGCATCTGTTGTTCCGCGAGACCGATCGGCCCCAGGGCGACTACGACGGCCACCACGTGCAGATGTACATCACCGACTTCTCCGGCCCTTACCGCAAACTGCTGGCGCGCGACCTGATCTCGCGCGAGGACAATCAATACCAGTACCGCTTCTGCGACATCGTCGATCTCGACAGCGGCAGGCATCTCTTCACGGTCGAGCACGAGGTCCGCAGCGCGACCCATCCGATGTTCATGCGGCCGATGGTCAATCGCAATCCGGCGATCAACAACCGCAATTACGCATTCGGCCACGATCAGTCGCTCTGGGCGATGGGGCCGGATCAATATGAGGGATAGGGAGCGGCAAGGATTGCGCTCGGCGACGGCACCGCCGCTGTGACTGCATCCTTGGGGCGCGCCAGCTTCCGGGCATTTCCCACGAACGGTGTTCGGTGACAACCTGCGAACCCGTAGGTACTTGTCGCGGCGCATGATCGCGCGCCGCCCGCATCACTGGCACACCGGAACGGGGCCCAACAACAACCGTCAGCGGCAAGAACCACAGTTGGCGGCGGCTGGCATAGCCACGAAGGTTGCTCCCACGCCCAATCCGAGCATCGCCACCAGTGCAATTCGTAGGACTAAAATCCGGGTCATTTGAAACTCCCTCGCGGGCGACGTCTTAAAGTAGCATGGTACAACAGGTACGCCGTGCGTGCAAACTCAGCCCACCCTCTATTCGGCTGGCAGATCGCAAACTTGCCTGCAAGAGGCGCTCTTTGCTGGGCTTTCGGGCCAGTAGACGGGATTCTCACGTCGCCGTCGGCCGGCCGCCACGCCCTTCAAGATGAGGGGAGCGCGCATTCCTCCGCTATCGGCAGGTCGACAATCGAAGTCCGGTCTAGTTGGGGGAGTTGAGCGTCGCACAGCGCTCGGCCAGACCTGCAGTCGTTCGGTTGATCGTTGCCGTCGAATTCATCACCTCTTTCTTGAAAGCGCCCGTGAAGTGCTTTTTGAGAAGAAGCAACTCGTGGGTCGGCTGGTATTCTTTCTCTGGAAGGGCTTTTTGCAATTGCACCATCGCTTCTTCGTCCTGCCCCAGGACGTGCAAAGCCACCGCATATCGGAAAATCACTTCGGACTCGTCGAGTGTTTCGGCAGCAGATTTCAGCAGGGCGACCGCCCTTGTGAAATTGCTCTTCTCTTCCGCGTCGTCTTTCGCCGGCTTCTGCATAAGAATGTAGGCGAGAGTATCGGCCGTACCGGCGCCGCGTCTCTTCAGATAAGGTTCGTCTTTGGCCCGCGCATAATGATCCATTGCGGCGGTGGCTGCCGCTTCGGCTTCTCCGTCGCCTATCAGTCCATAGGTGGCCAAGATCCATGCCCTCTCGTTGTTGAGATAAGCTAGCCGCTCCGATTTGTCTTCCTCACCGAGGCCCATCTTCTCATAGACATTCCGAGCGAAAGTATTCTTAGCCAAATCGGACTTGAATCTCTCGTTTTGACTGATGTCCTTCCGAGGATACTTTTTTTCCAGAAGGTCGATTTCATCGAAGCCCCATCCTTTGGCTTGCCACCAGGGCGCATCGGCGAAGATTGGAATATTGTCGTCCCAAAACTTCATGCGCTTGAATGATGCGCCCGTGATGTCGGCGCCGGAAAAATCTGCTTGTTTACACAGGGAGACGCCATCGAAATTGGCCTGGTAAAGTTTGGCGTTCCTGAAATTGACATTCTCGAGGACGGCACCATTGAATGAAGCCGAGGACAGCGTGGCTCCTTCGAAAACCACATTTCTCAGTTTCGATTCCCTGAATTGAGCGCCCGCCGCCGCGATTCCGTGCAGATCCTTGTTTGCCGGCTCCGCGAGCTTGAGGCCTTGTACTTCCAATTTCTGGTGATAGGTGGCCAGCCATCGTATGTCGTCGGCTTTCCTTGCATCCGGAGTGCTCTTGTCCTCGATTTCCTGAACGACCGACGAAACTTTGATCGGGACGTACAGTTTTTCATAAGCAGACGAGCTGGCCAGAGCGATCACGCCGATGACGATTGCAACCGCCAACGCCACACTCGCCTTTATGATGTTCCACCGGCTGCTTGCATTGATGAAGTCCGTTTCCCATTGCTTGAGATTGCCGTATTCACGGAACCGGCGGATAAGACGCCAGTCAAGCAAGGCTCCGGTTGAACGGTTGCTGCCGATCCAACTCAAGGCCAAATCACTCAGGTTCTTGCGCTTAGCGATCTCCTTGGTTAGCCAGCCCCATCGGCGCGACAAGGCCAGATAATGAAGCGAGAGCTCCTCACCCTCCCTCGTTGGTCTTCCGACGAGAATGCCGGCATTTTTCAGACCGTCGAGCAGTTCGTCGACCTGACCCGTCTTGCCGAATTTATTCAACTCTTCGCGGCGCGCCGGCCTTAAGCTTATCTCCTGATCGTGTTCCGGAAAGCGGAGCACGCCAAGCAAGACGCGCCGCACGAGGTCCGTCTGCTTTGCGGAAAGACCTCGAATGAAAATATCTCCCCGTTCAGCGGCGGCGTCGACCACGGCCGGATCGAAAGGTTCGAGCTGGTTGTCTGGCCGATCCTGATATGCCGGATCTCGCTGCGAGTTGACTACCGACGAATCGACATTTTTGGATTCAGGCCCTTGCGCAAAACTGCTGGGCTGCACCTTGGTGAAAGCGCTGGCAACCCAGTAGTCGACCAATCCCTGGGCTTCCCTTCGGTTGGCCAAGGTATCGAGCACGACACCAGTTGCGATCGCGCGGGAGATGAACTCCTCGATTTGCCTCAAGCCGGCCTCTGTAAGCGAGCCGGTGCGTTCGCTTATCGGCAAGTTGTCAAACAGGTACTCGTGGGCTCGCCGCAGCGCGTCCATCGAGAGATACGGTTCTTGATGCTGGTTGGTGGCCGTCATGGCGTCAATGCTCCGAGCAGGCGGTTGAGCGACGGCGCCAATTGAACGATCTTCTCCGACATCGCTTTGACCGACTCATCGAGTCTATAGAACCGGTCGTCGCAAGAGCCGGAAAAGGTATGCAATGCGATCTTACCTTGCTCTCGTTCGGTCGCATCCGGCTGCGCGTTTGGCGTTGCTCCGATCCACTTATCCAGACGATCCAACAGTCTCTTCGACCAGAGTTCTTCTGGATACATGCCACACAGCGCGCGCAGCCGCTTTTCGAACAGAGGCCATTGAAAGATTTTTCCTTGCGGCTGATGTCGGATTGAATTCTTCGCGCCTTCGACTTCTGTGCTGACGGCCTGCCATGCGAAGTGCTCCTTGATCAGACCCGCAACGCAGATGCGAACTGCTCCGATCGCCGCAGCACCGTTCATCAGATCCTGCGACTCCGCGGGATTCGGATTTTCTACACAGACCACTTCATCGATCATGCTTGTCAGGCCAAGGAGGCCCAGCTTTCCGGCCGCTTCTGCCAAGGAGCGGTTGATCTGCGGAGCCGCCGTGGTTACCACCGATCGCAACGTTGTGTAGACCTGACCGCGGTCGTCCATGCTTGCGGCCGGATCCGCGACTTCGAGCATTTCTTCGCTACGCGCCTTGAGCGCGTTGATCCAGCCCATCTCCACCTGTTCGGTATCAAGTCCGCGAATTCTCTCCTCGGCATCCTGGGCATAATCGCGAATCTCTTCCGCAAAACGCTCCAGCGACGCATTGGCCCTGACATCGGTCGCAGGTAAGCGGAGAGCCAGGTCGATCGCCTCGAGCTTGAACTGCAAATTGTGCAGAATGCCATGAAGCGCCTTGTATTGTTCGACGACATGAACTTGCTGCAGTATGATCTGCACGTCGCCACGATAGCTGTTCGCGATGGCGTTCGCCGGGGCACTCGTCCGGACCAGGGCCGATAGCAGCTCAAGCGCTCGTATAGCCTTGAAAATCAACCCGCCGATATCAATGGGGTTCAGCACGTCGGGAGCGTACTTCCTGCAAAGCTCTCGCAAGTCGTTGTTCGCCGGGCGCGATCTCAGGGTCGCATTCAGAAGCGCTTCCATTGGGCCGGCTCCCTGCTGATTGGCCCATGTCAAAAGATATGTAACGATGGTCTCGAACTGCTGATCCGGATTGGTAACCTGGTCCAGATCGAGACCCAGTGAGTATTTTACGATCGTTCCGAGCGCATTATCCCCAGCGGAGAATTCCTTTACATAAATGGGTACGAGCTCCCTCACCTGATCGTCCAGGAGAACCGTCTGCACTGTCGGCATCTCCTGAACCGACAGCACCGGATCGAGATCGGCGAAGAACTTCGCCGGACAGGCATAGACGACGCCGCCGATGGTGTGATCTTCGTCGCCCAACGCAAATCGCATCAGGCCAACGACAACGTCCCGCATCAGCACCGGGCCGCCGGACAATCCTCGAGCGTCGCCACCGATCCCGCCGGCCAGTTGTTTGCTGTAGAGTTGAATCGCCGGCCCGCCGAAAAGTTCGCCAGCATGATTGGTCACGTCACCGCTGACGGTAAGTCCATCCGCTGGCTGCATGTTTGCGTAGCCATAGGTCTCCCACTCTCCGCCGGAACGATGCAGCGCGCGTAGCGCCAGCGGCGTATTTGCTGCCGAGGGCGGCGGATCCGTGCAGCGCAGCAGCATGCAGTCAGCAGTCCGATTCCACTTGACCGGCGTAGCCGCGGTCGCGTGGCCGGGGAACTGCAGATTAATGTTCTGAAAGAATACCGGATCTTCCGGGTCACGATCAGCGACGTTGTGCAGAGCCGTCGCCACAAGGTCATGAGCGACGAGAAAGCCCGTTCCACGGACCGGGCCCACCGGACTCGTCGCGGTAACTTCGGCGATCACCGCCCGCGTGCTCTCATCCATGCGCCTTCCCGCAATGCATGCTCACCATGTGCCGCACATCGAAAAATTTCGTATCCCAATCGTCTATGAAATCGGCGCTACGCACAAATTCGCTTCTGCAACCTTGCCGTTATCGTCGACATCGAGCCGAACATAGGTCGGCCGAAACAGCGTCCAGTCCGAGAAGTCTCCGGCCTTCAATTTTTGAACAAAGCCATCCAGCCGGCTAAGTGCGTCGGACTCCGGCAGAGTCAAAATCTCGTTCGGAAAGCGCAGCACGTCCGCCCATGTGCCCGAATTGAAGTACCAGCGTCCATCGCCGAGGCTGACACGCTTCGCCTGATGGGTATGGCCGAACACCACATGGCGAAAGCCACCTTTCACAAGATCGCTCGCAGCGTTCAAATATTCCTTGGCCGTCTCCTTGGTTTCATCGAAGCTGTCTTCCTTCTGCAGCCCTCGTATCGCAGTAAGCAGCGCCCGCATGCGTTTCTCAGCGGCGCTCGAGCCGAAAGCGAGCTTGAACAATCCCAGCGCGGTGTTGAGGTTTTCACTTGCGCTGACATCCGTTCCCATTTCCGGTCGTTTTGCCTTGGAATCGTTGTCAAGCTGGCGGAGAAAATCCGTTCCCTCGCTGCCGAGCGATTCCGCGATCGCGACCTTCAGCGCGGCGTCATTGTCCAGGCCGGCAAGTATCGATTGCGCCGAGCCAGTACCGGGCGCCGCCTTGGCCCGGATGTCCTGGCCGAATGGCTTCTTGCTCGCTGCGACATCCGCTTTGATGTCGCCGCCGAATTTCGGCAGAATGGGGCCTTCGAGCCCATGACTCCGAGTCCAATACCAAAAGCGCGCTAACTCGCCGAAGCGTTGTCGATAACTCGGTTCGAGCGCAAGCAGGATCGGCACCACCGCAGAGTCTTCCGGCTTGAGCAGGTCCACGAACGCATAATCTCGTTTGATCTTGTTGATGACCGACGTGACCATCTGGCTCCCGGGCGGAGGGACGAACTGGTATTGCTTGGGCACTTCCTGCCGACGCGACATCAGGGACCGAACCCGGCGTAACGCGTCGAGGTCGATCTGATTCCACGCGTCGTATCGATTGCCGTGCTCGATCAGCGCGTCGCCAACGATGTAGGCTTCGCCATCCGGGATGAATTCGAAATCGTGCCCGGACTTGACGCCCAGTGCTCTGCGCAGTTCGGCGCGCACAGGAGGGAGGCTCAGCTCGATGTCGTGGTTACCGAGGAGAATGGTCAGCCGACCTCCCGCATCCAGAAACCGGTTGAGCGCCGCGAACACGCCCGGGTCCCGGTTCACGATGGCCTTGAATTTGCTGACTGCCTGACCAGGATCAGCAGTGAAGGGCGACCAGGTGTCGGCCTGCTCTCCATCGAGCTCGGCGAGAAAATCGACCGTATCGCCGTTCAGAACGAGTTCGCTCGGGCCCTTCTCGGCAATCTCCTGCGCCAAGCCCTCGACGAAGCGAACGATCTGATCGGCGCGGGTACACAAGCGGAAGCCGCGCTTCCCTTGCTCCGGCGGCACTGGATACGTGCCTCCCAAATGAAGATCGGAAATAATATAGACTCGGCGCATCTGAAATCTCGCTGCATGCACCTGGAAAGCAAGTGAAAGGGAGATTGTGCGACCGTAGGTAGTCTGCGTCAATCACTTCTGAGTATCTCGCAGGCACGAGGCCCATCCAGCACGCAGCAGTTCCACAACCATTTGATATAACTTCAAAATTTATGTATCGCGTCCGGGCAAATCCGGCGATCAACAACCGCAATTACGCATTCGGCCACGATCAGTCGCTCTGGGCGATGGGGCCGGATCAATACGAGGGATAGGAGATGGCGAACGCGCGCCTTGCGGCGCGCGCGATCCATGACCTCGGCCGGCCATCAGCAGCCACGGCAGATGATCAGCCGGCGGTCGATCTCCCTGTCGAGCCGCTGCAGCTCCGCGTCTTGGGGCGAGGCTTGCGTCGACCCGGGCACGTCGCTGCGTCGTGGCTGCCGGTGACCGATGGGAGCCTGCCGGGACAGGTCCGCGAACTTCATTGCGTCCACACTGCCAGGCGAGGACATGGTCACAGGCGCGCTTGCGCCTCCGGCAGCCCTGAGGCTGGAAACCGATCCGAACAGAAACGTAGCTGCGACGACGGTCACGCCAAGTCTGATTGACATCATCATTCTCCTATCGCGGTGACGTTGCGACGATGCGCACACGATGGATAGGAGGTCCCGGCTACTCGACCATTTCGCCCGCGGCGACATCGCGTTACCATTGCAACCGCGATCGCCGATTGTCGTGCGCCAGCTCTGGATTCCTGTTTTGACGCGCTTTCTTCGCGCGAAGCCGGTATCCGCTTCGCTCGAAAACGCTCTACCGCGCCGCGGCGGCTCGCCTTACGCGTCGTCGCGCGGCCGACGAGGCGACGCTCCGCGCCAGGACGCCGGCGAGCTCCGCCGATATCAGCGGGTGATGAACGAGCTCGGTGATCCCTGACGTCTCCAGCGACGGCACCGCCAGCTCGCGCGTCGAGGGGCTCGCCAGAATCATCGGCAAGGCCGGCGCCGCCGCGTGCAATGCCGCCGCCAGCTCGATCGAGGAGCCTCCGGGCATGTGACACACCAGCGCCGCATCGAAACGTGTTTGCGCGGCGCGGCAGGCAGTAATCGCCTCCGCCAGCCTGGTGAACCCGACCGGCTCATACCCCAGCGCCGCGAGGATTTCCTCATGGCGCAACAGGCGACGGCGGTCGGTGTCGAGCACCAGCACCGTCTCGCCCGCGCCACGGAACGCAAGATCGGGGCTGTGCTGAACCGGCACCACCTCGTCGGGGTCGCCGGATGGCAGCCAGACGTCGAAGCGCGTGCCCGCATCGGGCTCGCTCTGCACGGCGACGGCGCCGCCATATTGCTCCGCGATCTCGCGAACGGTTGCGAGCCCGATGCCGTTGCCGTCCGGGCGCGTCGTGAAGAAGGGCTCGAAGATACGTTCCAGCGTCGCCTCGTCCATTCCCGGTCCCGGATCGGTGACGGAAATCACGGTGAAGCGGCCGGGGCCGACCTCACTGCGTCCGATCGACAATGGCTGTTGAAGATCGCGCACCTTGATGCCGAGTTCGATGCAACCCGGCTCCATCATCGCCTGTGCCGCATTGTTGCAAAGATTCAGGATCACCTGCTGCAACTGGGCGGGCTCGCCCATCACGGTGGCCTCTTCGGCCGACTCGTTCACCTCGAACTGGACGTGCGAAGGCAACGAAGCTGCCAGCAGCGATCTGGTCTCGTCGATCAGGGTCCTGACGCAGACACGCTCCCGCCTGCCCTCGCCGCGGCGGCCGAAGCCGAGAATCTGTTCGACCAGTTCTCGCGCCCGCTCGCCGGCACGGCGGATCTCCGCAAGGCTGCCGGCCGGCCGGCCTCCCGACCGGATTCGCGCTTCGGCGATCTCGGCATAGCCCAGGATCGCACCGACGATATTGTTGAAGTTGTGGGCGATACCGCTGGCAAAGGTGCCGAGGGTTTCCATGCGGCGTGCCTGTTGCAGGCTCGCCTGCAAGCGCTCCTTCTCGCCTTCGAGCCGCACCCGGCGGATCGCGTTGCCGATGGCGTCGAACGCCATGCGAAACAACGAGACTTCGGACCAGTATGCGAGCGCCCCGGCCGGCACGGTATCGAAGCCGAGGATTTCATCGCGATGTCCCCGGACCGCCGTCACGCACAGCCAGCCGCCGACGCCGGCGTCCTCGAGCAGGTTCATCGTGTCGTCGGGATGGGCGGCCTTGACCTTGGGAATATAAACGATACCGCCTTCGCCGCCGTCGAAGCGTGGCGCGAGGCTCAGCGCGCGATCCGGCCAACCCGGCTCGAATGCGATCCCGTCGCGGGACCACCGATAGGTGCTTGTCGTCGTCCCGGTCGCGCCGACGAAATAGGCGCGATCCGCACCGATGCATCCGGCGAGCTGTTGCAGCGCGGTCTCGACGTCAGCGGTGATCCTCTCGCGGCTCGAATCGATGAACCGCATCGAGATGCCGGCCATGACGTGCTCGAACGCCGCACGGCGGCGCAGCGTGACCGCGCGCCGGTGCAATAGCAATCCGAAATAGACCACACCGCAGAGCAGCAACAGCGACGTCATGAACTGCAACAGGCGCACCCGGCGCGCCGACGCCCGCGAGGCGAGCTGACGCCTGGTGATCAATGCCAATACGGCATCCTGCTCGCGGTTGTTCGCTTCGGCGACGAGCGTCTTCACGATCGTGTCGATGTCGGGCAGAAGGTCATGCAGCATCTCCCCGTGCATCAACAACGCGCGGACCGAATCCATGTCCTGCGGCGGCGTTTGCACGAGCGCCAGCTCTTCCAATCGACCCTGGACCTGACGCGCCACGACGTCCGACGTATCGAGCGTCAGGCGCAGCATCGCTGCCGCCAATGCGGAGGCGGCCGTGACCAGCGCCCGCTGATCCGACTCGGCCAGCTTGTCGCTGAACAGACCGAAATAGGCAAAGGAGTTCTGGAGCAGCGCGTTGCGGCTCTTGAACCGTTCGACCAGGTCCTCCTGCCGGAGGGCGCGTGCCGACAGCACATCGATGGCCCTGGTCTCTTCGGCGTTGAGACCCGGCGTTTCGCGCAGCCGCGTCAGGGCGTCGTCATAGGCATCGGTCATCTGCACCAGCTTGTCATAGTTGCGCGACAGGCCGACGCGCGCAGTCAGCACTTCCCTGGTCATCGCGCGTTCGAACCGGGTGAAGTCGCCAAGCGCCTGGAGCTGACGGTCGTAACGCACCGAATTGAAGTTCAGCCCGTTCAACAACAGCCAGGTCAGCAGGGCGAGCACGCAGGTTACGCCGATCACGGCGGGGGCAAATTTCATGGGGAGCCTCCGACAGTCGCGCCGCGATAGGTGCCGGTCAGACTGTTCAGAAAGGCGACGAGCGCCTTGACCTGCTTCTCCGTCAACGTGGCGTTCAATTGGGCAAAGGCCATCTTGCGAACCGCGTCGTCGAGCGTCGGCGCGCTGCCGTCATGGAAATACGGCGGCGTGGTCGCGACGTTGCGCAGGCTCGGCACGCGCAGAATTTTCGGCTCGGGCGATGCGAGCGGGTGGAATATGCCGTGGCGCTGGAACAGATTGCCGCCGACATTGACGCCCTGATGGCAGGACGCGCAGCCCAGCGATTTGAACAATTGGTAGCCGCCCAGCTCGTCCTCCGACAGCGCCGCGGCGTCACCCGCCAGCCAGCGATCGAACTTGCCGCCCGGCGTGACCAGCGTGCGCTGGAAGTTCGCGAGCGCGTCGACGACATCGCCGCGCTCCGGGCGGTGGCCGTAAGCCGCGAAGAAGCTCTCGCGCATGTCGGGATCGGCATTGAGCTTCTCTGCGATCTCGACCGAGCTGCTCGCCATGGTGCGCGGGCTTTCCAGCGACGCCCTGGTATCGGCTTCGATGTTGCGTAATTTTCCTTCCCAGCCGAAGCGAAAGCTGAGCGCCGCATTGAAGACGGTGAGCGTGTTGAGCGCGATCGCCGCCCCGTCGGGGCCGACATCGTGCTGCCTCGGGCTCGCGCCGTTCGTCGCGATATCGTGACACGATGCGCAACTGCGTGAATTGTCGTGCGACAGCCTGCGATCGGAGAACAGTCGTTCGCCGAGCTTGACCTTCAGCGGATTGATTGCCGGCGGTGCCGGAATGGGCGTGATGGGCTCATCCTTGCGGACCGACACGAAGGCAGACGGCGACTGCGACGGTGCCGGAGAGACCTTCAGAGAGCACGGCACCAGTGCGCAAATCACGATCGCGCAACGTCGAAGGCCGGCACCTCGTCCGGCCCCGATAAATCTGGCGAACTGCTGCACGCCCAGCAATGTGGGGGTGAAGCGAGAATTGTCGCGGCTGCTCAAGGAATTTTGATCGAAGCTGGATGATTTCGCGAAGGTGGCCGCCACATGCTCCGGGCGATGGTGTCAGCAATCACGGCAGTACCTCACCACCCGCTCGATGTCCGACCTGCCGGAAATCCCAAGGTCCCGCAAGGTCCGGTCATCGAACTCCATCAACGCAGCGACTGCCTTCCTGATCTCACGTTCCCGACGCCAGTACGCAGGCAGGTCCATCAGAGTCCCCAGGGTCGCGCCGAGCGACCCCAGCCGATTCCAGCTGCGCTCCAGTCGCGCATCGCGCGGCGCGGCGCGATCGAGCCTGACGATATTCCCATTATTGTCATTCCCATTGTTGTCGGCTCCATCGTTGCCGCTCTTCTCCGCGGGCTCGCGACCCGCCGAGGGCGATCGGCAATCTCTCGTGGCCTCCAGCATCGCCTGAACCGGCGCGGCTGCGGTCGGATGCAAGGCTGCACCGTAGAGGGCAAAGCCCTCCATCAGGGAGGCGAAGACCGCCCACCAGAATGTGGTGACGGGCTGATCCTGCCCGGTAGGCGGTACGTCCGGAGGCGAAGCGATGTCCGGCGCGCGATGCCTCGCGGCAACCGCACCGAGACGGACCATGCCGCGACCGTCAGATCGTGCGACCCAGTTCGCCCTGTCGAGTTCCATGTGACCCGGCAAGGCAACGCGGCTCACACTGTGAGAATACTTCTCCATCGTAAATCTCCCACACGCTGTTGGTGGGAGGCAATCTGACGGCCCGCTGTTACGCCAAGGTCACCGCCATCGGCAAATTGGCTACAATTGCAATCCGCCAATTGCTTCTAGAACGGATCGACCGGCACCGCGAAGACATAGCCGACGCCGCGCTCGGTCTGAATGACGCGCGGCGCGCTCGGATCGGTCTCCAGCTTGCGCCGCAGCCGCAGCACCTGGACGTCGATGCTGCGATCGAAGATATCCTCATGGATACGGGTCGCCTGCAGCAGATGCTCGCGGGTCAGGGGACGCTGCGGCGCCTCCAGAAAGGCCAGCAGCAGCGCATATTCTCCCTTGCTCAACGGCACCGGCGCTTCGTCGGGATCGGTCAGCTTTCGGCTGCGGCGTTCGAGCTTCCAGCCGCTGAAGCGATAGCCCCCGCGCTCGGGATCGCGGGCGCGCGCGGCCCGTCCCATCTCCTGCCGCCGCAACACCGCGCGGACGCGCGCCAGCAGCTCCCTCAGGGAGAACGGCTTGATGATGTAGTCGTCGGCGCCGAGCTCGAGCCCGACAATACGATCGATCTCGTCGGGACGATGGCCCGTCGTGATGATGACCGGCACGTCGGAATGCGACCGGATTTCCCTCAACAGGTCCAGACCGTCATCCTGACCAAGCCGAAGGTCGAGGATGATCAGGCTCGGCTGGCTGCCATCGAGATAGTGGTTCAATTCCGATCTGTTGGAGGCCGCCCTTGTCGGGATATTGTGCTCCTCGAGATATTTGATCACCATTTGCCTTAACGTCGGATCGTCATCGACGACGACGATGTGGCCAATATCTGCAAGCATTCCATACTCTCAAAATTCGCCGTCCGCCGAGTGAGCTGTACTTAAGAATTGCGAACGTCAACGTCCGGCTGTGGTGAAATGATATTGATGTCATCCGAATTGGAATCGCTCAAAATAGAACGGGATATCCGAGGCCATCGGCACACACTGAGCCTATCTATGATGCCGTGATGACGTCGCAACAGGGTAATTCTGCGGCTAATTCCGCCGGATGTCGCATACGTGAATAATTGTGATCCCAACGCTTACTACTTTGGGGCGATAGGAAGCCTGCGGCCTGCGCTGTCGTTCAGCGACTGCGATGTGCTGCGCGGGCTGTTGCCCGCCCCCGCAGGGCGCGATCGTTTGCGGGCTTCACGGAATCATCAAGAGCCCGGCAGAGCCAACAGGTACTGGTAGATCGCGGCGAGATCGTCGTCATCCATCCGCCCGATCGGCCGCCACGGCATCTGCTCGCCGAGCCGATGCCCGTTCGGATCAACGCCTGTGCGCATGGTGTCGACGAATTGCGCAAGGCTCCAGTTCTTGACGATACCGAGGTCCGGTCCGAGCGGCGGCAATTGTCCCGGCACGCCGCCGCCGAGATCCCTGCCGTGGCATTCGCGGCAATCCTGATAGGACAGCAGGTACTTGCCATAGAGCGCCGTCGGCGCCTTCGGCGGCGCGGTGATCACGCCGGTGAAGACGGGCTTCGCATCCGGCAACAGTCCGGCGCCCAGCATCACGATGCCCAGCAGGCTGAAGCGATCCGGCGGATCCGGGGTCTGCGTACCGCTCGCGGGCAGGCTGCGGATGTAGGCGATCACCGCCTTGGTGTCGTCGTCACTGAGCCGGCCGGCATTGGTGAAGGACATGATCGCCAGCCAGCGCCCCCTCGCGTCGATCCCATTGCGAATGGCACGAAAGATCTCGGCATCGGACCAATTCTTCAAGACGCCGGCGGGCGTGAGATTGGCCGGCACGAACGAGCCGATGGGAATCGGGAGATCCTTGGCCACGTCGCCGCCGCCGGTCAGCGTCCCGGTCTGCGAGTGACATGCGGCGCAAAAGCCGTCGGCCACGGCCATGCCTCGGGCAATCTGGTCCGGTGTCGCCTCGATCTTCACATCCGGGACCGGTGCAGAACGGGCGTGTTGCCGGACGATACCGACCGCGGTCAAAGCGGCAACGCCGAACACTGAGACGGCCAGCACGGCCGTCAGCACCATGCCGCTCCACTTCGCCAGAGCAGATTTCGTCCGGGAGGCGCGAACGCCCAGCCAGGCCAGAAACGCGATGAACGCAACCATCGCAATCAGGGCGACAATATTTTCCATGCCAGTCCTCAATGAATTGGGCGCGACCGATGCCGCGCGACATCCGGATCGTCAAAAATGAATTTCGGCCGACGCCAACGCGCCAATATCTGCGAAGGTGTGCCATGCGGAGGTCTGCCGGATTAACAGCGCGGTGTTTCCGTGCCGTTTCATCGCCCGCCGCTCGCGTTACAATTGTAATCCTGTGCGAGTTATCGGCTTCCGGCGCGATGTCACCGGTTTTTGCACCGGCCTTTTTGCCCGGCCTTGGCAGCGCCACGATGCGTTGCCGCCGTAACCATTTTCGCTGCCGCCGGAAGTCTTGGCGTAACGGCGATCGCTTCAATTGCCTCTCACTCGACCGGACGCTCTGGGGCGACCGTGCATCGATCATCAAGAGGTCAACTCACATGAAGATTCTTATCGCTTCGACACCTGCGACGGGTCATCTCAATCCGATGCTGGCGATCACGCAAATCCTGCGTGGCGATGGTCACGAGATCGCTTTCCTGACGGGCACCGCCTTTCGTGCCCGCGTCGAAGCCAGCGGCGTGAAGTTCTTTCCCCTTCCCGAGGACGCGGACTTCGATCCGAACGACGTCTTCTCGCGATTCCCCGAACTCAAGACCATTCCGCCGGGACTGGAGTGGTTCCGTGTCGCTTGCGAGCGCATCTTCGTCGACGCCATTCCGGCTCAGCACCAGGGGCTGCTGCAAATCTTGCGGCAATTCCCCGCCGACATCATTGTCGCCGACGACATGCTGTTCGGTGTACTGCCGATGCTGCTCGGACCGCGCTCGCAGCGGCCTCCCATCGCGCTCTGCGGGACCTCGTTTCTGCATTGGGCGCGCGAGGACGGCGCGCCCAATTTCCTCGGTCTGCCGCCGGCAAAGAGCGGCGAGGAGCGCGATCGCTATGCGGCCATGGCGCGGGAATTTGATGCGGCAGTCGATCAGCCGGTGTCACTGCGCCTGAATCGGGCGTTGAAGTCTCTCGGGGTCGGGCCGATCGCGATGCCGATGTTCCATTCCGTGGTCGCTCTCGGGGATGCCTATCTGCAATTGTCGGTCCCAAGCTTCGAATTTCCTCGCGAGATTCCGCCCTCAGTGCATTTCGTCGGCACCCCGCCGATCATCGCCAACCAGGTTCCGCCGCCGTCCTGGGCCGAAGAGCTCGACGGATCGCGCAAGATCGTTCTGGTGACGCAGGGAACGGTGGCCAATCACAATTTCAATCTGCTGGTTGCCCCGACGCTGGCGGCCCTCGCGGACGAGGAAGACATCCTGGTGATCGTGACGGCAGGCGGCCGCTCGATTGACGCCATCCCCGGCAAGATCCCGTCGAACGCGCGCATCGCCAGCTATCTGCCGTTCGAATGGCTGCTGCCGAACGTCGACGTGCTCGTCACCAACGGCGGCTATGGCAGCGTCAACCAGGCCATGAGCTTCGGCATCCCGCTAGTCACCGCGGGGCTGACTGAAGACAAGGCCGACGTCAACGCGCGGGTCGCATGGTCCGGGGTCGGCATCAACCTCGCGACCAACGAGCCGACACCGAAGGCGTTGCGCGACGCGGTGCGGACGGTGCTCGATCAATCCCGCTTCCAGTCGCGAGCCTCGCAGATCGCGGACGAATTTGCCGGGATCGACACGCGGGCCGAAATCCTCCGGGTCATCGGCGAGCTCGTGGCCGACGAGAGCTCGCACACCGGAGCGATGGCGGCAACCCGGGGGCGGCGCGCCGAACGGCGCGCGTAATCGCGAACGCGGCGATGGAGGGCGGGCGACCGCGCCTCCATCGCCTCATGCACATCGATCAAGCCGGAACCGGAAATCCATCCATGCAAATCGACCCCGCATCCTTTGCCTTCACGCTGCTGCTCGGTTTTCTGGCCGCCGTGCCCTATTCCGGCATCGACATCAATCTGCCGGCGCTGGCAGCGACCGGCGCGACGCTCGACGCGAGCGCGTCGGATGTCGGGCTGACCATGAGCGCCTTCATGCTCAGCCTCGCCACCGCGCCGCTGATCTACGGACCTATCTCCGACCGCCTGGGCCGCAAGCCGATTCTGGCATTCGGCCTCGTACTGTTCATCGCCGCAAGCGTTGCCTGCGCGAAAGCGTCCTCGCTGCCGGTTCTGTTGCTGGGCCGCTTCGTCCAGGGCATAGGCGCCGCCGCCACCGCAACGACCTTTGCCATCATTCGCGATCTCTTCGACGGCAACGCCGCGCGGGGCAAGATCGCCAACGTCATGGTCACGGTCAATGTCGCGACCGTGATCGCACCGACGGCCGGCGCCGCCCTGCTGGCGATCGCCGGCTGGCGATCGATCTATGCCGCCCAGGCGGGGATCGGTCTCATGCTGCTGGTCGTGGTGATGTTTCGCTTCGCGGAGACTGCGACGACCGACCGCGCCGGCCGCCTGGGGCTTTCAGCTGTCATCGACAGCTACCGCCAGGTGCTGACGCATCCGGTGTCGTTGCCTTTCATCCTGGTCGGCGCCGCGGGCGGCGCGACCGTGTTTGCCTACGTCACCGGCGCCTCGCTGTTCTTCGTCGGCGCCATCGGACTGCGCCCCGAGCAATATGGGCTGATCTTCAGCGCATGCTCGGGGGCCGTCATGGTCGGCGCCTTTCTCGACGGCCAGCTCGGCCGGCGCGGCGTAGAGTCGGCGCGCATGCTCACAACCGGGCTGACGCTGTCGGCCGCCGCCAGCACCGCCCTGCTCGCGATGACATTGGCCGGCTGGATGCCCACGTCACTCGTGGTCGCGCTGCTGATGGCGGTCGCACTCGGCTTCGGGTTCAGCGTGCCGAACGTGATGAGCGCGACGATGCAGCGTCTCCCGGAGATCGCGGGCGCCGTCAGCGCTGCCGCCGCAAGCATTCAGCTGACCGCCGGCGCAATATCGAGCGGGCTGGTCGCACTTCGCTTCGACGGGCGGACCGCGTTGTCGATGACGGCGGTGATGGCGGCAACGTCGCTGCTCGCTCTGGTTCTCTATCTGCTGGTCGCGCGCCCCGCCGAACGCCGCCTACCGTCGCAGACAATCGATCCCGGCGTGGCGGTCCGCAGCCCCACGAAGTCCTGAATTCGCCGGGTCCGGCCGGCAGCCCGGCGTATCCGTCGGGTTGCGACCTGACTAGGCCAGTGAGGGATTGAACCTCCGAATGGCGGAAACAAGACCTGTTTGATTATTCGACTATTTCAATCAGCATTTGGAACAAGCGGCGTGGCGCGCCCCGCCCTTATTCTCGCCGCCATCATCATTCAGGAACGCGCGCAGGGGGCGGGCTCCTCCAGGGGGCAGTTCCCAAAGGTTCTGCGTGATCATCCGACGTCTAGTGCAACACGAAGTGACTGCGTCCCGCCGTGCGCTCCTTGGCGGGCTTGCGTCCTCAGCCTGCGTCGTCGCGTTGGGCGGATGCGCCAGCCTGGGTGCTACCGGCGCACGCTACGACGCTTCGTCGCTCTCGGTCGACCCAACGCTGCTCGTCGTAACCACGCGCAAGCCAGTGAACGGCGGCCGGGCGAAGCCGTGGTTCGGGCCGGAGCGGGCTTCTACGATGACCGTCGCACGAGCGAAGCTTGTGGCGCCTGGTGACAGCCGTTTCTCTCTCGCTGCAGCCGGACTTGACGATTGGCGTCTTGATGGGGTCGAGCCGGTATCGGGCGATGTCGGCAGTCTTGTCGCGCAGGCCGGCGGCGGACCAGACGTTCTGATCTACGTGCACGGCTTCAAGCAGACGTTCGAGACAGCGGCGCTCGATGCCGCGCATCTCTCCGATGGCATCAGGTTCCGCGGCCAGACGATGGTATTCTCCTGGCCCTCGAAGGCTGGATTGTTCGACTACGCCTATGACCGCGACAGTGCAATGTGGTCCCGCGATGGCTTCGAACGCGTGCTGCAATCCGTCGTGACGAGTTCAAGCGCCGGTCGCGTCCACATCGTCGCGCACAGCATGGGAACCATGCTGACGCTCGAAAGCCTGCGCCAGCTCTATGCGCGATCCGGTGACGCCGTTGCGGGCAAGATCGGGGCCGTGGTGTTCGCCGCGCCGGACATCGACATGGACGTGTTCTCGTCGTCGATCAACCGCATCGGTCCGCTTTCGCGCAAGATCACCGTCATCGCCGCGACGAACGACCGCGCGCTGGCGTTGTCGGGGCAAATCGCTGGTGGGATGACACGGGTCGGCGCTGCCGAGAAGACCGCCATCGAAGGGCTCGGGGTGCGCGTGGTCGATGCGTCCGAGGCAGGCTGGGGCGTTATCAACCACGACCTGTTCCTGTCGAATGCGGAAGTGCGCCAGGTGATACGCCGCTCGATTGATACCGTGGCCGCGTGAATCCGGCGTGGCCGCGGCTCGTCCGGGCGAAGCTACCGGATTTCGTCGGGACGGCGTGTTTGCTCTGACGCGTGCGCGAGGTTGGGGCTAGCTCTGACATCCCGGTGACAGGTTCAATGCCTTGAACAGGCCATCGAAGACACCTGACTGGCAGGGCTTGACCTCCGCGACTGGCTTGGCGCGCTTGGCATTCGCAAATGCCTTGGACGTTCCCTGCACGGGCCGAGGTCTGGGCAGCATGACCGCGAATTTTCTCCCGCTTGCGGTGCGCTGGTGTGGCGCGATGATCTTCAAAGGCTCTGGCGCAACATTCGCCGTTTGATCCGGCGGAGGCATCGGTTCGCTCAAGGAGACCGGCTGCGGAGGCGCTTCAAATTGCATGTGCATGTGCGGGGTCCCGAGCCGGTCTGCCGTCGTCAGCGTATCGGCTGAGACGCGTAACCCGACGGTCGCCTGAACGGGCGGGGCGTTCACGGGCTTTGTCATGCGCGGCGATGTCTCAAGCTCCATCACCGCGAGTGTACTGAAGCCAACGAGGATGAGAGCCGCTTTCATCTGATTTCACGCTTCCCGAACGAGACGCCTCGTTCAAAGCCTGCCGAAAAATAAGCTCCCGAAAATCGGAGACCAATTGCAGACATCCAATAAGGCGGCTTGGCGGCAGAACTAAACCAGCCGGCGCGGCGACCGGACAAGATCAGAGACAGGGTTAACGCGGGTCATGCGAACTGGTCCCTTATGCGGAGTGCTCGCTGTCGCCTAACGACCGGCACCTGAGGCCCCCCCTCGAGCGCGCAATGTGCTAGTCTGAGCCGGCACTCAGCCCGGACGGTGCACCGTGACCGATGGTCGTCACCCGGCATGGACCGAGGAAAGCCGCTTTCGCGGTGCGCTTGACGATGTGATTATCATCCCACTTGTTGTTGTCGCGCTCGTCACGAACAAGATCCTGCGTTTCGTTCTTTCGATCTTGATGCGGATGCTCGACTACGCCTTCCCTTTTGCGATGCAAATTGTCTGGCTGCCGCTCTTCGCGGCCAGACTTGTCGGCGATGTCATCTTGACCGTCATCGATGGCGCGGTGCGCTTCCTTCCCCTGTCCGCCGCGAAGCGTCGACAGTGGGGTAGATCGATTCGGCGAAACTGGTTGTGGTTCCGGCGGAAGATCAGCTATCGGGCGTTCGAACACGCTGTGCATGATGCCTTTGAAGGCGGCATGGCATGGGTGTTCAGAACATGCCGGCATCTCACGCCGAACGCCGCATTGCTCGTGATCCTGTGCGCGGTCCTTTGGCTGCCGATCTCTTTCGGTGCGGCAACGGCGATGCACGCGGTATTGTTTGCCAAGGTCACATCCTGGCCAGCCTGGATGCAACTCCTGCATCCGCTCGCAACGGTCATCGCGAAGAGCAAGCTTCTGGTGCTACCGGTCTATCCGGCGGCGTGGCCGCAGGCCAAAAAGCACCCGCTCGTTCAGTTCGTCTTCAAGGGCTACGACATCATCAAGCGCGTGCATGTGATCAGAAAGGTCGGCCTTCGCTATCGGCAGGCAGAGATCGCCGGGACCGCGGCGGTTGAGAGGCTCGAGCGCATCGCCGGCCTCACATCGGCGGTGCGATGGTTGCGCGAGGCGCATGTCGCAGAGCATTTGGGCGTCGAGAAGCCCACTCAGGAATTGCGTTCGTTCTTCGCGCGATGGTCCATCAAGTTCTCGGCCGAATATTACGAAGCGAAGGAACGGCAAGCCTCAGCGGTCCCATCATCAAACAGCAGCAAGCTGCGACCGCCGAGTTGATCGTCAATCGCCAACGACCTCACCGTGCCGCCGTCGCTGCCCGATCTCTCTTCGACAGGCAGCGGACTGCGCTATTTCCAAATGAAGCAAGGAATCGGCCATCCCTTTCCTTGTCTGCCGTTCGGCCATGAGCGGGTTGACCTAGAAATCCATACCGCCCATGCCTCCCATGCCGCCGCCACCCGCAGGCGCGCCGCCGCCGGCGTTCCTCTTCGGCACCTCGGCCACCATGGCTTCGGTGGTGATCAGGAGCGCCGCAACCGAAGCCGCGTTCTGGATCGCCACACGAACCACCTTGGTCGGGTCGATGATGCCTTTGGCGACCAGGTTGCCGTACTCACCGGTCTGCGAGTCGAAACCGTAGGCGTACTGTTCCTTTTCCAGGATCTTGCCGACGATCACCGAGCCGTCTTCGCCGGCGTTGATCGCGATCTGGCGAGCCGGCGCGGACAGCGCCTTGCGCACGATCTCGACGCCGGTCTTCTGGTCGTCGTTCTTGGTGCGCAGCCCCTTGAGATGCTCGGAGGCACGGAGCAGGGCGACGCCGCCGCCCGGGACGATGCCTTCCTCGACCGCCGCGCGGGTCGCATGCATCGCGTCATCAACGCGATCCTTGCGCTCCTTCACCTCGACCTCGGTCGCGCCGCCGACGCGGATCACCGCGACGCCGCCTGCGAGCTTGGCGAGACGCTCCTGGAGTTTCTCACGGTCGTAGTCCGAGGTGGTCTCCTCGATCTGCGCCTTGATCTGGGCCACGCGCGCCTCGATGTCGGCCTTCTTGCCGGCGCCGTTGACGATCGTTGTGTTCTCCTTGTCGATCATCACCTTCTTGGCGCGACCGAGCATGTTGAGCGTGACGTTCTCGAGCTTGATGCCGAGATCTTCCGAGATCGCCTGGCCGCCGGCCAGGATCGCGATGTCCTGCAGCATGGCCTTGCGGCGATCGCCGAAGCCCGGGGCCTTGACGGCCGCGACCTTCAGGCCGCCGCGCAGACGGTTGACGACGAGGGTGGCGAGCGCCTCGCCTTCCACGTCTTCGGCGATGATAACGAGCGGCTTGCCGCTCTGTACGACTGCTTCCAGGAGCGGCAGCAGTTCGTTCAGGCTGGAGAGCTTTTTCTCGTAGATCAGGATATAGGCGTCGTCCATTTCAACGCGCATCTTGTCGGCGTTGGTGACGAAGTAGGGCGAGATGTAGCCGCGGTCGAACTGCATGCCTTCGACGACTTCGAGCTCGGTCTCGAGCGATTTGGCTTCTTCAACCGTGATGACGCCCTCGTTGCCGACCTTCTTCATGGCGTCGGAGAGGAACTTGCCAATCTCCGCATCGCCGTTGGCCGAGATGGTGCCGACCTGGGCGATCTCCTCGTTCGAGGTGACCTTCTTGGAGTTCTTGACGAGGTCGGCGACGACGGCGTCCACTGCCAAGTCGATGCCGCGCTTGAGGTCCATCGGGTTCATGCCGGCGGCAACCGCCTTGGCGCCTTCCTTCACGATCGCAGCCGCAAGCACGGTGGCGGTGGTGGTGCCATCGCCGGCCGCGTCAGCTGACTTGGAGGCGACTTCGCGCACCATCTGTGCGCCCATGTTCTCGAACTTCTCTTCGAGCTCGATCTCCTTGGCGACGGTGACGCCATCCTTGGTGATGCGGGGAGCGCCGAACGACTTGTCGAGGACAACGTTGCGGCCCTTCGGACCGAGCGTCACCTTTACCGCGTTGTTGAGGATTTCGACGCCGCGCAACATGCGGTCGCGGGCATCGACGCCGAATTTGACTTCTTTGGCTGACATGGCGATCTCCGTTTTCAACTGGTCAGATCCCAAAGGCCGCGCAACTGGCGAGCTCTTGAGGGATGAGATTTGAATTGCGGGCCTCATCCTTCGAGAACCCGGCTACGCCGAATCCTCAGGGTAAGGAAAACCGGCTGGCGCTTACGCGGCCTTCTTCTTGGTGGCCGGCAGATCCGTGAGGACGCCCATGATGTCGCTTTCCTTCATGATCAGCAGGTCGACGTTGTCGATCTTGACTTCAGTGCCGGACCACTTGCCGAACAGCACGCGGTCGCCGACCTTCAGGTCGATCGGGATCAGCTTGCCGGCTTCGTCGCGGCCACCCGGGCCAACGGCGACGACTTCGCCCTGGGAGGGCTTTTCCTTGGCGGTATCCGGAATGATGATGCCACCGGCTGTCTTGTCTTCGGCCTCTATGCGCTTGACCACGACGCGGTCATGGAGCGGACGGAATTTCATGCAACCCTCCCTGGCTTGTGTGATTATTTCTGGATTGGCAGTCGTAACGAACCACGTGCCGTAAACGAAGTCTTCCGCTTCCATCGAGACGTGGCTTCGTCTCAAAAATTGGCGGCGACCAGATCGTAAGACCCCCTGCTGCCGCGGACGTACACCCTGGCAGCGGCGGCACATATCACATCACGATTGGAATCGAATGCGTTCAGGAAACCGGATTCATTATTTGGGTGAGCGTCCGGTTGAAGTCGCCTCAGCGCGTCTTCCTCTATGAAGAACGATGCCTCTAACGCGCTATCGTATCCCCAAAAACGCACGGCGTGCCGCGTTCGGTCATATGAACGACTATAATTTGGAAACTCGATCATGGTTGGGTCCGATCAAGTTCGCGCAACGGGAGGAGATGCTGAAAGCGACCCGGCTCCGCTAAACCGTAAATGGCTACTCTGGAATCGGATTACAACTGCCCACGAAAATTAAGTGACGACCAGCCTCGTGATCTTCTTCGGGCTGTTGATCGTCGCTGCAATAGATTTTCAGTGGTAGTCTTCTCGGCTCACCCGCGCTATCGGCTCAAGCCAACAGCTAGTTGGCTCCGCTGAAATGACTCACGAGCTCAGCGCGGCGGCAGTTGATGCGATCCTTTCACAAGGTACGACCGTCACTCGTACTGCGCTCAGTCCTACAGGTGGTCAGCTTGTCTTCAGCGACCTGCGCGATCGTTGTGCGAAATTCGCGAACACCGTCCGGGTAACTGATCTCGAGTTTCTGGAAGATGTTCTGAGTGAATGGTGGCGAACAAAAACAGCGACGTCTCCAACGGACGGCGGCATCCGCTCTCTCCTAATCGGGCAACGGTGACGTCGATTTGGTAAGCAATATCAATTGGCTGGGGCGGGAGGGATCGAACCTCCGAATGGCGGAATCAAAATCCGCTGCCTTACCGCTTGGCTACGCCCCAACAGGCGACCAGGGAACGGACGGAAGAACCGGCTACCGCAGATTCCCGCTGGTCGCAGCCGGTCTATAGGGAGCGGCGCGGCATTTCAACCGCCTGGAGGGGCAAAATACCTGAGGTCCAGGGCCGGGGCCGGCGCTGGCCGTGCCACCCTTTATTATACGCCCGGCGGCGGCACCGTTCCGGGCCGGCGCAGTCCCGGCGTTCGGGCAGTTGAGACCTCCCCCGTTTCATGGGAATACGGCGCCAATACCTGTCCACGGGAGTGAGCCATGACCTACCGCGCGCCGATCTCAGACATGCTGCTGTCGCTCAACCATGGCGCCGGCCTCAAGGCTGCCGTGGAGGCCGGCCATTACGGCGATTTCGACGGCGACATCGTGAGCGCCGTGCTGGAGGAAGCCGGCAAGTTCGCAACCGACGTGCTGGCGCCGCTCAACCAGGTCGGCGACGAGCACGGCATCAAGCTCAGCGATGGCAAGGTCACGACTGCGCCGGGCTGGCCGGACGCCTACAAGCGCTGGACCGAGGGCGGCTGGAACGCGGTCTCCGGCCCCGAGGATTTCGGCGGCCAGGGCCTGCCGATCGCGATCAACGCCGCCTGCACCGAGATCTGGAGCGCCTCCAACGTCGCCTTCGGCCTCTGCCCGCTGCTCACGGCGTCGGCGATGGAGGCGCTGGATGCGCATGGCAGCGACGAGCTGAAAAAGATCTATCTGGAAAAGCTCGTCTCCGGCGAATGGACCGGCACGATGCAGCTGACCGAGTCGCAGGCCGGCTCCGACGTCGGCGCGCTGCGTACCCGCGCCGAACGGCAGGCCGACGGCACCTATCGCATCAAGGGGACGAAGATATTCATCACCTATGGCGAGCACGACATGACCGACAATATCGTGCATTTCGTGCTGGCGCGCCTGCCCGATGCGCCCGCCGGCACCAAGGGGATCTCGCTGTTCCTCGTGCCGAAGTTCATGGTCAATGCCGACGGCTCACTCGGCGCGCGCAATGACATCTATGCGTCGGGCGTCGAGCACAAGCTCGGCATGCATGCTTCCCCGACCTGTACCATGACCATGGGCGATCATGGCGGCGCGATCGGCTTCCTCGTCGGCGAAGAGAACCAGGGCATGCGCTGCATGTTCACGATGATGAACCAGGCCCGCCTCGGCGTCGGGCTGGAGGGCGTCGGCGTTGCCGATCGCGCCTACCAGCAGGCGCTGGCCTATGCGCAGGAGCGCAAGCAGGGCCGCGCCATCGGCAAGACGGGTGACGGTTCGGACGCGATCTTCGTGCATCCCGACGTCAAGCGCATGCTGATGCGGATGCGGGCGCAGACCGCGGCCGCACGCACCATCTGCTATGCGACCGCGGTCGCGATCGACGTCTCCACGCGCGCCAGGGATCCGAAGGTCCGCGCGGACGCCGCCGCGCGCGCGGCGCTGCTGACGCCGATGGCCAAGGGCTATTCCACCGATATCGGCAACGAGGTCGCCTATCTCGGCGTGCAGGTGCACGGCGGCATGGGCTTCATTGAGGAGACCGGCGCCGCGCAGCACTACCGCGATGCGCGCATCACCGCGATCTACGAGGGCACCAACGGCATCCAGGCGATCGATCTCGTCACCCGCAAGCTCGCGGCCAATGGCGGCGCTGCGGTGTGGGCGCTGCTCGACGAGCTCTCGGCCACCGTGAAGCAGGTCGAAGCCTCCAACGATCCCGCTTTCGGCACCACAGGTACCAAGCTGCGCGAAGCGCTGGAGGCGCTGACGCGCACCAGCAAGTGGCTGCTTGAACGCGTAGCATCTGCGCCGAACGAGGCGCTCGCCGGCGCGACGCCGTATCTGCAACAGTTCGGCTCGACGCTCGGCGGTTGCATGCTGGCCTCCGAGGCGCTCGCCGCCAAGTCCGACGGCAACACCGACGCCGCGCGCTACGTCTCGCTCGCGCGCTTCTTTGCCGAGAACATCACGGTGCAGGCCGGCGCGCTGGAGCGCACGGTGACGGAGAGCGCGGAGTCGGTCGCTGCGGCGGATGCGGTGTTGCTGGGGTAAGGGTGGCTACGAAGCTGCGAGCTTCGCCCTTCTCCCCGGCCGCCACAGCACGATTCCCGCCGCCACGAGATCCAGCATCACACATATCGCAAACGCGATCGTGTAGTTGCCGGTGAAGCTCCGCACGAGGCCGATGATGCCGGGGCCGAAGGCGCTGACGACGCCGCTGATCGACGTGCCCAATCCCATTGCGGCGGCAAAGGCGGCAGCACCGATCTCGCGCTGGATGATCAAGGGCGGGAACGTGATCATGTTGCCGATCGAGAAGCCGTAGACGGCGCAGCAGACGAGCAGCACGGTCGGGTTCGTGCTTTGGAGAAGCACGAACAGCGCCGCCGCCTGGCTCGTCATCGACGCCGCGCAGGCGAGCCGCGGATCGAGCCGGTCGACGAACAGGCCGAGCGACAGGCGGCCGACCACCGCCATCGCCGCCATGATGGTGACCGCAAGGCCTGCGGCATAACGCCCGATCAGCGGCTCGAGGAACGTCACCTGGTGGATGATGAATCCCATCTGCGCCAGCAGCGCGATCGCGATCGGCAGCACCATGGTCCAGAACGCCGCGTTGGCGAGCAGCGTCTTGCGGGAATGGGCCGGTGCGGCCATGCCAGCCGACGAGCGGCCGCCCGATGCCGGCGATATCTGCGTCGGCCAGCCGATGAAAATGACGACCACCGGCAGCACCAGCACCACCATCGCCATCGTGGCGGCAAGCATGGCGGACTGGAAACCGATGCTGCCGGTCAGCGACAGCAACAGCGGAACGAGGACGATGCCGCCGCAGGTCGCGCCGTTGAAGGCGAGGCTGAGCGCGAGCCCGCGCCGCCGCTCGAACCAGGCGTTCAGCACGGTGGCGATCACCACGGTGCCCATGCCGGTCCAGCCGACCGACATCAGCGCATAGGCGAGATAAAGCTGCCAGGGCGTCTGCATCAGCGCCAGCAGCACGGTCGAGGCGCCGAGCGCCGACAGGCCGCTCAGGATCAGCGCGCGCAGCCCTATGCGGGCGAGCAGATCGTCGGTGAAGATGACGAGCACGGAGGTGAGGAGAAACGAGAAGGTGCTGGCCGCGGAGACCAGCGTGCCCGGCCAGCCATGGGCGCGCTGGAGCTCGGCGAGATAGACGCCCTGGCCATAGAGGCCGAAGCCGAACATGAAGAAGGCCATCAGGAAACAGGCCAGCACGACGCGCCAGCCGCGATAACGCAGCGAGGATTCGTCAACGCCCGTTGCGGCAATCATCAAACGAACAATCGGCCAAAGGAACCGGCATTGGGCAATCGTGCCCTACAACCCCCGGTTTTTCAAATGAAACATTGTAGCCATTTGTTGCAATGCGCAACTGCATGTGCGAAGCAATACAACCGGCATGATCCGGTGCGGTGCGGTTCCCGATCAGGAAAACGACAGCGCGCCATGTGGCGGACTCACGGGGACGTTCTCGAAAAGGTCGA
The DNA here is from genome assembly GCF_023073075.1 of Bradyrhizobium sp. 61. Taxonomy (NCBI): domain Bacteria; kingdom Pseudomonadati; phylum Pseudomonadota; class Alphaproteobacteria; order Hyphomicrobiales; family Nitrobacteraceae; genus Bradyrhizobium; species Bradyrhizobium sp. 61. The sequence continues at coordinate 133,582 of NZ_JADPIU010000006.1, read as the reverse complement.
GCGGGCGGATTGGCACGCCTGCAAGATGATGTAGGCTGAGGCTTGCGAGACTCGCCAAGGCAAGCGTCGCGGCGACCGCAGGGGGCTCTCATGCCGAATGGCAATATCGTCGTCACCGAAGAGCGCGGAACGCGCGTCATCACCCTGCGCCGCCCGAGCAAGAAGAACGCGATCACGCAGGACATGTATCGCGAGATGAGCCGCGCGATCGACACCGCGCAGAACAATCCCGACATCCGCTGCATGATCATCACCGGCGGCTCCGGCGTGTTCACCGCCGGCGACGACATCGACGACTTCTTGCAGGCCGAACCGAATTCCGAGACGCTGTCGGACGGCGCAAAATTTCTCTATTCGCTCGCCCTCAACGTCAAGCCGATCATCGCGGCCGTCGATGGCGCCTCGATCGGCATGGGCACCGTGATGCTGTTTCATTGCGACTATGTGCTCGCCTCGAACGCCGCGACCTTCTCCGCGCCCTATATCCATCTCGGGCTCGTTCCGGTCGGCGCGGCCAGCCTCCTGATGCCGAACACGATGGGCTACCAGCGCGCCTTCGCGATGCTGGTGATGGGGCGGACTTTCACCGCCGCGGAGGCGCACGCGGCAGGCTTCGTCAACACCGTGGTCTCGCCGGGACATACCGAGGTCGAGGCGCGCAAGGTGGCGCGCGATATCTGCCGGCTGCCGGCCGAGGCGGTCGCGGCCTCGCGCAAGCTGCTGCGCGCCGCGCCCGAGGAGCTCACCCGCCGCATCGACCAGGAGGCCCATCTGTTCGGCGAGCGGTTGAAGTCGGACGAGGCGATTGCCGCGTTCAAGGCGTTTGCAAACCGGAAGAAGAGGTAGGGCGCCCTCTTCCCCTAATGCGAGACGGGTGACGGGTCTATCTCAACGAGTCCGGGACCGTAGGGTGGGCAAAGGCGCACTTGCGCCGTGCCCACCATCAATCCACAACCGCAACAGAAGCGGTGGGCACGCTTCGCTTTGCCCACCCTACGACACTCCCGCAAGGGGAGAAGGAAGAAAGCTTCGTGAAATCTTCGCGCGGAACGACTAATCTTGTTCCATGCAATACCGATCCATCCTTGCCTCGCTCGCTCTCGTCGCCACCCTCCCCGCCTCGGCCCAGACCGCCGCGCCCGTCGAGCTGCGCATTCTCGCGATCAACGATTTCCACGGCAATCTGCGTCCGCCGCCGGGCGGCATCCGGATCGGGGATCCCGAGGACAAGAGCAAGAAGGTGACGGTCGCGGCCGGCGGCGCGGAGTACATGGCGACGCTGGTCAAGCAGCTGCGCGAGGGGCACACAAACACGATCTTCGTTGCCGCCGGCGACCTGATCGGCGCGAGCCCGTTCCTGTCGGCAATGTTTCACGACGAGCCCTCGGTCGAGGCGCTCTCGATGATGGGACTTGCGATCACCTCGGTCGGCAATCACGAGTTCGACGAGGGCAAGACCGAGCTCTTGCGGATGCAGAACGGCGGTTGTCATCCGGTCGATGGCTGCCAGGGGCCGCATCCCTTCATGGGCGCCAAATTCCATTATCTCGCGGCTTCCACGGTCGAGACCGCGACCGGCAAGAGCGTGCTGCCGCCCTACGAGATCAGGGAGTTCGAGGGCATCCCCGTCGCCTTCATCGGCCTGACCTTGAAAGAGACCGCGGGCATCGTCTCGCCCTCAGGCATTGCCGGGCTCGAATTCCGCGACGAGGCCGAGACGGTGAACGCGCTGGTGCCGCAGCTGAAGGCGCGTGGCGTCGAGGCGATCGTGGTGTTGATCCACCAGGGTGGCGAGCCCTCGGGCGACTACAATGAATGCCCTGCCATTACGGGGCCGATCGTCGACATCGTCAAGAAATTCGACCGCGCCGTCGACGTCGTCGTCAGCGGCCACACCCACCGCGCCTATGTCTGCGACATCGACGGGCGGCTCGTCACCAGCGGCGACAAATACGGCACGCTGGTCACCGCGATCGACCTCAAGCTCGATCCCGTAACCCGCGACATCGTCAGCGCCAAAGCCGAGAACGTCATCGTTGCCAATGCCTCGCTGGCGAAGGATCCCGAACAGACCGCGTTGATCGAAGCCTATGACAAGCTGTCGGCACCGATTGCGAATCGCCCGGCCGGATCGGTGACGCAGACACTGTCGCGCGTGCCGAACGAGGCCGGCGAGAGCGCGCTCGGCGACGTCATCGCGGACGCGCAGCTCGCCGCGACGAAGGACGCCAAGGATGGCAGCGCTGTCATCGCGCTCACCAATCCCGGCGGCATCCGCACCGACATTGTTCCGAAGGAGAACGGCGCGGTGTCGTTCGGCGAACTGTTCGCGAGCCAGCCGTTCCGCAATCGCCTCGTTACGATGACGCTCAGGGGCAGCCAGCTCAAGGACATGCTGGAGCAGCAATGGCTCGATCCGAAGCGCCCGCGGATTCTCCAGGTCTCGAACGGATTCAGCTACACCTGGGATGCGACGAAACCGTTCGGCGAGCGAATCAGCCTTGAGAAGATGACGCTCAACGGCAAGCCGATCGAGCCTGGAAGCGGCTACCGCGTCACCGTCAACGATTACCTCGCCGTCGGCGGCGACGGTTTTACGGCCGCCAAACAAGGCACAGCGCAGCAATATGGCGGCTACGACGCGGACGCGCTGTTCGCCTTCTTCAGGGCGCACGGACCGATTGGTCCGCTGCCGCCCACGCGCATCCTGCGCGTGAATTGATCCGGATCAAACGGACTTGTCCGGAACCACCCTTTGCCATCCCCGCCCAAGCGCTTAGATTGCGTTTTGCATTTGCGTTTTGGCTCGGGATGCGCCAAGCGACGTCAAGAGCCCGTTCCCTGTGAGGCCGACCTGATGAGCACGCTTCTCCTCTCCCACAAGGCCTGCCTCGACCACGTCACGCCGCCAGGACACCCTGAAAGGCCCGACCGCCTGCGGGCGGTGGAGGAAGCGCTGTCGCAGGAACGCTTCCAGTTCCTGGCGCGCGACCTGGCACCGGAAGGCGATCTCGATCTCGTGACGCTGTGCCACAACGAGCATTACGTCACCGAGCTGCGCCACATCGCGCCGACCAGCGGTCAGGTCTATATCGACGGCGACACCTCGATGTCTCCAGGCACGTGGGAAGCGGTGATGCGCGGCGTCGGCGGCGCAGTGGCTGCGACCGAAGCGGTGATGAATGGCGAGCATCGCAACGCCTTCGTCGCGGTGCGCCCGCCCGGACATCACGCCGAGATCGGCAAGCCGATGGGCTTCTGCTTCTTCGACAATGCGGCGATCGCCGCGCGTCATGCGCAGCGCAAATACGGCATCCAGCGCGCCGCCATCGTCGATTTCGACGTGCATCACGGCAACGGCACGCAGGACATCTTCTGGTCCGATCAGACCGTGATGTACTGCTCGACGCATCAGATGCCGCTGTTTCCGGGTACCGGCGCGAAGGGCGAGCGCGGCGACCACGACACCATCGTCAATGCGCCGCTCGCTTCCGAAGACGGCGGACCAGAATTCCGCGCCGCGTTCGAGCAACTGATCCTGCCGCGCCTCGAAAAATTCAGCCCCGAGCTTCTCGTCATCTCCGCGGGCTTCGATGCGCATTACCGCGATCCGCTGGCCTCGCTGAATTTGCGCGCGGAGGACTACACCTGGGTCACGCGCAAGCTGATGGACCTTGCCGACAAGTCCGCAGGGGGCCGCATTGTTTCGGTGCTGGAGGGCGGCTATGACCTGCAAGGATTGAAAGAATCTGTTACGGCGCATGTCGGCGCCCTGATGGGCGCTTGACGCACCCGCCACATTACGCCCGCAAAACTGCGCTTTTTCTCACGTGAAGCGGGCAATCGGAAACGGATATGGCCGAAAATACCCAAGTCGACGTCTCCAGGCTCACCTTCGAACGCGCCATCGAGGAGCTCGAAACCATCGTGAAGCGGCTCGAGGACGGCAAGGTGCCGCTCGAGGAATCCGTGACGATCTACGAGCGCGGCGAGGCGCTGAAGCGCCGCTGCGAGGAATTGCTGCGCCAAGCCGAGGCACGCGTCGACAAGATCACCACCGATGCCAGCGGCCAGGCCACCGGCACCGCACCGCTCGACGTGCAGTAAGGTCCCCGTTTCAAGCCGCCCGCCTCAAGCATCGGCCATCTGCAGTTTTTCACGATCGCACGCCGCTGTTTGGGCTTACAGCCCTCGGCGGCCAGGCACTGACATCGAAGAGTTCCCCCGGCCAGGGCCTCTCGGGCTCGCGAATCTGGCCAAAACGGCCTTCCTCTCGCCCAAAATGCAGGCGAGGAACCGGGCAAGACTGGAACCCATCCGCCGGCGCCAGGATTAACCAAGCTGGCCCGCGGGTTGCAGGTGCATACCCCTAAACGACCCTGCGGGTTGGCTTTGGCCCAAGCTTTGGTGTAAAGCTGCGCGGAGTGTGGCTTTTTGTAAGCCTTGCGTGGGCACAAATTACCGACGACAAGCGCTTCAAACTGCTAATGAAATTGGCTGGGACGGACGAAGCCGATCTAAGTGACAGGGATCACAGGGACTGAACCGGAGCGCACCTAAGCTCACCTAAGCTTGAAGACGGGGCCCTGCCCCATGCAGGTGGCTCCGACGGTTTAAGGACTCGCGCTGCGCCGATATTGTGCAAACCCATCGCGCACCGGAACGATCTTCCGGCGCTGACAAATTGGAAATCGCCGTGAACGCATACAGTAAAACGCCGCTTCTCGACACCATCCATACGCCGGATGACCTGCGCAAGCTCAAGATCGAGCAGGTTCGCCAGGTCGCCGACGAGCTGCGGCAAGAGACCATCGATGCCGTCTCGGTGACCGGCGGTCACTTCGGCGCCGGCCTCGGCGTGGTCGAGCTCACCACCGCGATCCATTATGTCTTCGACACGCCGCGCGACCGGCTGATCTGGGACGTCGGCCATCAGGCCTATCCGCACAAGATCCTCACCGGCCGGCGCGACCGCATCCGCACGCTGCGCACCGGCGGCGGCCTGTCCGGCTTCACCAAGCGCAGCGAGAGCGATTACGATCCGTTCGGCGCGGCGCATTCCTCGACCTCGATTTCCGCCGGCCTCGGCATGGCGGTCGCGCGCGACCTTTCCGGCGGCAAGAACAACGTTATCGCCGTCATCGGTGACGGCGCGATGTCAGCCGGCATGGCCTATGAAGCCATGAACAACGCCGGCGCCATGAACTCGCGCCTGATCGTGATCCTCAACGACAACGACATGTCGATCGCGCCGCCGGTCGGCGCCATGAGCGCCTATCTGTCGCGCCTCTACTCCGGCAAGACCTATCGCACGCTGCGCGATGCGGCCAAGCAGATCAACAAGCGCCTGCCCAAGATCATCGCCAACCGCGCCAACCGCGTCGAGGAATATTCGCGCGGCTTCATGATGGACGGCGGCACGCTGTTCGAGGAGCTCGGCTTCTATTACGTCGGCCCGATCGACGGTCATAACCTCGACCATCTGCTGCCCGTGCTGAAGAACGTGCGCGACATGGAGACCGGCCCGATCCTGGTCCACGTCGTGACCCAGAAGGGCAAGGGCTACGGCCCGGCGGAAGCGTCCGCCGACAAGTACCACGCGGTCGTCAAGTTCGACGTCGCGACCGGCACCCAGGCCAAGGCCAAGCCGAATGCGCCGGCCTACCAGAACGTGTTCGGCCAGAGCCTCGTCAAGGAAGCGCAGAAGGACGACAAGATCGTCGCCATCACCGCGGCGATGCCGTCCGGTACCGGCGTCGACATCTTCAACAAGGCCTTCCCCGACCGCACCTTCGACGTCGGCATCGCCGAGCAGCACGCGGTGACGTTCGCCGCCGGTCTTGCGAGCGAGGGCTACAAGCCGTTCTGCGCGATCTACTCGACCTTCCTGCAGCGCGGCTACGACCAGATCGTGCATGACGTCGCGATCCAGAACCTGCCCGTCCGCTTCGCCATCGACCGCGCCGGCCTCGTCGGCGCCGACGGCGCGACGCATGCCGGCTCGTTCGACAACGCCTATCTCGGCTGCCTGCCGAACATGGTGATCATGGCCGCGGCCGACGAAGCCGAGCTCGTGCACATGGTGGCGACCCAGGTCGCGATCGACGACCGTCCGAGCTCGCTGCGCTATCCGCGCGGCGAAGGCCGCGGCATCGAGATGCCCGAAGTCGGCGTTCCGCTCGAGGTCGGCAAGGGCCGCATGATTCGCCAGGGCAGCAAGATCGCCTTGCTCTCCTTCGGTACGCGCCTCGCCGAATGCGAGAAGGCGGCCGACGAGCTCGCCGCCCACGGCCTCTCCACCTCGATCGCCGATGCGCGCTTCATGAAGCCGCTCGACACCGAGCTGGTTCTCAAGCTCGCCCGCGACCACGAGATCCTGATCACGATCGAGGAAGGCTCGGTCGGCGGCTTCGGCTCGCATGTCGCGCAGTACCTGACCGATCAGGGCGCGCTCGACGGCGGCATGGTCAAGTTCCGCTCGATGGTGCTGCCCGACGTGTTCCAGGACCACGACACGCCGGCCGCGATGTACGGCCGTGCCGGTCTCGACGCCAAGGGCATCGTCGCCAAGGTGTTCGAGGCGCTGGGCAAGGACGTCAAGACCGAGACGGTCAAGCTCGCCTGACGGCGAGCTTCGACCTTCGCGAACCAGCGCGACCTTCATGAAAATCTATCTGGCAGGGCCCGACGTGTTCCTGCCGGATGCGGTTGAGATCGGCCGGCAAAAGGCCGTGATCTGCGCTGCGCATGGGCTCACCGGCCTCTATCCCCTCGACAACCCGATCGATCTCACCTCGCCCGACGCCTCGCGGCAGATCTTTTGCGGCAACGAGGCGATGATGGACGAAGCCGATGCCATCATCGCCAACCTCACCCCGTTCCGCGGTGCCGGCGCCGACCCCGGCACCGTCTACGAGCTCGGCTACATGGCCGGCCGCCGCAAGTTTTGCCTGGCCTATTCCAACGACGGCGCCATCTATGCCGACCGCGTCGGCCGCTTCATGGACGTGACCTCCGAGGACGGACGGCTGGTCGATGCACAGGGGCTGACGGTCGAGGATTTTGGCCTCGTCGACAACCTCATGATGATCCATGCGCTGGAGCTGCACGGCTGCCCGCTGGTGACGCCGGCGCAGATGCCGATCGACGTCTGGCACGATCTGGCCGCGTTCGAGGCTTGCGTCCGGATCGCGGCCGCGCGATTGATCGCACCATAGACGTTTCAGTCGCCTCCGGAGATCCGATGTCCCCTGCCCGCAAGCGTGCGGATGTTCTGCTGGTCGAGCGCGGCTTGTTCGAGAGCCGGGCGCGGGCGCGCGCGGCGATCGAGGCCGGGCTCGTCACCGCCGACGACAAGCAGGTCGCGAAACCCTCGGAGACGATCGCTGAGGACGCAGTGATTCAGGCCGAGCCTGCGCATCCCTATGTCTCGCGCGGCGGCGTCAAGCTGGCCGGCGCGCTGGAGCGCTACCCCATCGAGATCGAGGACCATGTCTGCCTCGATGTCGGCGCTTCCACCGGCGGTTTCACCGAGGTGCTGCTGGCGAACGGCGCCAGCCTGGTGTTCGCCATCGATGTCGGCACCAGCCAGCTGCATCCTTCGCTGCGCGACCATCCCAAGATCGTGTCGATGGAGGAAACCGACATCCGCAGCTATGACGGCAAACGGCTGCCGGCGCGGCCCGACGTCGTCGTCATCGACGTCAGCTTCATCTCGCTCAAGACGGTGCTGCCCGTGGCGCTGTCACTGGCAGCGGCGCCGATGAGCCTGCTGGCGCTGATCAAGCCGCAGTTCGAGGCGGACAGGAAGCACAACAAGAAGGGCATCATCCGCGACGCCGCCGTGCATCGGGAGATCTGCGACGACATCGCGGTCTTTGCCGCTTCGCTCGGCTGCACCGACATCGAGGTGTTCCCCTCCCCGATCACCGGCGGTGACGGCAATATCGAATTCTTCCTGGGCGCGCGCCGTGGTTGAGCGCGTGAGGATCGATCACGTCGGCCATCGCGGCGACGGCGTCTCGCTCGCTGCGGGCGATGCCGTCTATGTGCCCTACACGCTTGGCGGCGAGACCGTCGAGGTCGACCACGTCGCCGGCAGCCATCCCGACCGCCGCAAGCTGCTCGCGGTCGATGTCGCCAGCCCCGATCGCATCGAGCCGTTCTGTCCGCATTTCGGCGTCTGCGGCGGCTGCGCCATCCAGCACTGGGCGGCTGAGCCCTATCACGCGTGGAAGCGCGGCATCGTGGTCGAGACGCTGGCGCAGGCCGGCATCGATTGCGAGGTGGCGCCGCTGGTCGATGCCCATGGCGCGGGGCGCCGGCGCGTCACGCTGCACGGCCGGTTCGGCACGCATGACGTCCTCAAGGTCGGCTTCTCGGCGGCGAGCTCGCACGACGTCATCCCGATCCATCGCTGCCCGATCCTCGATCCCGGGCTCGAGGGTGCGCTCGATGCCGCCTGGGCGCTTGCCGAATCCCTGACGTCCAGAATGGCGGCGACGAAGCCGCTGGACATCCAGGTCACCGCGACCGCCAACGGCCTCGATGTCGACGTGCGCGGCTCCGGCCCGCTGCCGACGCCGCTGGTCACGGCGCTTTCGCGCGTCGCCGAGCAGCATCGGCTGGCGCGGCTGGCGCGGCACGGCGAGCTGGTGCTGCAACGCCTGCCGCCGACGGTGCGGATGGGCCGCGCCGAGGTGACACTGCCGCCGGGCTCGTTCCTGCAGGCAACGGTCGCGGGCGAGGAGACGCTGGCGTCTCTCGTCGCCGAGCGTGTCGGCAAGGCGAAGGAGGTTCTCGACCTCTTCTGCGGCGTCGGCCCGTTTGCCTTGAGGCTCGCCGAGAAGGCGCGCGTCACCGCCTATGACAACGACAACGGCGCCGTCGCGGCGCTCGTGAAGGCTGCGCGCACACCCGGGCTGAAGCCGATCAAGGCCGAACCGCGCGACCTGTTCCGCCGCCCGCTGGTGCCGCCGGAGCTGCGCGACTTCGACGCCGTGGTGTTCGACCCGCCGCGCCAGGGCGCGCAGGCGCAGGCGCTGAAACTCGCTGCAAGCAAGGTACCCGTCGTGATCGCGGTGTCCTGCAACGCAGCAACCTTCGCTCGCGACGCCCGGCTCCTCATCGACGGCGGCTACAGGATCGAGACCGTGGTCCCGGTCGATCAGTTCCGCCACACGCCGCATGTGGAATTGGTGGCGCGGTTCACGCGCTGACGCGCTACCTGCCGCTCACCGTCCGATTGCTTCCAGACTGCTATGCCGACGGTTCGAATTGCGGCTGCCATCGCAGCAGGTAGGACTGCAGCGAGCGCACCGCGATCGCCAGCAGGATTCCGACGAACATCATGACGAAGATGGCAACCATCATCTCGCTGGCGTTGGCGCGCGCCTCGGCTTCGATGATGAGCTTGCCGAGCCCGCGCTCGGCGCCGATGAACTCGCCGACGATGACGCCGATCAGCGCGAAAGACACCGCCGGCAACAGCGACGCGAACACCCAGGCCAGCGCGGAGGGGATCACCACCGTGCGCAGCACGGTGAGTTCGCTGGCACCGAGCAGACGGGCAGCGGCGATCTGATCGCGGTCGACCGCACGCGTTCCCTCGAAGGTGTTGAAGAACACCACGAAGAACACGACGAGCCAGGCCGTGGCGATCTTGGAGAGATCGCCGAGGCCGAAGATCAGGATGACGAGCGGCACCAGCGCGATGCGCGGTATCGAGTTGAGCGCCACGACATAGGGCCCAAACACGCGGGCAAGGAAGTCCGAACGGCCGAGGACCAGGCCGGCCGCGATTCCGCTCGCGGACCCGAAAAGAAACCCCCACCAGGTGTTCTTCAGCGTGACGAGCGTGGCGAGCCACAAATTGTTGTCGTTGCCGTTGATGCAGGCGGCGAAGCCGGTGGGATCGGCAAAGCAGCCAAGCCGCAGGAAGCTCTGCCAGATCAACGACGGCTTGGCGACGAAATACGGATCGAGGATTTTCGGCACATAGGCCTTCGGCAACAGCGCCTTGCTCCATTCAAAGCCCCACTGCCAGACGACGAGAACCACCACGAGAATGGCCACTTGCCAGAACAGGATGGCGCTACGGCTCTTGGACATGATCATTCGGCCCTGGTGCGGCGGAATTCTTCGCCGAGGGAATGCCAGATGTGAGAGTAGAGGCGGCCGAATTCGGCGGTCTCGCGCACGTCCACGGGATCGCGCGGCCGCGGGATGGCGACGTCGAAATCTTCCTTGAGCCTCCCGGGCCGCGCCGAGAGCAGGATGATGCGGCTCGCCAAGGTCAAGGCCTCGCCGAGATCGTGGGTCACGAACAGCACGGTCTGCCGCTCGCGTTCCCATATCTCCAGCAGCGTCTTGTGCATCTCGAGCTTGGTATGGGTGTCGAGCGCGCCGAACGGCTCGTCCATCAGCAGGATCTCGGGCTCCATGATCAGCGTGCGCATCAAGGCGACGCGCTGGCGCATGCCGCCGGACAGCATGCTGGGGAAGCTCTGTGCAAAGCCGGAGAGCCCGGCCTTCTCGACGGCCAAAGCGACGCGCCCGGCGCGCTCGGCCTTTCGCAGCCCCGCGATCTCCAGCCCATAGCCGATGTTCTGCTCCACGGTTCGCCAGGGAAACAGCGTATCGCGCTGGAAGACATAGCCGACCCTGGGGTTGACCTTACCGGTCTCAACCGTGTCCTCATCGATCAGGATGCGTCCGCCAGAGCGCGACAATAGCCCCGCGACCATGTTGAGGATGGTGCTCTTGCCGCAGCCGGACGGACCGAGCAGCGCGACGAACTCGCCCTGCTTGACCTCGAAGGAAACGTCATCGACCGCCACGAACTCGCGGCCGGACGCGTTGAAACGCTTGGCGAGACCTCGCACCGCGATGCGGGTTCGCGCCTCCGCTCTCTCAACCTCGTCTCGCGCGAGCGCGAATCCCGGGCCCGGCGCAGCGATCATTTGTATTTCGCCCTCGCCGCCTGGAGGAAGCTGATGTCGACGACATCCTCGTATTTCGTCTCGGGAATATCCGTTCCCTTGCGGTACCAGGGCTTGGCCCCGCGTTCGAACGAGGACTTGTCGATGACGCCATCATAGGCCCAGGTCGATTTGTCGAAGCCGAGCTCGGCGCTGACTGCATCGGGGTCGATGCCCGAGAAATATTTCGGCGTGACCAGTGCCTGCACGTCCGCGAGCGGCGTCGCCTTCACGAAAGCGATCGCGCGGTGGATCGCGTTCACATAGGCCTGCACCATCGCCTTGTCCTGCTCGATCGTGTCCTGGAGCGTGTAGATCACGAGCACGGGCAGCGTTCCGCCGAAATCCTTCTCGAATACGCCGGGCTTGGAGGTGTCGTAGATCGTCCTGCCAAAGCCCTTCTTCTCGACCTCGACGATCCAGCTTGGCGGCGCCATGATGGCGTCGAACTGCTTGGTCTGCAGCGACGGAAACATCGTGTTGGGCCCACCGCCGGCGACCCAGTTCACCCTGTCGCCGAGCCCGCGCGTTTCGAACACATAGGTGCCGAACACCCAGGTGCCCGACCCGATCGCGGTGGCCGCGACGATCGGCTTGGCGCCGTCAGGCCGTTTGTGCTCCGCGAGCTTCTCGACCGAATTGATACCGCCGTCGTAAAGGTCCTGCCGGACCACGATGTTGGCGTAGGAGCACACCATCTCGGTCGCGAGCAGGATCTTGCAGGGCTTGCCGCGCGCACTGAGCTGCAGCGGATGGCTGGCATCGCCATGCGCGAACAGGGCTTGTCCCGCTGCCAGCGTCTGACGGCCGAACGTGCCGGCGTTACCGGTGACGAGTTTGGAGTCGAGACCTTCGTCCCTGAAGTAACCCTTCAGCTCGGCAATCATGCCGATGGCGTAGACCGGCGACACCGGCCCGAAAGCGAGCGATACCTGCTTGGCCTCGGCGCGGAGCTGCCCGGGCAGCATCGATGCGCCGGCCAATGTGGAGCCCGCGATCAGCGCCTGGCGCCTGGTGATGTTCATGTGCTCCTCCCTTGATTCTTGTTTGATCGATCAGTTCGTCAGGACGGCCCAGGCGCGATCCGGATGGTTCCTGCCTTTTGCAGCGTCTCGATTTCACCCGACGAAACGCCGATCTCGCCCAGGATCTCGCGCGTCTGCTCGCCGATCTGCGGCGGATCGTAGCGGTTGGGCAGGCGGCGGCCATCCATGGAGATCGGCAACAGCGGCGTTTTCGCCTCGCCGCCGTCAGGCAGGTGAATGTTGGTCAGCCCGCCCGACTGGTTCAGATGCGGGTCGTCGAAGAGATCGCCGGGTTTGTTGACCGGCGCGTAGGGCAGATCGAGCTGCTCGAGGCGTGCCGCGAGATCGGCCTTGTCCCATTGCTTGAAGATCTTCGCGATCTCCGGAATCAGCCAGCCGCGATGGTCGACGCGGTCGTTGCTCGTCGCAAAGCGCGGATCGGCAAGCCAGGATTCGCGATCGAAGGCGCGGCAGAACGCCTCCCATTGCTCTTCACCGACGATGGTGACAAACAGCTTCGAGCCGTCCCTGGTGTCGAAGAGATCGTAGACCGGCCAGGGGCTGTCCTTGATCGAATAGGGGATCGAAGGCTGGCCGCTGACCACCTCGCACATCATGGCCTGCGCCATCAGGAACACGTTGTTCTCGTAGAGCGCGCTCTGGATGTAGCGACCGCGGCCGGTGCGCTGCCGCTCGGCCAGCGCAGCCTGAATCGCGATCACGCCGAACATGCCGCCCATGATGTCGTTGACCGAGGCGCCGGCGCGCATCGGCCGGTCCGGCAGGCCGGTCATGTAGGCAAGGCCGCCCATCATCTGCACGACCTCATCGAGCGCGAGGCGATTCTCGTAGGGGCCGGGCAAATAGCCTTTGAGCGAGCAGTAGATCAGGCGTGGCGCAAAAGCGGCAACCGACTCGTAGTCGAGACCGATCCGCTTCAGCAGGCCGGGTCGGAAATTCTCGATCAGGACGTCGCTGCTCTCGATCAGCCGCCGCGCGATGGTCTGGCCTTCCGCGGTCGACGTATCCAGCGCGATGCTGCGCTTGTTGCGGCTGTAGGTGGCGAAGAAGCCGGCAGCGGGCCCCTTGAAATAGCGGGTACGGTCGCCCTTCGGCGGCTCGACCTTGATCACGTCGGCGCCGAGATCGGCGAGGATCAAACCGCAGCTCGGCCCCATCACCATCTGGCTGAACTCGATGACACGAAGGCCGGCCAGCGGACGGAGCTCCGTTGCCGCCTCGGGCGCGGCCGCCGTCATGCCGCCCTCCGCAGCACCTTGGGAATGCCGGCCTCGTGCAGGTGCCCGGTCAGATGTTTTGCCGGGATATGGCGGGCCAGAATCTCGCGCGTTTGCATCAGCCGATCGAGGTCGATGCCGGTCGAAAGTCCCATGCGTTCCAGCATGAACACGAGATCCTCGGTGACGATGTTGCCACGGGCACCAGGCGCGAACGGACAGCCGCCAAGTCCTGATACCGCGGCGTCGAAACGCCGGATGCCGGCGTCGAGGCCGGCGACGGCATTGGCGAGGCCCGCACCGAGCGTGTCGTGCAGATGCAGCCGCAGCGTCATCTGCGATCCGACTTCGCGCCTGACGGCTTCGACGATCTGCCTGATCAGTTTCGGGGTGGCATAGCCGACGGTGTCGGCCAGCCCGATCTCGTCGGCACCGGCCTCGGCAAAAGCGCGCGCGACCCGGCACACGGCCGCTTCGCTCACCTCGCCTTCGAGCGAGCAGCCGAAGGAGGTGGCGATCGCGCCCATCAGGTGCGGCCGCCGGGCCGCCGGAGAGGCGTCGATCGCGGCGCGGACCGCGCGAAACCCGTCGAGTTGCTCTTCAATCGAGCGGCGCACGTTGGCGCGGTTGTGCGTCTCGCTGGCGGAGATGACGAAGTAGACGGCGTCGACACCGGCGGCGATGGCGCGCTCGGCGCCCTTCACGTTCGGCACAAGTGCACCGATGGTCGCGGCCCTGTGCGCGAGCGCGTGCGCCATCACCGCATCGACATCGGCGAATTGCGGTACGACCTTCGGCGGCACGAAGGATCCCGCGTCGATCTCGCGCACGCCGGCGGCGGCGATCGTATCAATCAGCGCGCATTTGGCTTCGGTGGGAACGAACACGTCCAGGTTTTGCAGCCCATCGCGGGGGCCGACCTCGCAAATCAGGACATCCGGCGCATGCGCCATCAGGCTCTCCCTGGTTCGATTGTATATTATTGCGTAAAAGAACAATCCGTGGGACAGTCTGTCAAGCTCAAAATCCGCGTGCACTGCAATGACCGCCTCCGACAATTCCCGACCGCCCGCTTCAAGCAAAGGCGGTTCCGAGCGCGCTGAGCACCTCGCCGGGCTGATCATGGCGCTCGCCCGACGCGAAGGCATGAAGGCTGGCGATCGCTTGATCGAACAGCGGCTTGCCGATGCGCTCGATCTTTCACGCGCGCCGATCCGGCTCGGCCTCAAGGCTCTGGAAGCGGCAGGGCTCGCGCGCGGCGAGCCACATCGCGGGTTCGTGCTGGCCAAGCATCCGACCAGCGGCGCAGCCCAGCCAGCCCTCGCGGCGGTCAGGCGCAGCGAACAGGTTTATACGTCCATCGCAGGCGACGTGCTCGCAAGCCGGCTGCCGGCTGACGTCACCGAGGCGGAGCTGATGCGCCGCTATGGCCTCAGCCGGGCCGAGTTGCAGCGGCTGCTTGACCGGATCGCTGCCGAGGGCTGGATTGCACGCCTGCCGGGTTATGGCTGGCGCTTCGCGGAGACGGTCTCGAACCCCGAAGCTCACGCCAAGGCAATGGCGTTTCGCGCGGTGATCGAACCCGCGGCAATCGCGCAGCCCGGCTTTGCGCTGCCGCAGGAGGTGATTGCACGCTTGCGCGAGCGCCAGCTGCGCGTGTTCGAAGGCGAGCTCGAGAAGATGACGATCGGCGAGGTCTTTCTTTCCGGTTGCGAATTCCATGAGGAGATCATTCGCGGCGCCGGCAATCCCTTCTTTCTTGAATCGCTCAGGCGCGTGAATTCGATCAGACGCCTGTTCGCCTATCGCAGCTTCGCCGACCGCGACGGCATGCGGCGGCACGTGCGCGAGCATCTGCGCCTGCTCGAGGTTCTGGAAACGCGGCGCTACGCCGAAGCGGCGGAGCTGATGGCGAAGCACCTGCAACGCCCGCTGGTGGCGGGCTTGTCGTAGGCCAACGCGGCCGCGGTCAAGCGGGCGGCGAAACGGACGTGTGAGCGCTCAACGCCGCAAGCCGCCCAACGCCGGTGACTCGCCGGGCAGCATTGACGAATTGATGTCGCTGTCCATGCGTCCCGATTGCTGCTGGGTGAAACCGGCGCCGAACGACAGGCTGAGGTTGGAGGTCGGCTTGAACTCGACACCCGCGAAAGCGCCGTAACCGGGCGAGGCGCCGGAGGTGAGCGGGGCGAGCGAGCTGCCGATGCCGCCATTGTATTTCAGCGTGTCGAACCCGGCAAAGAACGTGACGGGCATGCCGCCCGCGGTCTTGTAGTTGTAACCGAACTGCGTGCCATCGTAGGAGAGCGCGCTGAAACTGCCGGCTGGCGCAGGCTGGCTGAGGCCGCCCAGGCCTAGATTGCCGCATTCGCTTCCGACGAAGAAACCGGGACGAAAATCATAGCCTGCGTTGGCATCGCCACCCTTGAAGCTCGGAAAATTGCCGTAGCCATCGGAGCTCTGGCCGGCGCTGCCGCCAAAGCCGAAAGGCCCGCCCGGGATCCAATATTGCAAGGGCGCGACTTGCGCATGAGCCGGCTCTCCGCCGAGGCAGAGCACCACGAAGAGAGTTGCGAGACCGCAGGAACGTGCAAGGCTGGACATTCAGGTAACCGTCAAAAAGAGCGGAAATTATATGCCGGGGACCACGCGAATACCAGTGACGCGATGCCGGTAGTCGCGCCATCGAGTTCCAAAATTACGTTATCCTGACGTGTTGAACCTCCTGCGCGACGGATTGACCCACATAGAGGACGCGCGAACCCGAGCCGTCGCTTCGATCCTGATCGGCCGGGGCAGTCCGGCAAGACGCAATTGCGCAAACCTTTGAAAATGCCAGACACAACATGGAGGCTGTCATGGAGGTCGATTCCGACAGGTTGAATGCCTTTATGGGCAAGATGATCACCGAGGTCGGTGCCGCGATGAACGCATCGCTGGTCCTGCTGGGCGACAAGCTCGGCCTCTACCGCGCCCTCGCCGCCAAGGGATCCATGAACTCTGCCGAACTCGCAAGCGCCACCGGAACGAACGAACGCTACGTCCGCGAGTGGCTGGCGAGCCAGGCGGCTTCTGGTTACGTCGAATACGATTCCACTTCCGGCAAGTTCTCGATGCTGCCGGAGCAGGCGTTGGCGCTCGCCGATGAGGACAGCCCGGTCTTCCTCGGCGCGGTCGGCAATGTCATTGCCGCGGCGTTCCTCGACGAGCCGAAAATTACGGACGCATTCAAGTCCGGCAAGGGCGTCGGCTGGAATCGTCGCAGCGAGTGCCTGTTCTGCGGCACCGCCCGGTTCTTCCGCACCGGCTACATGCATCATCTGGTGCAGGAGTGGCTGCCCGCGCTCGAAGGCGTCGTGGACAAGCTGAAGCGCGGCGCCAAGGTCGCCGACGTCGGCTGCGGGCACGGCGTCTCGACCCGGCTGATGGCGGAGGCCTTCCCGAACTCCCGCTTCTACGGCTTCGACTATCACGAGGGCTCGATCGCGGCCGCACGAAAGGCGGCCACTGAGGCGAAGCTGGGCGATCGTGTCAGCTTCGCGGTTCACTCGGCGAAGACCTATCCGGCCGAGGGCTACGATCTCGTCTGCTTCTTCGATTGCCTGCACGACATGGGCGATCCGGTCGGCGCCATCAGCCACGTGCGCGAGACCATGGCGAAGGACGGCACCTGCATGCTGGTCGAGCCGTTCGCAGGCGACCGCCTCGAAGACAACCTCAATCCTGTCGGGCGGGTCTACTATGCGGCGTCCACCATGATCTGCACGCCGGCCTCGCTCGATCAGGAGGTCGGCCTCGCGCTCGGCGCTCAAGCCGGCGAGGCAAGGCTGCGCAAGGTCGCCAGCGAAGGCGGCCTGTCGCGCTTCCGCCGCGCCGCCGAAACACCCTTCAACCTGATCCTGGAGGCCCGGATCTGATCCAACGGCGGACGTGCGCGGCCGGCGATGTCAGGCCGCGTCGTCCGTTCCCATACCGAACGTGAGCTGATTGCCGTCGGCATCGACGACGTCGAAATCGCGCATACGATAGTCGCGGTCCTCCGGCCGGTTGAGCAGCCTGGCGCCGCGTCCTGATAGTTCGGCATAGATCTGATCGACGTCCCTGACGAAGATGCAGATGCCGCCGTGCCCGGGCAACCGCTTCGTTACCGCCGCCGCAAGCAGATGCAGGCCGACCTCGTCACGGCAGAGGCAGGCGTAGGACGGAGGCTGACCGTATTCGAAGGTGACCTCGAAGCCGAGCACGTCGCGGTAATAAGCGAGGCTGGCTGTGATGTCGGACACGACGAAGACGTTGGCGGAGCCGGCCATCATCGGGTGTTCGTCGGTCATTGGTCCCTCCATCCGGCAAGCAATCTCCTGCACGCAGTCTAGCATGCGCGCTGGAGGTCTTGCACGGCCCAAGCCGCACCGTAAGCTGTCGCCGAACAAGGCGGAAGCGCCGAACGACAGCATCCCGCCGCTGCTGCCGCCGCTCGCCGCGAAATAACCGCGCCACCACCGCGATCGATGCCGCACGTTTCCCGAAAGCATGGAGAACCCGGTGACATCTGACAATCCCGTCGCCTACGAACGCGCAGGCAACATCGCCCGCATCACGCTGCGCCGCCCGCCCGTCAATGCACTGAGCCTCGAGGTCATCCGTGCGGTGGTCGCGGGCCTGCGTCGCGCGGCGAACGATCCGGAAGCGCGCGTTGTCGTGCTTGCGAGCGCGATCGCCAAGCGCTTTTCGGCCGGCCTCGACCTCGACATCCTGCTGGGCAAATCCGGCGCCGAGATCCGCGAATTCCTCCAGGCGCTCTATATCGACCTTTACGACGCCCAGTATGGGCTCGGAAAGCCGTCGATCGCCGCGGTCGGAGGCGCGGCGCGCGGCGGCGGCATGACCATGGCGGTGTCCTGCGACGTGGTGCTGGCAGCCGAGAGCGCGACGTTCGGCTATCCCGAGATCGACGTCGGCGTCATTCCCGCGATCCACTACGCGCATCTGCCGCGCATCGTCGGACGTCATCGCGCGTTCGAGCTGCTGTTCACCGGCCGCGTCTTCACCGCCGCGGAGGCGCGCGAGCTCGGCGTGGTGAACCGCGTCGTCGACGATGCCGGGCTCGACGCCGAGGTGCTGAAGCTCGCGGCGCAATTCGCCAGCAAGTCGGCCGCCGTGCTGCGGATGGGCCGCGCCGCCTTCATGCGCCAGATCGATCTCGATTACCGGCGCAGCATCGCAAGTGCAGTGGACGATTTCTGCAATGTCGCGACGTCGGACGAAGCGCAGGAGGGTTTGAGGGCCTTCGTGGAGAAGCGGGCGCCGAAATGGTGAGGGGGCCGCCGCCCGCCCAGGGAGGCTAACGTTCAGGCCGTCCTGTCCACTGAGGACGACGAATCCGCAGGCGGATATTTCGTCACCGGCACAGTGAAGGATTTGGAGCCGACCTGGTAGATGATCTTGCCGTTTTGTCCGTTGTCGGTCGATATCTGCGACTGCCCGAACATGATGACGTTCCTGTAGACGTAGCCGGTGCCCTGGCGGGTGATACCGTCGGTGGTGACGCTGACCGTCGCCTCTTTGCCGTTGATCGCCAGCACGCGAAAGCTCGCGCTCTTGCCGATGTCGGCAGAATAGCCGCCCCAGCTTCCCATGAGGATGCTGTCGGAACCTGCCGGCGCCTGTTTCTGCAAAGTCGCGCTCTGCTTGCCAACGCCCGAGGAGAACAGGAGCACCAGGTTCTTGCCGTCCTTGGTGCCGACCGTGACGTTGCCGTAGCTTATCGTTGCACCATTGACCTCGCCGATACCGCGCTCGGTGTGCCCGTTATGGGTGTACTCGATCTGGGCCCTGGCCCCGCGGATGTTCACGACCTTGAAGCCGACGGCCTGGTTGTTGCCTGCCCAATTGCCCTTCCAGTCACCCACCAGACTGCTCTGGTGATACACCCGCTCGTTGGCGGGCGAAATCTGGCTGGTGCTCGATGTGACGATGGCCATTGGATTGCTCGGCGGATTTGTCTGACAGACCCGCTTCTGTTCGCGCGCCGGACGGCGAAGTCAGAACTTTATCCGGAAACAACGGGAAGCAGGCCGATTAGGGCCACGCAGCAGTTAACGCGTGGTTAAATTCGACCGCGGGCGGGACAGGGCAAAAGGTCTCATTCGGGGTGGTGCGGATCAGCGCCCCCAGCGGTCCGACCAGATCTTCTCGCCGATCAAGCAGCTGACCCGTGGCTCCTTGTCGGCAACGCGCCTCACGGGGCGCTCCGGCATGCGGCCGGCGACCTCCATCAGGAGCTTGGTGCGGATCGCTTCCTTGAACTTGTCGCGATCCTTGATCGTGATGACGAAGGAGCCGGGACCGCCGATGACGCAGTCCTCGTAGTA
This sequence comes from Bradyrhizobium sp. 61, assembly GCF_023073075.1. Lineage (NCBI taxonomy): Bacteria > Pseudomonadati > Pseudomonadota > Alphaproteobacteria > Hyphomicrobiales > Nitrobacteraceae > Bradyrhizobium > Bradyrhizobium sp. 61. The sequence continues at coordinate 113,969 of NZ_JADPIU010000006.1, read as the reverse complement.
ATAGTCGAGATTATCGATATCCATGGTCGAATAGGACGGCTCCTTGACCATGATCGGCAGGCCGTTGATGACGATGCCCTTCTCGAGCGCGGCGTCGCGCGCCGCCGTCACCGGGCCGCCATTGTTGTTGGGGCCGTCACCGGAAATATCGATCACGCGGCGCAAGCCGCGATAGGGATCCTCGTCGAACAACGGCATCGCGAACGTAATCGCTCCGGAGATCGAGGTGCGCGAGGCGCGCCGGATCGGCGTCTTCAAGATCTCGGCGGCGACCGCGTCCGCCGTCTCCGGTCCGTCGACCAGCCGCCACGGGATGATGATCTTCTGATCGCTGGAAGCGGCCCATTCGAAGTAAGTCACCGCGATCCGGCCATTCGGCCCGAGCTTCAGCGCCTGGAGGAATTCCTTCGACTGGATCGCCTGCGCATAGCCTTCGCGCTGGATCGCGAGTTCGTCCATGTCCATGGAGTAGGAGACGTCGACCGCGAGGACCAGCTCAACATCGACCGTCTGCGCGTCCCGATCGGCCGCTAGCCGTTGTGGCGAACTCTTGCTCGGTTCAAATTTGGGCCCTGGTGCCGCGATGCCCGCGACATCCCCTCCGGCGAGTACGCCGGCCACCAGCACAGCCCCGATCGAGAACAGCATGCGCATCGCAGTCTCCCGTCGTATGACGCGATGGTGACATGCAATCGCCTTGCCGCAAAGTCCGAAGATCGCTTGCGCTTCACATTCCGGTTAGGAATTCGCGAGTTGGGAATGCGCGCGTCACGCAAAGCTGCCGCTGTGTTGCCGCGCTTGCGCCACGGGGACATGCGCGATCGCTCACGCCATCATTCCGGAGCGTCCCGCAGCATCGAGCCGAGGACAGACCTTCCCCGCCCACTTGTCCAGTGCGATTTCCATGCTAGGCTGACCATACAGATGGGGATGGAGTCCCCCGACAACCGCCCGTCGGCCTGTGACCGTAGTGGGCTGATGACTCCTGCTCGAGGAGGGGCAATCTCAAAGCCTCGACCTTTGGCGGGAGCATGGACAAACCCGCCGATGGCGGGTTTTTTGTTGCCTGAAGGCGAAGGTCAGGGCGTGACGACGACGACACCGAATGCTGCGCGTGCGGGGCTGCCCAGGGGGATCTGGGTGCTCGGCTTCGTCTCGATGCTGATGGACGTCTCCTCCGAGATGATCCACGCGCTGCTGCCGGTCTATCTCGTCACTGTGCTCGGGGCCTCCACGCTGACGGTCGGCTTCATCGAGGGCATTGCGGAGGCGACCGCCTCGATCACGAAGATCTTCTCCGGCGCATTGTCCGACTGGCTCGGCCGGCGCAAGCTCCTCGCGGCGCTCGGCTACGGCCTAGCCGCGCTGACAAAACCGCTGTTCCCGCTTGCCCCCAGCGTCGGTTGGCTGATTGCCGCGCGCTTCATCGACCGCGTCGGCAAGGGTATTCGCGGCGCACCGCGCGATGCGCTGATCGCCGATATCGCACCTGCGGGTCTGCGCGGCGCGAGCTTCGGCCTGCGGCAGTCGCTCGACACCATCGGCGCATTCGTCGGACCGCTCGTGGCGATCGGCCTGATGTGGTGGACGGCAGATAATTTTGCCCTCGTCTTCTGGGTAGCGGTGCTGCCGGCCTTCCTGTCTTTCGGCCTGATCGCATTCGCGGTGAGCGAGCCGGAGCCGGACCCAAGCCGGGAGACTACGAAGAATCCGCTGAACACCTCCGCCATGCGGCAGCTCGGATCCGTGTACTGGCGCGTCGTCGCGGTCGGCGTGGTGTTCACGCTCGCGCGCTTCAGCGAGGCCTTTTTGATCCTGCGCGCGCAGAACATCGGTCTCTCGGCGATGTGGGTGCCGGCGGTGCTGGTGCTGATGAACGTGGTCTATGCCCTGTCGGCCTATCCGGCCGGCGTGCTGTCGGACCGGATCAACCGGACCGGCCTGCTCGCGCTCGGCCTCGTCTTCCTCGCGGCCGCCGACCTCGCGCTCGCGCTGCTGCCGAACCTCGCGGGCCTCGCGCTCGGCGTCGTGCTGTGGGGGCTGCATATGGGATTGACCCAAGGCCTGCTGTCGGCCCTCGTCGCCGACGCCGCGCCGCCGAGCCTGCGCGGCACCGCATTCGGCTATTTCAACCTGTTCACCGGACTGGCCTTGCTGGCCGCAAGCGTGATCGCCGGCGCGCTGTGGGATGCCTACGGTCCGGCCGGTACGTTTTTGGCCGGGCTCGGCTTCGCGCTGGTCGCGCTCGCAGGGCTGCTCGCCGTCGGCAATGGTCTGGCAGCGCAGGACAAATGATGATGGAGGGGCGTTCGTCGTGTTGAGCGGAGTGATCGCAATCGTGATCGGCAGCGTTCTCGGCGGCTGCGCGCGCTATTTCGTCTCGGGCGCGATCGCGCGGCGGCTGGGCGAGACCTTTCCCTGGGGCACCATGACCATCAACATCACCGGCGCCTTCCTGATCGGCATTTTCGGCGCGCTGGCAACCCATCCCGGCTCGATCTTCGCCTCCCCCAATCCCTGGCTGTTCGCGGTGACCGGGTTCCTCGGCTGCTACACCACGGTGTCCTCGTTCAGCCTGCAAACGCTGACCTTGGCGCGCAACGGCGAGCCACTGCATGCGCTCGGCAATGTCGCGCTCTCGGTCGGGCTTTGCCTTGCCGCCGTCAGTTTCGGCTTTGTCCTCGCTGACGGTCTTGGAGGCTAGAGGCGGATGACCGTTCCCTCCTCCACCGACCGCTGGCGCAGCGCGATGCTCTATGCCTGGGTTTCCTTCGGCAGCGTCCTTGGCGGCCTCGCGCGCTATTTCGTCTCCCTCGTGCTCGACACCGGCCCGGGCTTCCCCGTCGCGACGCTGTTCATCAATGCCACGGGATCGCTCATCATCGGCTTCTACGCAACGCTGACCGGCCCCGACGGCCGCATGCTGGCGCGGCCCGAGCACCGGCAATTCGTCATGACCGGGTTTTGCGGCGGATACACCACCTTCTCGGCCTTCAGCCTGGAGACCTTCCGCCTGTTCCACGGCGGCATGAAATACACGGCACTCGCCTATATCGCGGCATCCGTCATCTGCTGGCTGGTGTCAGTGTGGCTCGGTCATATGATGGCAAGCCGCTACAACCGCTTGACGAGGAGCTGACCATGCAAATCCCCAATCAGGCTGTTTCGCTCCGGATCTTCATCGGCGAGAGCGACCATTTCGGCGGCAAGCCGCTTTACGAAGCGATCGTGATGACGGCGCGCGAGCGGCATCTCGCGGGCGCCACCGTGCTGCGCGGCCCGATGGGGTTTGGCAAGTCGAGCCGGCTGCACACCTCGAAGATCCTGCGGCTGTCGGAAGACCTGCCGCTGCTGATCGAGATCGTCGACAGCGAGGACAGCATCAACGCATTCCTGCCCATCCTGGATGGCATGATGTCGAGCGGCCTGATCACCTTGGAGAAGGTGCAGGTCCTGCAATATGGTGAGAGGACCGCACACTGAGCACCGCGGCTGAACCGAGCCCGCCGTTTCCGGGAGGCGGAATGAACGACACCGTTACCAAGCCTAAAACCAGGACGAAGACCAAGGTCGAGCGGCCCAAGCTGCACAAGGTCATCCTGATCAACGATGACTTCACGCCACGCGAATTCGTCACGATGATCCTCAAGGCCGAGTTCCGCATGACGGAGGATCAGGCCTACAAGGTCATGATCACCGCGCACAAGCTGGGCGCCTGCGTGGTCGCCGTGTTCACCAGGGACGTCGCCGAAACCAAGGCCACCCGCGCCACCGATGCCGGCCGCGCCAAGGGCTATCCGCTGCTGTTCACGACGGAGCCCGAGGAATAGCGGCTTGCTGCTCGCGATCCGGCGCCCGAGGCGTGTCAATGATGATCTGGTCGCAAGTTACTTCAACCTGGCAAAGACCTTGCTGAACTGGGGAAGCTGCAGCCTCCGCTTCTCCTCCAGGTATTCAGATTCAGTGAAGGGGCCGCTCACGAAAACCCGCACCGCAACGTCCCATTCGTTTGCTTTTCGCGAGATGTAGTAAAACTCCGTGACGGAGCGGTCCGGGCGCTTTCCCGATGTCCATGGATGGCGAGCGAACACGATGTACTGGGCGTTCGCGCCGGCCTGAAAGACCGTAGGCTCCGGGAGGCCGTCGCCAACGCAAGTTCCATCCGTGCCGACGGAGCGGCAAAGCGTCATGTCGTCATCCGTGTCGACGGCGACGAGACGATAGGGACCGTCAATCGCTTCGTCCTGAACGAACCCGCAGGCTGCCAGAAACAGGAAGAGTGCCAAGCATACCCATCGTCTCACATGCGGGATCATGCATCGACTTTCAGGCCATCACCACCGGCGTCTCTTCGGCGAGCCCATACACGCGCTGCGCCTTGGAAAATCCAGCGATCGGAAATTCGCCGAGCTCGCGCCAGTCATGGCGGCAGGCGTTCGCGAAGACTTCCGAGACCACGACGGTCCGCCCCAGCCGGCCCGTGATCTTCTCCAGCCTTGCCGCGAGATTGACGGCGGGGCCGATGCAGGTGAAGTCGAGCCGGTTGCCGCCGCCGATATTGCCGTAGAGGATGTTGCCGACATGCAGAGCGACGCCGAAGCGGAAGCGCTCGACGACGTCGCCGACCGGAAAGGCGAGCGCCTCGACGCTGGCGCGGGATTCGCGCGCAGCCTCCAGCACGCGCGTGCAGACATGCGCGGCATCGCCGACATATTCATCGATCGGGAACACCGCGAGCAGGCCGTCACCCATGAATTTCAGCACCTCGCCGCCATGGCCCCGGATCGCGGTGACCTGGCAGTCGAAATACTGGTTGAGGATCTCGACCACGGTCTCGGCCGGCAGCCGGTCCGACAGCGCAGTGAAGCCGCGCAGATCCGAGAGCCAGATCGCGGCCTGCATGGTGTCGTTGTGGCCGCGGCGGATCTGGCCGCCGAGGATGCGCGCGCCGGCACGGTTGCCGACATAGGTGTCGAGCAGCATCTCGGCGGTGCGGCGCAGGCTGATGATCTCGCTGACGCGCGCAAGCGGTGCCCCGAGGGTCCGGATCGCCGCGATGTCGTCGTCGCTGAAGCCGCCGGGCTGCCGCGTGACCCAGCTCGTCGCGTGGATCGAGCCGTCGAGATAGTGCATTGGCATCGCGAGGTAGTCGGTCACGCCTTCGGCGCGCATGTCGTCGAGGAACGGAAACCGCTTGCTGTCCGGATCGTCCATCCGTCCCCGGACCTCCAGCCCCTCCTCGAACACGATCCGGAGCGGGCTCCGGGCGAATTCGGGCGTGTCCAGGATCTCGAAATCGACAGTGCCAATCTCGACCTTCTGACCTTCCCGCCAAATGAAATTGCGGCCGAAGATTTCCGGATGCAGCGTTCGGATGAAGATACCGAACCGCGACAGCGGCAGGCCGGCCGCGACCAGATGCTCGCAGACCTCGGCGATCATCTCGGAAGGGGTCCCGGACGACCTCGCACCGTCGATCAGCCAGTTGGTGATGCGCTGGATCTCGGAGTTTTGCATGTCCGCATTTGCGGACGAAGTTGTGGGGACGTCAAGCTGCGCGGTGGGCTAGTACCGCGACACGAATGCTCTAGCGGCCGACCTGCCCGCGATCCCGAATGAAATGATCCGCCAGCACGCAGGCCATCATGGCCTCGCCGACGGGCACTGCGCGGATGCCGACACAGGGGTCGTGGCGGCCTTTGGTCATAATCTCGGTATCGGCCCCAGCGCGATCGACCGTCAAACGCGGCTGGAGGATCGACGAGGTCGGCTTCACCGCGAAGCGCACCACCACCGGCTGTCCGGTGGAGATGCCGCCCAGAACGCCGCCGGCATGGTTGGACAGGAAGCGCGTGCCGTCATTGCCCGTGCGCATCTCGTCGGCGTTCTCTTCGCCGGTGAGCTCCGCCGCGCCAAAGCCGGCGCCGATCTCGACGCCCTTCACGGCGTTGATGGTCATCATCGCACCCGCGAGATCAGAATCGAGTTTTGCGTAGATCGGGGCACCGAGGCCTGCCGGAACGCCTTCGGCGACGACTTCGATCACCGCGCCGATCGACGAGCCGCTCTTGCGGATGCCGTCGAGATAAGTCTCGAAGAACGCGGCCTTGTCCTTGTCCGGACAGAAGAACGGATTTTTTGCAATCTCGTCCCAGTCCCATTTGTCGCGGTCGATCTTGTGCGGGCCCATCTGCACCAGCGCGCCGCGGACCTTGACGTCGGGCAGCACTTTTCGTGCGATCGCACCCGCAGCGACGCGCATTGCCGTCTCGCGCGCCGAGGAGCGGCCGCCACCGCGATAGTCGCGCAGGCCGTATTTGGCCTCATAGGTGAAGTCGGCGTGGCCGGGCCGAAACTTGTCCTTGATCTCGGAATAGTCCTTCGAGCGCTGGTCGGTGTTCTCGATCAGGAGCCCGATCGGGGTGCCCGTCGTCACCTGCACGCCGGTCTCCGGATGCGCCATCACGCCGGACAGGATTTTCACCTGGTCCGGCTCCTGGCGCTGGGTGGTGAAGCGCGATTGGCCGGGCCGGCGGCGGTCGAGATCCTGCTGGATATCGGCCTCGGTGAGCGGGATCATGGGCGGACAGCCGTCGACCACGCAGCCGATCGCCACCCCATGGCTCTCGCCGAAGGTGGTGACGCGGAACATGTGGCCGAAGGTGTTGAAGGACATCGCTGCTCGCTGGGTCGGTTCGGGCGTGTGGTAACGCGCGGGGGGCCGGGGGTCAAACCCATAGCCACCGTGGATGACGGCGAACCGACCTAACTAAACTTCTCAAGCCGCCCGTCGCGGAAGACGTAGACGGCGCCCTGCTCGATATAGAGCTCGGCGGCGCTGGCGGGCGTCTCCAGGCCGAGCGAAACCATCAGGGCCCGGCAAGTCCCGCCATGGGCGACGGCGACGGTATCGGTCCGGAGCTCGTCGTACCAGGCCCGCACGCGGACCTGCACATCGGCGTAGGTCTCCCCGTCCGCCGGGCCGACCGTCCATTTGTCGGCGAGGCGCCGGGCATAGACGTCCGGATCGGCCGCCTCGCTCTCGGCCAGCGTCAGCCCTTCCCAGCTGCCGTAGCCGATCTCGCGCAGGCGATCGTCGAGCGCGTAGTCCGCCAGCGGCAGCTCGAGCTTGCCGCGCGCGAGTTCCATGGTCTGGCGTGCACGCCCGAGCGGGCTCGACACATAGGGTAACGCCGCCTTGTCCTTGCCGTCGCGCTTGAAGAGATCCGCCAGCACGCCGCCGGCCTGCACGGCCTGACCGCGTCCACGCGCGTTCAGCGGAACGTCCTTGGTGCCCTGAAGCCGCCCGAGCGCATTCCACTCGGTCTCACCGTGGCGAAGATAATAGATCGTGGGCACGGGCATTCCAGATTTATGAGCTAGTCCTTGCCGCCGAACGAGATGTCCGGCGCGTCCGGGCGCTTCATGCCGAGCACGTGATAGCCGGAATCGACGTGATGCACCTCGCCGGTGACGCCGCGCGCGAGATCAGAGAGGAAATACAGCGCGCTGCCGCCGACGTCTTCGATCGAGACGTTGCGTCGCATCGGCGCGTTGTTCTCGTTCCACTTCAGGATATAGCGGAAGTCGCCGATGCCGGACGCCGCGAGCGTCTTGATCGGCCCGGCCGAGATTGCGTTGACGCGGATGTTCTTCTCGCCGAGATCGGCCGCGAGATAGCGCACGCTGGCCTCCAGCGCGGCTTTCGCCACGCCCATCACGTTGTAGTGCGGCATCCACTTCTCGGCGCCGTAATAGCTGAGCGTGATGAGCGAGCCGCCATCAGTCATCAGCTTCTCGGCGCGCTGCGCCACGGCCGTGAACGAGTAGCAGGAGATCAGCATCGACTTGGAGAAATTCTCCGGCGTGGTGTCGACGTAGCGGCCGTCGAGCTGCTCGCCATAGGCGATCGCATGCACCAGGAAGTCGATCTTGCCCCACTTCTCCTTTAGCACTGCGAAGGCGGCGTCGATGGTCGCGGCATCGGTGACGTCGCAATGGCCGAGCACGAGACCGCCGATCTCGGCGGCGAGCGGCTCGACGCGCTTCTTGAGCGCATCGCCCTGATAGGTGAAGGCGAGCTCGGCGCCGGCTGCGTGGCATGCCTTGGCGATGCCCCAGGCGATCGAGCGGTTGTTGGCAAGGCCGAGGATCACCCCGCGCTTGCCCTGCATCAGACCTGAATTCTGCGCCATTTGCTAACGTCCCGTCGAGCTCTCGTTGAGGTCTGGAGGTACACCAGCCCTCCTTCGCGGTACAGTCCTAATACGCGGCGTTAACGCTGTTTCAAGCGCCGGAATAGCCGTTCCCTTCGGGTGTTATGATGATTGAGGCGCTCGCGCCGGACACCAGGACGTCAAGACGGCATGAGTGCGTTTCGCCAGAGTGTGGAAGCCATGATCCCGGCGTTGCGCCGCTACGCCCGCGCGCTCACGCGCGATGCGGATGCGGCCGACGACCTGGTGCAGGATACGCTGGTGCGGGCGCTGCGTTCGGAGCGCCTGTTCCTCGGAGGCGATGTCAGGAGCTGGCTCTATACGATCCTGACCAACCTCAACAAGAACCGGCGGCGCTCGCTGGCAAGACGCCCGCAATTCACGCAGCTGACGGAGAACAATCCGGATGCCAGCGGGACCGAGGCCGAAGGGCGCGACATCGAGAAGGCGCTGGCGACGCTGGTCGAGGAGCAGCGCTCGGTGCTTCTGCTGGTGATGCTGGAGGGCATGAGCTACCGCGAGGTCGCCGACATCCAGGGCGTGCCGATCGGCACCGTGATGTCGCGCCTGGCGCGGGCGAGAGCCCACGTCAAAGCCTCGCTGGAAGGTGAGCGCCCGGCGCTCAAGCGGGTGAAGTGATGGCAGTGTTGATGCATCGCGCGGGTCGCTTCGCCTGCATGGAGCGGGAAGCAGCGCAGTTGAACCGCGAAAGACATTTTGGGCCGCAGAGCCAGAGACGATCGATATGAACGACCATAATATTCCCATTACCGAAGACGAGCTGCACGCCTATGTCGACGGCGAGCTGCCGGCCGAGCGCCGCGCCGATGTCGAGGCCTGGCTTGCCACACACCCTGACGATGCCGGGCGCGTGCAGTCCTGGCGCGCCATGGCCGAGATGCTGCACGCGCGTTACGACTCTGTCGTCCAGGAGCCGGTGCCGGCCCGGCTCGAGCTCGAGCGGCTGGAGCGCCGCCCCCGGCAATGGTTCTATGGCGCCGCGGCGGCTGTGCTGGTCGCCTTCGTGGCCGGCGGCACCGCCGGCTGGGTGGCGCATGGCGCCGCCAACGCCCCCTCGACCTTCCAGAGCTTTACGGCGGACGCGCTCGACGCCCACCGCCTCTATGTCGTCGAGGTTCGCCACCCGGTCGAGGTCGGCGGCAACGAGCGCGACCATCTCCAGGCCTGGCTGACCAGGCGCTGCGGCTGGACCGTGTTCGCGCCGAACCTGGAGGCAAGCGGGCTGAAGCTCGTCGGCGGCCGGCTCTTGCCGGGGCCGAACGGTCCGGCGTCGTTCCTGATGTATGAGGGCGCCTCGGGCGAGCGGTACACGATCTATACCGCCAAGACCGAGACCGGCGCGACTCAGATGCGCTACGCCAAAGCCGACAAGGACGGCGCACTGTTCTGGGCCGAGCGCGGCGTCGGCTACGTCGTCAGCGGCGGCAGCGATCGCGATCGCCTGACCAAGGTCGCGCAGGCGGTCTACGACCAAGCCGAGAAAAACGGTACCTGAGCAACCGCTTGAAGGCGGTGCCTCGATTCCGACATTGAAAATTTGGAATCAAGACATGGGTGCGTCTCATTATCGCACCGGATGCTCACGAGAAAATGAGTAGCGTTCGATCCGCCGATCGACGCGGGCGGCCTCGATTGGGGTTTTTGGTACCGCGCTGGTCCCCCTCTCGAGGCCGCACCTATTATCGACTGCCCCGCCGGACAGCCGACACGTCGAACCACATGGGCCGAGAGGCGCTCTCACGCCTCAGGCATATGACGAGCATCATCTGTCGAGAGATGCTCTGGACCGTTGGGAGAACCCCCTTCAGTTGCGACTTCGCCCTAAAGCGCGATGGCTCACGCTTCAGCAGTTTTCTCTGCGTATGATCTTTTCGGAAAGCCGCTGAACGCCAAATGAACGCCTCGCGCTCACGCGGCCCCCCGGGTCCGGATCATGCCTTAGCCAAGCCCGCTACGTGGATTGTAGGGGTGTTGGTCCCGCCACTTCTCCATCAATGCCTCAAGCTCGGCGTCGTTCCCGTCCGGTAGCATAATCCTGATGGTGACGAAGAGATCCCCGGTTCCGCCAGTTTTTGGCAATCCCTTGCCCTTGAGGCGGAAGGTCCGGCCGCTGGAGGTGTTTTTCGGGACCGACAGTTCCACGGCATTGCCGAGGGTCGGCACGCGGACCTTGCCGCCGAGCACCGCCTCGTAGAGCGTGACCGGCAGGTCGATCCTGAGGTCTGCGCCCTCGATCTTGAAGTACGGGTGCGGCGCGACGCTGATCGTGATCAGGAGATCGCCCGGCGGATGGCCCTGAGCGCTCTCGCCCTGCCCCCGCAACCGGATCTGCTGGCCCTCGGTGACGCCGGCCGGAATCTTGACGTTGAGCTCCTTGCCCGTCGGCAGCCGGACGCGCTTCTCGCCACCCTTGACCGATTCTTCCAGCGAGACGGACATCGCGACATTGACGTCGAGATCGAGGCCGATCCCGCCGGTGTCGAATTCGAACTGCCCGGCGCCGCCGGCCCCGGGCCGCGCACCTCGCGTCCCGCCGAACATGCTGTTGAGGATGTCCTCGAACGCGCCGCCGCCCTGGCCGGGGCCCGCGCCGCCACTGCGGAACGTATAGCTTTCGAACCCGCCGGGACCCGCGCGGCCGCGCGGCCCGCCGCCGCCCGGAAAACCCTGGAAGCGCGGCTTGCCGTCGGCGTCGATCTCGCCGCGGTCGAACTGCTTGCGCTTGTCCTCGTCGCCGATGATCTCGTTCGCCGAATTGATCTCGGAGAAGCGCTCGGCGGCCTTGGGGTCATCCTTGTTGCTGTCGGGATGGTGCTTCTTGGCAAGCTTGCGATAGGCGCTCTTGATCGCGGCAGCGTTGGCGCTCCGCGGCACCCCCAAGACCTCATAGGGGTCGCGCATCCGTCACGTCTCCTTCAAGAAATCGAATTGTTCAAAGGGCTCCCCGCCCCATCTGCTGGTCATGTGGGAGGCGAGTGGCATTTTTGCAACTAGCCGCAGAGCCGATTCCTAGCTCCGCCACGGCTTTAGCGTATGAATCTCCCAACGGCCACGGCTGCTTTGGCAGCCGGCGCCCTGGAGCCAGCTTTCGGTGCTGCCATTGACGTAGCTCGCCAGGAAGTCCCGGCACTTGCGGCCGTCCTCGGCGGCGTAGGACTGCGCGATCGGCGTCACCGAGCCGCGCGCTCCGGTTTCCGGATTCTCCCAATGCTGGCTGGAATCCTTGTCGCCCTTGCTCAGGACGTCGGAGGCGGCGTTACGGGCGAAGGCAAGATCGGTGTCGGTCGGCGGGGCGTCCTTTGCCAGCCGCGCGATCGAGCCGGTCAGGTCGCTGTCGTCGGCCTTGGCGTAGGCGCTGGTGTCGTTGCGGGAAAAGCTGCAGCCGCCGGAGCCGAGCCCGATCAGAATCATAGTCATGACAAAGCCGGACGGCCGGATCGCCGATAGGCCAACGCGTCCCCATGCCCTATATAGGGCGGTAGCGGACAACAACGCGTTTTGGGCCGCGGGACGCAATTCGGACTCCGGACATGACCGACACGACCTCGATGAAACACCAGACACCCTTAACATCCGGTGATTTCACCGCCGCCGACGAGCCGTTTGCGCTGTTCGAGGCCTGGCTGAACGAGGCGATCAAGAGCGAGCCGAACGATCCGAACGCCATGGCGCTCGCAACCGTCGACCCCGACGGGCTGCCAGACGTGCGCATGGTGCTGATGAAGGGCTTCGATGCCGACGGTTTCGTCTTCTACAGCCACATCGCGAGCCAGAAGGGCCGCGAACTCGCCGCAAATCCTAAGGCGGCGTTACTTTTTCACTGGAAGTCACTGCGCCGTCAGGTCCGCATCCGCGGCAACGTGACGCCGGTGACTGACGCCGAGGCCGACGCCTACTTCGCCACCCGCCCCAAGCAGGCGCAGATCGGCGCCTGGGCGAGCAAGCAGTCCGAGGCGCTGGAAAGCCGCTTCGCCTTCGAACAAGCCATCGCCAAAGTCGCGGCCAGGCACATCATCGGCGAGGTGCCGCGGCCGCCGGGCTGGAGCGGCTGGCGCATCACGCCCTCGCGTATCGAGTTCTGGCACGACCGCCCGTTCCGCCTGCACGACCGTATCGAATTTCGCCGTGACGCGGCCGGCCAGCCATGGTCCAAGACGCGGATGTATCCCTGAGCTTAGGCCGACCTGAAAGATGTCCATGCCGCATTCGTCCAATGCGCCGCGCCGCACGCTGCTCCTGACCGGAGCGAGCCGCGGCATCGGCCACGCCACAGTGATCCGCTTCTCGTCGGCGGGCTGGCGCGTCATCACCTGCTCGCGGCATCCCTTCCCCGAGGATTGTCCGTGGGACGCCGGCCCCGAGGATCACATCCAGGTCGACCTCGGCAACCCCCTGGACACCGCGCGCGCGATCACCGACATCCGCAACCGGCTCGAAGGCGGCATGCTGCATGCGCTCGTCAACAACGCCGCGATCTCGCCGAAGGGTCCGGGCGGCTCGCGGCTTGGCTCGGTCGACACCGACCTCGATACCTGGACGCACGTCTTCCACGTCAATTTCTTCGCGCCGATCATGATCGCGCGGGGATTGATCGAGGAGTTGAAGGCGGCCAGGGGCTCGGTCGTGAACGTCACCTCGATCGCGGGCTCGCGCGTGCATCCGTTTGCGGGCGCCGCGTACGCCACATCGAAAGCCGCGCTTGCATCCCTGACGCGCGAAATGGCCTCCGATTTCGGCCGCGTCGGCGTCCGCGTCAACGCGATCGCGCCGGGCGAGATCGACACCTCGATCCTGTCGCCGGGCACCGAGAAGATCGTCGACCAGCAGATCCCGATGCACCGGCTCGGCACGCCCGACGAGGTCGCCAAGATCATCTACGTGCTGTGCACGGACACCAGCTCTTACGTCAACGGCGCCGAGATCCACATCAACGGCGGCCAGCACGTGTAAGGCCAGGCAGGCGAAGGATGGGCCGGTTCGCGAGCACTGCGTCACTCTACGAGCATTTGCGGCCGCCCTACCCGAGCGAATTCTTTCGCAGCGTCGCGCACAAGCTTGGTCTCACCAAACAGAGCAGCCTGATAGACCTCGGCACTGGACCCGGACTTCTGGCGCTCGGCTTCGGCCCCTATGTCGGCCGCATCGTCGGCGTCGATCCTGAACCTGCCATGCTCGATGCAGCGCGACGCGCGGCTGCGAGCGCAGGCCACGCGCTCACGCTGATCGAAGGCAAGGTCGAGACGCTTAGCCCCGACATCGGTGCATTCGACGTCGTGACCATCGGCCGCGCGCTGCATTGGATGGATCGTGAGCCGACGCTTGCGCGGCTCGATCGACTCGTCGCGCGCGATGGGGCAATTCTGATCTGCGCCTCGTTCTCGGCCACCGACGGCAGCAACCCGTGGCTCGATGGCTACAACGACGTCCGCCGCCGCTGGTCACCGGCCAAGCTCTGGGAGGAGGCAGGCATGGGCACGCGCACCCATCGCGACTTGCCGGCGTTCTTTCGCGGCAGCGCCTTTCAGCCCACCGAGCTCGTCACAGTTGAGACCAGCCACACAATCAGTGTGCAGGACCTGACACGCCGCACCCTCACCTACTCGTCGTCATCGCCGGAGGCGTTGGGCGAGAATGCAGAGGCGATGCTGCGCGATGTCGGGCAGCATCTCGCTCCGTTCAGTCGCGACGGTGCTATCGCCGAGACCGTCGTCTCGACGGCCCAGATCGTGAAGCGCTAGATGATTTTCCCGCTCGAAGCGCGGGAAGCAAGGCGATCCAGACAACGCCGCCGCAGGACCTGGATCGCCTTTACCCTTCCGTTCCTCAATCGACTCGAATCCGACGCGACCGATCGCGCAGCCGCGGAGCGGCCGTGCTGAACGCAGTCGAGCAGTCGTCGTCGTTCTCACCGTCGAGCAGCGGAGCACCACAGTGCCGGCACATGCGCGCCGACATCGACGACGCCTTGCCGCTCGCCTGGACCTGACGATAATTCGCCAGATCGATGACGTTGCGGGGCGACGTTATGTGTTTTTCAACCATGGCTGTTCCTCGCGGCTAACATGCTGCTTATCGCAGACAAGTTTCGCGCAAACGTTCAGCCCACCGCTCAAATTTTACCGGAGGAATTGGGGCGGCGGGCACACATCACGGCGCGGCCTCAATCCCGCTCTATTCTGCGACACCAACCACCGTGTCTCGTTGAACGGCGTAAGGTCTCGGTAGGTATCAAAGCCACTTCTTCCACTTGAAGAGCCAGTACGGGACGATCGCGGCGGCGAGCATCATCACCAGCGCCATCGGATAGCCGTGGATCCATTCGAGTTCCGGCATCGCCTTGAAATTCATGCCGTAGATCGAGGCGATCAGCGTCGGCGGCATCAGGACAACGGCCATGACCGAAAACAGCTTGATGATGTTGTTCTGCTCGAGATTGACGACGCCGAGCATTGCGTCGAGCACGAAGGTGATCTTGCTGGAGAGATAGGAGGCGTGGTCGGTCAGCGAGGCGACGTCGCGCTGCATGGTCTTGAGCTGCTCGCGCATGTCCTTCGACCATTTCACGCCCTCCACCACCGCGGAGAGGAAGGTGACCACGCGGCCGATCGACACCAGGCTTTCGCGAACCTTCGAGGTCAGGTCGCCCTTGCGGCCGATCGAGATCAGGATCTGGGAATATTGCTTGGCGTGGCCGTGGCGTTCGCTCTCGGGCTCGAAGATGTCGTGCGAGACCTGGTCGATCTCGGCGCCGCAGCGCTCCAGGATGTCGGCGCAGCGGTCGATCACGGCGTCGAGCAGTTCCATCAGGACCATCTCGCCGGTGATCGCGGGCGCGCAGGACCGGGCCAGCTTGGCCTCGACCAGCGCAAACGGCTTCGGCTGGTCGTAGCGCACCGTCACCAGGCGATGGTCGCCGAGAATGAAGGTCACAGCCGTGGTCCGGGGCATGTCGGTGTCGGACTGGCACATCAGCGTCGCCGTCATGTAGCGGGCGCTGTTCTCGATATAGAGCCGGCTGGAGATCTCGATCTCCTGCATGTCCTCCCGGGTCGGGATCGCAATGCCCGAGAGCCGCTCCACCGCCTTGTCCTCAGCCGCGGTCGGATTGACCAGGTCGATCCACACGGCGTGCTCCGGAACCGCCGCGAGGTCCTCGACGACCGCCTTCTTGAGGGAGGAGTCGGAGGGAACGAACACAGAAAACATGCACAACTCCAGCAGGGGGCCTGCGACAGACTGACAGCCCTTAGCGCGATTCTGACAAGTTCAAGATGACAAGCACATTAACGGGGCGTTTGCATTTGTGGCGGCGCCGTGGCCCAACCGTGGCACGGAATCGACAGTCGGGCGTGCTTTGCCCAAAAATCAGCGCAGGAGCGCAAAACTTGCGGCAAAAAAGCCACAGCTCGGCTCTTGCAGCGCGGGAAAAGGTCCGAAACGCTGGAATTGTGGCAGATTTCAACGATAATAGGGCCCAACGGAGTCGTGGTTTGGGCGCGTCTCAAGCCCCGCGAAAGCTTGTTATTGTCGATTGGAACCAAATCATGTCGTCGCTGAAAGTTATGCTGGGTATTTTGGCCGCTGGCCTGATGCTGTCGGGCTGCATGCAGGCCACACATTTTGAAGCGACCGACACCAAGGCCTTCAAGCCGAAGGACAAGGAACTCCTCGCCAAGGTCCGGTACGAGAACACCCCCGTCGCCGAGCCGTTCCGCCGCGCCATCGTCGATTACCACCGCAAGGAATCGCCGGGCTCGATCGTGGTCGATTCCGACAACCATTACCTCTACTGGGTCATGGATGGCGGCAAGGCGATCCGCTACGGCATCACCGTCGGCGAAGAAGCCATGGCCTGGTCGGGCATTGCCAAGGTTGGCAGCATGACCGAGTGGCCGGCCTGGCATCCGACCCCGGGCGAGATTTCGCGACTGGGCGTGCCGACCTACGTTGCACCGGGTCCGGACAATCCGATGGGCTCCCGCGCGATGTATCTCTACTCCGGCGGCAAGGACACGCTGTTCCGCATTCACGGCACCAACCAGCCGGAATATATCGGCGCCTCGATCTCGTCGGGCTGCATCCGCCTAACCAACGAGGACGCGATCGACCTCTATGGCCGCGTCAAGGTCGGCACCATTGTCGTGGTGCTCGAGCCGAAGCATGGCGACTCGCCCTACAATTCGCGCCTCGCGCTCGGCGGCAGCCAGACGGGCCAGGCGGGCAGCTACTGATCGCTTCCCGCTCTCGGACATTCAAAAGCGCCGGTTTTACCGGCGCTTTTTTGTTGCCGGCTTGTGCGGCTCGGCTTTGGTGCCATCGGCGGCCGACTTGTCCGCGGGCGCAGGGGATTTCTGCGCCGCCTCGTCATCAGCTCCATCCTTGGCTCCATCCTTGGCCTCAGGCCTGGCCGCGACCTCGCGCGGCGGCGCCTCCTCGGGCCGTCCCGCCGGCAGCAACGGGGCGACCTGCGGCAGGGGATCCCAGACGTTCCACTGACAAATCCGGTAGTCGTTGCGCCGCTGCGCCAGGTCGAGATGGATGTGGTCCTCGTGATACCAGTCCGAGCCCGGACCGAGCACGGTGGAAAAGCGCGCGCAGACTGAATGCAGCACGCGCTCGCGCACATCGCGCGGCATGCCGCGGTCGGTCAGGCCGATCGACCGCCCGTTGGCGAGCTTGATGGCGCGGACGTCGAGCGCGTTGGCCTTGCCGTGCTCGGACAGCATCGCGCCGGCGATGCGGTTACGGCCTCGGCATTCGAAGCTGTCGAAATTGTCGAGGTCGCTGATGGTCGAGCCGAGGCTCGCCGCCAGCGGCACCATGTCCTTGCGCACCCAATCGGCGATCGCGGAGGCCATGGTGCAGCGGAGGATCGCCGCCGGCTTGACCGCCACCTTGCGCTTGTCCGGCAGCACGATCGCCTCCAGCCGCACCAGATCCTCGCCGCCACAGGCGCCGGGGCCGCGGATATCGGGAATGGACGGCGCGACTGCGATCTCTTCGGTCAGCGCCAGCCGGCAGGCCGAGAGCTGCTTCTCGGGCGGCGGCGCGGCCTCGGCGGGCTTGCCGGCACCGGGCTTGTCTGCGGAAGGCTTCTCCGCTGCCTCCGGCGCGGCCTCGTCCGTTGCTTGGGGGGCCTCCTCCGGGCGGGGCTTTGGTAACGGTATCCTGGCGGAGTGCACCTTCGCACGCGGCCGTGGTG
Source organism: Bradyrhizobium sp. 61 (assembly GCF_023073075.1). Classification (NCBI taxonomy): domain Bacteria; kingdom Pseudomonadati; phylum Pseudomonadota; class Alphaproteobacteria; order Hyphomicrobiales; family Nitrobacteraceae; genus Bradyrhizobium; species Bradyrhizobium sp. 61. The sequence continues at coordinate 96,530 of NZ_JADPIU010000006.1, read as the reverse complement.
TACCAAGACCGAAGATATCCAGCGGCGTAGCATATTTTCGCGCTTCTGCCCGCTCCGCCAGCACAAGCGACAGCCCGAGCGCAGCGGTAACCATTGCCGCGCCTGCGGACATATAGCCGCGACAAGACCATTTGCGGCGAAAGTCCGGCAGGCTAAAACTCATGACAATTCTTTGGCCCAGCGCTGAGAGCTATAAAAAGTCCAGCCCACCTCGGAGGAATGTCTGAATGCTTGGTTTGATGCAAGATTGGCCCCTGCTCTGCCACCGGATCATCGAACACGCCGCCAAGATTCATGGCAAGCAGGAGGTCGTTACGCGATCGGTCGAGGGACCGATCCATCGCACCACCTACGGCGAAATCCACAAGCGGGCGCTCAAGGTCTCGCAGGTGCTGGAGCGAGACGGCATCAAGCTCGGCGACCGTGTCGCAACGATCGCCTGGAACACCTGGCGCCATCTCGAGGTCTGGTACGGCATCATGGGGATCGGCGCCATCTGCCATACCGTCAATCCCCGCCTTTTCCCCGAGCAGATCGCCTGGATCATCAACCATGCGCAGGACCGCATCGTGATGACCGACCTCACCTTCGTTCCGGTCCTGGAGAAGATCGCCGACAAGCTGCCAAGCGTGGAACGCTACGTCGTGCTCACCGACAAGGCGCACATGCCGCAGACGACGCTGAAGAACGTGGTCGCCTACGAGGACTGGATCGCGGAGGCCGACGGCAAATTCGAATGGAAGGACTTTGACGAGAACACGGCCGCCGCGATGTGCTACACTTCCGGCACCACGGGCGATCCGAAGGGGGTTCTGTATTCGCATCGCTCCAACGTGCTGCACGCGCTGATGGCGAACAATGTCGATGCGCTCGGCACCAGCGCGTCCGAGACAATGCTGCCGGTGGTGCCGCTGTTCCATGCCAATAGCTGGGGCATCGCCTTCTCGGCCCCCTCGCAAGGCACCAAGCTGGTCATGCCCGGCGCCAAGCTCGACGGCGCCTCCGTCTACGAGCTGCTCTCGACCGAGAAGGTGACGCACACGGCGGGCGTGCCCACGGTGTGGCTGATGCTGCTGCAGCACATGGCCGCCAACAATCTGAAGCTGCCGGCTCTGAAGATGGTGATCTGCGGCGGCTCGGCGATGCCGCGCTCGATGATCAAGGCCTTCCTCGACATGGGCTCGAACGTGCGCCACGCCTGGGGCATGACCGAGATGAGCCCGATCGGCAGCGTCGCGGCGCTGAAGCCGCCGTTCCAGAATGCGACTGGTGAGGCGCGACTCGACGTGCTGCAGATGCAGGGCTATGCGCCCTTTGCGGTGGAGATGAAGATCACCGACGATGCCGGCAAGGAGCTGCCCTGGGACGGCAAGACCTTCGGCCGTCTCAAGGTCTCCGGCCCCGCCGTCGCCAAGGCCTATTACCGCGTCGACAGCAACATCCTCGACGAGGAGGGCTTCTTCGACACCGGTGACGTCGCGACCATCGACGAGGCCGGCTACATGCGGATCACCGACCGCTCCAAGGACGTGATCAAGTCCGGCGGCGAGTGGATCTCCTCGATCGACCTCGAAAACCTCGCGGTCGGCCATCCCGCCGTGGCGGAGGCCGCCGTCATCGGCATCTATCATCCCAAATGGGACGAGCGGCCGCTGCTGATCGTGCAGCTCAAGCAGGGCCAGCAGGCCAGCCGCGAGGACATCCTGAAGTTCATGGACGGCAAGATCGCCAAATGGTGGATGCCTGACGACGTCGCCTTCGTCGAAGGCATTCCGCACACCGCGACCGGCAAGATCCTGAAGACCGCACTACGCGACCAGTTCAAGGACTACCGTTTCCCGAACGCGGCGGCTTAACCCTCGGTACCGCCTCCCCTGGAGGGCGTGAGCGCTCGACGCATTGAAGCCTCCACAACGTCATGGCCGGGCTTGTCCCGGCCATCCACGCCTTGCCCCGCGGCACGGAGAACGTGGATGCCCGGGCATAGGCGAGCGAAAGCGACGCCGTCCTTCGGACGGCTATGCCCGGGCATGACGGTCGGGGCGCATGCGGAACCCTTGAATTTGCCCCCGGGCCGTGGTCTCAACGGCCCATCGTCGCGCCAAATCGGCCGACATCGCCCAAAACCCCGGCAGAGCTTCACCCGATGGCCCGCAGGTTTTCCGCTCCCTATCAGTCGGAGCCCGTGTCCAGCCTCGCGAGCTGGGCGCGTAATCTGGCCGTGTTCGCGGTGGTGGCGGTGGTGGTCTCGATCATCATCGTCCGCTTCGACTTCCTGGAGATGAGGCCGGCGCTGATGACGTTCTTCGGCGGGCTCGCGATCGCCGGCCTCTCGATCCTGTTTGGGCTCGCGGGCTTTGCCGCGATCTGGCAGAACGGCTCGCGCGGCATGGGGCGCATCCTGCTCGCCTTCCTCATCAACGGCGCGATCCTCGCTTATCCCGCTTATCTCGCCCTGCAATACCGCAAGCTGCCGCCGATCTACGACATCACCACCAACCCGATCGACCCGCCGCGCTTCGACGCGCTCGCGCATCTGCGCACCGGCGATGGCACCAACACCGCGGTCTATGCCGGCCTCTATTCGGCCGAGCAGCAGCGCCAGTTCTACCCGGACATCGAGCCGATCGAGCTGGAGATCCCGGTCGATCGGGCCTATGCGATCGCGCGCCAGCTCGTCATCAAGCGCAAATGGCTCGTCATCGACGAGCGCGAGCCGCAACCGCCGCGCCGTATCGGCCGCATCGAGGCGGTGGCACGGACGCCGATCATGGGGTTCCGCGAGGACATCTCGATCCGGGTCGTGCCCGATGGTGACGATTCCCGCGTCGATATCCGCTCGGCGTCGCGCTATTTCGACAGTGATCTCGGCAGCAACGCCGCGCGCGTCAAAAAATTCATCGACGATCTCAACACCGCCGCCGACGCCGACGCACTGAAACCGGTGAAGAAGACGCCGGTCGCGCCGCCGAAGGCACCGGCGAAGACGGTGAAGAAGTGAGATCGGCGAATGGGGAGTAGCAAATAGCGAGTGGAAAGCACCTATTCGCTGCTCCCTATTCGCCATTCGCCCCTAAGCCATTCGATACGTCCCACCAATCACGGGATCGCCATCCGTCGTCACCACGCCGCGCGCGACCAGATCTTCCAGATGCGCCAGGACCGAATAGCCGGCGGCCGTCGTCAGCCTGGGATCGATGCCGATATAGATCGCGCGCACCATGGTCGGGATATCGGCCTCGCCCTTCGCCAGGCGGTGCAGGATCGATGCCTCGCGCGCCTTGCGGTGGCGGATCAGGAAGCGCACGAAGCGCTGGCCGTCCGGGATCTCGGGGCCGTGGCCGGAGAAATACAGATCCTCCTCGCGCGCGGCGAGGCGGTCGAGCGACTCCATGTAGTCGATCATCGAGCCGTCGGGCGGCGCCACGATCGAGGTCGACCAGCCCATCACGTGATCGCCGACGAAGTTGAATTTCCGTTCGGGCCAGGCGAAGGCGAGATGATTGGCGGTGTGGCCGGGCGTCGCCACGGCCTCCAGACGCCAGCCGGCACCCTCGACGACATCGCCATGGGCGATCCTGATATCGGGCGCGAAATCGCGATCGGCGCCGGACTCCGGATTGTGCTTCTCGCTCTCGAAGCGCGGGCGCGAGGCGCGGTGCGGGCCCTCGGCATAGACAGGCGCACCGGTCGCCTGCTTGATCCGCGCGGTGTTCGGCGAATGGTCGCGATGGGTGTGGGTGACGAAGATATGGCTCACCGTCTCGCCCCTGACGGCATCGAGCAGCGCCGCCGCATGCGCCTCGTCGTCCGGACCGGGATCGATGAGCGCGACGTTGCCTTGGCCTACGATGTAGCTGACCGTGCCGGTGAAGGTGAACGGGCTCGGATTGTTACAGAGCACGCGCCGCACGCCGGGACGGACTTCCTCGACGACACCGGCTTTGAGCGGAAAGTTGCGGTTGAACGGGATGTCGTCGTTGTCGGACATGGGACTTCCTGTGCACTGCAGCCCCAACCCTCGCCGTCATACCCCGCGAAAGCGGGGTATCCAGTACGCCGCGGCGCCTGAGGCGAAGGCGAGGTCTCTGGGATACTGGATCGCCCGCCTTCGCGGGCGATGACAGCGGAGCAAACTAGCCACGGCCGAAGAACGCTGCGACTAGAAAAACGCCTGGATGCCCGTGATCGCGCGGCCCAGGATCAGGGCGTGGACGTCATGGGTGCCCTCGTAGGTGTTGACCGTCTCGAGGTTATGGACGTGGCGCATCACGTGGTACTCGGCCGAGATGCCGTTGCCGCCATGCATGTCGCGGGCGACGCGGGCGATGTCGAGGGCCTTGCCGCAATTGTTGCGCTTCATGATCGAGATCATCTCGGGCGCGAACTTGCCCTCGTCCATCAGGCGGCCGACGCGCAAGCTACCCTGGAGGCCGAGCGCAATCTCGGTCTCCATGTCGGCGAGCTTCTTCTGCACCAGCTGGGTCGCGGCGAGCGGCTTGCCGAACTGCTTGCGGTCGAGCGTGTACTGGCGGGCGCGGTGCATGCAGTCCTCGGCGGCGCCGAGCGCGCCCCAGGAAATGCCGTAGCGGGCGCGGTTGAGGCAGCCGAACGGGCCCTTGAGGCCGGACACGTTGGGCAGCAGCGCGTCCTCGGGAACCACGACGCCGTCCATCACGACCTCACCGGTGATCGAGGCGCGCAGGGACAGCTTGCCGCCGATCTTCGGCGCGGAGAGGCCCTTCATGCCCTTTTCCAGCACGAAGCCGCGGATCTGGTTGTCGTGCTCGGCCGACTTGGCCCAGACCACGAACACGTCGGCGATCGGCGCGTTCGATATCCACATCTTGCTGCCGGTCAGGCGATAGCCATCCGAGACCTTCTCGGCGCGGGTCTTCATGCCGGCCGGATCGGAGCCGGCGTCGGGCTCGGTGAGACCGAAGCAGCCGACCCACTCGCCGCTGGCGAGCTTCGGCAGGTACTTCTTTCGCTGGTTCTCGTCGCCATAGGCGTAGATCGGGTACATCACCAGCGAGGACTGCACCGAGTTCATCGAGCGATAGCCGGAATCGACCCGCTCGATCTCGCGCGCGACGAGGCCGTAGGCGACGTAGCTCGCATTGGCACAGCCATATTCCTCAGGCAGCGTAATGCCGATCAGGCCGAGCTCGCCCATCTCGTTGAAGATCTCGCGGTCGGTCTTCTCCTCGAGATAGGCTTTGGTGACGCGCGGCAGCAGCTTGTCCTGGGCATAGGCGCGCGCGGTGTCGCGCACCATGCGCTCGTCTTCGGTGAGCTGCTCGTCGAGCAGGAACGGATCGTCCCATTGGAAAGAAGCCGCAGCCGGCTTGTCCTTGGTCTGAGGGCGCACGCTCATGAAACGTCCTTTCGTCTGGTTCCGTCAAAATTTGCCCGACAAAGTAAAGCGCCGCGGCAACAAGTGCAATTGCGTTGCAGATGGATGGCTCTGCGTGAACCCCGGGGATGCGCAGCGCGCGCCCCCGGAATGACAGCGCTAGCTTTCAAGCTGCTCGTTGGCGACGATCTCGATACCGAAGCCTGACAGGCCCTTGTAGTCGTGCACCGACGAGGTGAGGTGGCGGATCGAGGTGACGCCGAGGTCGCGCAGGATCTGCGCGCCGACACCGACCTCGCGCCACTGGCGGTTGCGGTCCGCCTCGCTCGCGCTCTCATCGGGCAGCGGGGCAACGGGGACACCGGCGGCGCCGTCACGCAGGTAAACCAAGACGCCCCGGCCGGACTTCTTGAAGTGCTCGAGCACTGCCGCCATGCGCTTGTGGCCGGTGAAGATGTCCTTGACGATGTTGGGCTTGTGGAAGCGCGTCAGCACGTTCTTGCCGTCGCCGACGCCGTTATAGACGAACGCGACGTGGGCGATGGAATCGAACGGCGAGCGGTAGGCATAGCCCTGGAGCGGCCCGATCGGGCTGTCGGTGACGAAGGTCGAGACCCGCTCGATCAGCTTCTCGCGCACCTGGCGATAGGCGATCATGTCGGCGATGGTGACATGCTTGAGCTTGTGCCTGGCGGCGAACTGCGCAACCTGCTCGCCCTTCATCACGCTGCCGTCGTCGTTCATCAGCTCGCTGATGACACCGACCGGCGGCAGGCCGGAGAGCTTGCAGAGGTCCACCGCAGCCTCGGTATGGCCGGAGCGCAGCAGCACGCCGCCGTCCTTGGCGATCAGCGGGAAGATGTGGCCCGGGCGGGCAAAATCGTTGGCGCCGACATTGGGATTGGACAGCGCGCGGCAGCACGAGGCGCGCTCTTCGGCCGAGATGCCGGTGCCGCCGTCGGGCTTGTAGTCGATCGAGACCGTGAATGCGGTGGTGTGCGCGGAATCGTTGTGGGCCACCATCGGATCGAGCCGGAGGCGGCGCGCGTCCTCGGTGGTCACGGGCGCGCAGACGATGCCGGAGGTATGGCGGATGATGAACGCCATCTTCTCGGCGGTGCAGAGCGAGGCGGCGACGATCAGATCGCCCTCGCCCTCGCGGTCCTCGTCGTCGGTGACGACCACGAGCTCACCCCGGGCAAAGGCCTGCAAGACTTCCTGAACGTTATCGGGCATTTCCCAATCTCTATCGGTTATGGCCGGGAGGCTTAGCCGGACGCCTTAGCCGGACTTGGCCCCAAGCGCTAGTGTCCTGGACGCAACCGCATATGCCTGATGGCGGGCCGGCCCGCGGGTCTGAGGCTTGCACCGAAGATACCAGGGATATAGGCGCACGCGGCCCGGACGGAAAGCGGCCGCGCCGCCTTCAGGGCAGCACTTCGCGCCGCTCGCCGAGCCGGACATCGAGTTCGGCCCGCTTGTCGGGCAGCAGCCCCGCCTGGGCGGCTTCGATCACGGTAAACAGCTCATGAGCGTCGCTGAGCCGGGTCACGGTGACGTAGCTGGCGCCGGCCGCGTAGAGCTCGCCCACATCCGACAGGAGATCGGCCGTGGCCACGATCATGGCGGTCGGATTGAGGGTGCGGACGTGGCGGACCAGCTTCTCGTTGCTCGCGCCCTTGAGAAGGGCGTCCGGCACGCTGAGGATGATCATCTCGGACTTGCCGACGCCGGCATGGAGCAGCGTGTCGGCGCTGCTGATGTCGCCATAGATCACGTGCAGGCCACGCGACAGCAGCGTCTGGTACACATTGGGATTGAAGTCGATCACGGTGATCTGCTCGAGCAAAACCGGCGCCTGCCGTTCGATCTCGGCCAGCAGCGCGCTCGCCGCACGGAAAAAGCCGAGGATGACGATGCGGCGGGCCTCGCCATGGCCGCCCTCGTGCCCCTCCTCGGCATGGCCGTTGCCATGGTCGAGGTCGCGCAGGCCGATCCGCTTTAGGGGGCCGATCGCCCAGCGGGTGATCTCGTCGCTGCGGGTCATCACGAAGGTCGAGAGCACCGCCAGCACCACGAAGGCAAAGGAGGCCGCGTTCGCCGTTTCGGCCGCGATGTGATGGTCGGCGACGCCGGTCTGGATCACCACCAGCGAGAACTCGGAGATCTGCGCGAGGTTAAGGGCCGGCAGCAGGCTGGCGCGCAGGCCCTGCTTCATCAGGTAGAGCGGGGCGAAGGTGGTGACGAGGCGGCTCACCACCGTGAACGCCGCGATCATCAAGGCAAGCCCGATCACGGAGAGGCCCGGCACGGGAATGGTCATGCCGAGCGCGACAAAGAACAGCGTGATGAAGAAGTCGCGGAGCGTGGTGACCTTGGCGGTGACGTCGAGGGCGTAAGGGAAGGTCGACAGCGAAACGCCGGCGATCAGGGCACCCATCTCGCGCGAGAGCGAGAGCCGCTCCGCGGTCTCGGCGACGAGGAAGCACCAGGCGAGCGCGCCAAGCAGGATCAGCTCGGGGCGGCGGGCAATCTGATGGAATAGGCGCGGCAGCACGTAGCGGCTGACCAGCAGTGCGGCGGCGACCAGCACCGCGACACGGCCGATCGACAGCAGGATGACGCTGACCTCGAGATTGGCGAGGCTCGGCTGCACCGCCAGGAACAGGATGGCGAAGATGTCCTGGAGCACCAGGACGCCGAGCGTGATGCGGCCGGGCAGCGTGTCGAGCTCGCGCTTCTCGTAGAGCACCTTGACGATGATCACGGTGCTCGACAGTGCGCAGGCGACGCAGAGATAGACCGCATCGAAATGCCCACCGCCGAGCGACAAGCCGATGCCGACGAAGAACAGCACCCCGAGCAGGCAGCCGCCGATGAGCTGGCCGCCCGCCGCGAACAGGATCACCTTTCCCGCCCGCACGATCTTCTTCAGGTCGATCTCGAGCCCGATCATGAACAGCATGAAGATCAGGCCGAGCTCGGAAATGACGCTGATCGATTCCTGCGATTTGACCCAGCCGGCACCGAATGGACCTATGCAGAAGCCGGCGATAAGGTAGGCCAGGATCAGCGGCTGCCGGGAGAAATGGGCGAGCAGGCCCAGCATCCAGGCAAACAGAATACAGAGGGTGATGTCGCGAATGAGTTCGTGCATACTAAATTGGTCCGTTTTGCCGCACCCTAGGGCCAGGTTGCGGCGCGGCAAGCGAGCAATTCGTCACATGCGAGCAGGGCTTTTCGCAGCAATGCTGCTATGTCCCCTCGCCTCTGCCGTGCCCGCAGCCGCGCAATCCAAGGTCAATATCGAACAAAACTTTGCCGATTCGCTCACCACACTGCCGAAGGAGGAGCTCGCCGTGTCCGGCGGGTTCTATGTGCCCGCCTATTCCAGCGTTGCGATGAGCCAAGGCAAACTACGTGTCGACTTCTCGGTGACGCTGAGCGTTCACAACGCCTCCGAGACCCAGCCGCTGGTCGTCAAACGCATCGCCTATTTCGACACCGCAGGCAAGCAGGTCGAGACCTACCTCAAGGGTCAGGTGGCGCTGAAGCCTCTGGCCACCGTCTCGATCTTCATTCCGACCGACGACGTGCGCGGCGGGACGGGGGCCAACTTCCTCGTCGACTGGGCCGCAACAGGCGAGATCGCCGAGCCCGTGGTCGAGGCCTTGATGGTTGGCGGCGTCGCCAACGCGCATTACGCTTTCATCAGCCAGGGCCGTCCGACCCGGACGGCCACAAAGAAGTAGAGGCCGTCCGACGAGGACGGCCGGCAAGAAGTAAGGCACACCGGCGCAAGGCCGGCCGCTCAACAAGAACAAAACGAGGAACGCTCCCATGACGTCCAGCTTCGATTTCGCGCCCCTGTTTCCCGCAGGGCTGCCGGCCCCTTCTGCGCGCTGGACGGGCCTCGCCAAGTACAGTTTCGTCGGCGGCAACAACGATTCCGAGCAGTTGCCGCTCGACGGGCTGATCGAGGCGACCAATTCCGCCCTGCAAAAGGAAGGCCGCTCGCTTGCCACTTACGGCCTGGCGCATGGCCCGCAGGGCTACCTGCCCCTGCGCGAATTCCTGGTGACAAAACTGAAGCGCGACGCCGGCATCAACTGCACGGTCGACGACCTCCTGATCGTCTCCGGCTCGCTCCAGGCACTCGACCTCGTCAACGCAACGCTGCTGACACGCGGCGATACCGTGATCTTCGAGCAGGACAGCTATCAGGGCTCATTGACCCGTCTGGCACGGCTCGGGGTCAACGTCGTCGGTATCCCCCTCGATAAGGACGGCATGCGCATGGATGTGCTGGCCTCGACGCTGGCCGATTTGAAGAGCCGCGGCATCCGGCCGAAATACATCTACACCATCCCGACCGTGCAGAATCCGACCGGCAGCATCATGCCGGAAAGTCGCCGCGCTGAACTGGTGCGGCTCGCGGCCGAATATGGCGTACCCATCTTCGAGGACGATTGCTATGCCGACCTCGTCTGGTCGGGGCAGCGACCGCCGGCGATCCACGCGATGAGCCCGAACGGCGGCGTGATCCATATCGGCTCGTTCTCGAAATCGATCGCACCGGCGCTGCGCGTCGGCTTCATCGTCGCGCCCTGGGATGTGATGTCGCGGATGCTGGCGCTGAAGACGGATGCAGGCTCCGGCGCGCTGGAGCAGATGGTGCTGGCCGCCTATTGCACGCCGCATTTCTCGACCCACGTGCCGGCACTGACCAAGGCACTGCGCACCAAGCTCGATACGCTGATGGAGGCGCTGAACGAGCAGTTCGGGACGGCGGCCGAGTTCGAGGAGCCCAAGGGCGGCATCTTCCTGTGGGTGAAGCTGCCCGACCAGGTCGATACGCTAAAGCTCTATCAGGCCGCGCTCGCCGCCGGCGTGTCGATCAATCCGGGGCCGGAATGGTCGACCAACAAGCCCCATTCCAGCTCGCGGCTCAGGCTGTGCTTTGCGAGCCCCTCGCATCAGCAGATCCGCGAGGGCGTCGCCGTGCTCGCCGAGGTGTGCCGCAAGGAGTTCGGCGTGCCGGCCCGCAGCGCCAACGTGGAGAAGCGGGCCTAAGACCCGCTTCAAGCCACCTGAGGCTGGCTGCCGTGGATCGCGGAGGCCAGCCGCAGCAGCAGGACGATCGAGACGTTGCCCTTGCCGGCCTCGATCTGGGCGATGTAGCGCTCGGAAATCCCGGAGCGGCGTGCCAGCTCCCGGCGCGACAGCTCGCACCGAGCACGCGAGGACCTCAAGCGCTCGCCCAGCTCGGCCAGGAACGCGGTCTCGGAATAAGGCGGCACGGCACAGCTCCCCGGCAGTACCTCGCCCGCGAAATCCACGACTTGATTCAGCATCGCTCTCACCAACTTCGCCTTCGGGAGCGCCATCCTACCCTTGATACGACCGGCCTCATTGACGCGGATCAAATTCGCGCGCGATTGCCAGCTCGCGTGGACGATCGCGCGCGGGATGCTACACTTGGACTTGTTCGAGGCGGGGTTTTTCAGGACATGACGCGTTGTCTAGGCTGCTGGATCGCGGCGGCGGTGCTGTGGATTGCGTTCGCGCCCGCGGCCCGCGCCGAGACGCTTGCGGCGATGGTCGAGCAATGGGGCCTGCTCGGCTCATGGGCGGTCGATTGCGCGGCTCGGCCCGACCGCGACAAGGGCTCGCTGTTGACTTACGAGATCAGGACGGACGGCCGGGTGATGTACCGGCGCGATTTCGGCGAGGCCAAAGACGAGAACGAAGTGGTGTCCGCCACTGTCGACGCCGAGGGCCTGCTCAATGTGATGGTGTACTTCCCATCGCTGCACCAGACACGTGAGTTCGGGCTGCTGCTGGCGAAGGACGGCAGCCTGCACGCGATCTACAATCGCAGCGAGCGCGGTGTGTACACGATCAGGGACGGCAAATACGTCGCGACAGGCGCGCCGACACCAGCGCAGCAACGCTGCGATTGAGCATCACGTTTGAGCATGATCGTTCGGAAAACCGCTTCACACTTTTCCGGATCATGCTCCGTCTGAACATCCATTCAGAATTCTCTTCCAGTTCCTCCGGAACGTTCGCACACATGCACCGTTCTCATGTGCATTGAATTGGAGGAGGACATCATGAAGAAGCTTGGTTATGTGGTTGCGGCTCTCGGCGCGCTCGCGATCGTTGCACCGACGATGGCGAATGCCGAAACGGTGGTGATCAAGAACGGCTACCATCATGGCTACGGCGCCCGCGCCGAAATGCGCGAGCATCGCGACCATGGCTGGCATCGCGGCTGGCACCATCACGACCGGGTCGTCGTGGTCAAGCGCGGTCACCGTCACCATTGGGATTGATGCGTAACACATCATGGAAATGGCCCCTCGTGGGGCCATTTCTTTGCGCTCTTTCTTCCTTCTCCCCTTGTGGGAGAAGGTGGCATAGGCGGCCTTCGGCCGCCGTCCCTAAGAACGCCGATGCTTCGCATCGGCTACGGCGCCGGATGAGGGGTTGCTTCAGCGCATTCAATGAGAATTGGACTCGCGGATGGAGACCCCTCACCCGTCTCGCCGCTACGCGGCGAGCCACCCTCTCCCGCAAGGGGAGAGGGTAAGGGCGGTGCGTTCAGCGTCGAGTTTTAATCCCACGCCGGCGCAAATCCTGGATTGACGCAACGCCCGTCCTTGGGCAACGCCGCGATCTTCTTGCGGTCGGCATCGTCGAGCGTGATCTTCAGCGCATCGAGATTGGCCTGCTGGCTCTCGCGGCGCGAGGCCTTCGGGATCGCAGCGACACCGTTCTGGTCGAGCAGCCATTTCAGCGCGACCTGCGCGGCGGTCGCGTTGTGCCTGGCGCCGATCTCGGCCAACGCCGGATCTGACGCGATGCGTCCTTGCGCGAGCGGGCAATAGGCGACCAGCGGGATCGATTTGGCGTTGAGATAGGCCAGCACCTTCGATTGATCGAGCATGGCGTGATATTCGATCTGGTTGCAGGCGATCGGCGCCTTGATGTCCTCGACCGCGATCTTGAGCAGCGCCGTGGTGAAATTGGCAACGCCGATCGCCCGCGTACGCCCCTCCTCCTTCAGCTTCATCAGGGTCTCGAACACCGCGCCCCAGTTCGCGGATTTCGACGGCCAGTGCACGAGGTAGAGATCGACATGGTCGAGCCGGAGCTTGGTCAGGCTGGCGTCGAAGGCGCGGCGGATCGCACCGGGGCTGAGATTCTCGTGCCAGACCTTGGTCGTGACATGCAGCTCGCCGCGCGGCAGCCGGGCCGCGGCGAGCGCGGCACCGATCGGTTCTTCATTGGCGTACATCTCGGCGGTGTCGATATGGCGATAGCCGATCGACAACGCGCTCTCGACCGCCGCGCGGCAGGCATCGCCCTGCATGCGGAAGGTGCCAAGGCCGAGCTTGGGCATGCTGATGCCCTGAGTTTTGAGATTATCCATGGGTCAACTCCTGACGTATTTCAGCCGCCGAACACGCGGTGGGGTCGCGAGGGCAGACTCTTCGGTGATGGAAAAGAGGTGGCGGGAACGGAGATTATAGCGCAGCAGACGCGAGGCGGCCAATCAAGATCGGGTTAGTGCTGGGATGCGCGATCCCTCCCCCACCGTCATGCCCGGGCATAGCCGTCTGAAGGACGGCGTCGCTTCCGCTCGCCTATGCCCGGGCACCCACATTCTCAGGGCCGAGCAGCAGGGCGTGGATGGCCGGGTCAAGCCCGGCCATGACGACGGAGAGAGTTGCCCACTCACGAATGCTGCGCCACCACAGCCGGGCGCGTCTGCGGCTGCGGCACGATGTCGACCGACCAGAGGTCGCGGTTGTCGACGTCTTTCAAGGTCACGGTCATCACGCCGCTCGCACCGTCGATATCGACCCTGCCGAAGAACTGCAGGCCGAAGCACGGCGCAAGGTTCTCCCCCTGCGCCTCGCTGCAGCCGTTCTGATACATCGCGACGGGCCCAAACGTATTGTCGAGCTCGCCCGGACCCCAGGTGCCGGCATGCAGGGGTCCGGAGACGAATTCCCAGAACGGCTCAAAATCCTGGAATTGCGCCTTGTTCGGATCGTAATAATGCGCGGCGGTGTAGTGCATGTCGGCGGTGAGCCAGACGATGTTGCGGATGCCGGCGCGCTTGATGGAGCTGAGGAGATCGGCGATTTCGTGCTCACGCCGATCGGGCGCTCCATTGCCGAGCGCGACGGCATCGAGACTGACGAGGCCGATCGGCAGGTCGGCCGCGATCACCTTCCAGGTCGCACGCGAAGCGGCGAGCTCCCGCTTCAGCCATGCGAGCTGCTCGGCACCGAGAATCCAGCCGCGATGGTCCTCGCCCTTGTTCCAGCTGTCGTCACGATAGCTGCGCATGTCGATCATGAAGACGTCGAGCAGCGGACCGTAAGCGATCTTGCGATAGACCCGGCCCTGTCGTGCGCCGATGTCGCGGATCGGCATGAAGTCGAAGAAGGCGCGGCGGGCGCGCGCGACCAGGCGCGGCGTGCCGTCGTCCTCATAGCCGGCGTCGTCATAGCTGCCGGTCGGCGACCAGTCGTTGGTGACCTCGTGATCGTCCCACTGTGCGAACATCGGCACCTCCGCGTGGAAGGCGCGAAAATGCTCGTCGAGATGGTTGTATTTGTAGTTGCCGCGGAATTGCGCCAGCGTGTGCGCGGCCTCGGCTTTCTCCTCGGTCACCAGATTGCGCCAGGTCTCGCCGTTCGGCAGCTTCTGCTCGGAGGGAATCGTGCAGTCCGCGTAGATGTGATCGCCGGAGTGGATGAAGAAGTCCGGGCGATTGTCGAGCATGGTGCGATAGCTGCGATAGCCGCCGCGCGAGATGTCGATGCCCCAGCCCTGCCCCGCGACGTCGCCTGACCACACGAACGAGATCGATTGCCCTGCGGCCGGCGCGGTGCGGAAATGGCCGACGCGGCTTTCGCCGGCAATGCCGGTGGCGATGTCGTCGAAGCGCACGCGATAGAAGATGTCCTGCCCGGACGGCAGATCGTTCAGCAGCAGCTTTGCGGTGAAGTCGGCATCGGGCAGCGCGTCGCGCGAAGTTGACGCCATGATCGTCTTGAAACTCTCGACGGTCGCGCATTCCACCTGCATCCGCGCGGGCCGGTCGGCGCGCGCCCAGATTACGGCGGAGCCATCCGAGACATCGCCGGACTGAATGCCACCCGCGATTTGCGGGCGATCGGCGGCGCGGCTGACGGATGGCTTTGCGAGTGTGCCGAGCGCGGCAACGGCGAGGCTTGAAGTCGAGCGGACCAGGAACTGCCGCCGGGTCCATGCGCGCGAGGCGCGGAGCGTTGCCATTCAGGAAACCTTCGTCGAATCGCGACGGAAGGTGCCTGCGCTCCTTGACTCCTATCCTGACGGTTTCTTGACTCCGGGCCTACGGTTTTGCGACGCCCGGATGACGCGAGAGATCCGGCTAGTGCTTCCAGTTGCAAATGCCGCCGGTGCGGCACGGCCAGGTCTGGATGCGGGTGTCCATCGCCTGCGCGTCCAGCGGATTGCCGCGACGATGTGCAAGCTTGGTGCGCGCTGCGCCGCGCGGCTGGGCGCTCCTGGCATGAACAACCTTCGGCCCGGTCACGTGCACGCGCTCGGCGGCAACTTTCTTCGGCACGTCGATGGGTTCGCCGCGCGCCTGCGCCTCGTTGCCACCCTTCGCCTCCAACGCGACCGGGGCGAACTGCGTCTCGGGCCCAAGCCGCTTCGGCGACAGCACCGCCTTGGAGAGATCGAGACCGAGATATTCGTCGGGCTTGTAGTCGTCAGCGCGCGCAATGCCGCCCCATGCGAGCACGAGGGCAACGGCAACTGCAAAAGGAACGCTCTTCAGGACCACGGACGCCTCCTGAAATCACTTATTTCAAGGGGTAATTTACCTCTATTTAGGAGGCGTCACGCGCAATTCCAGCGGCGAAGTGCCGCCGTGGTTAAGAAGTTTGGCGGTGTCAGGCGACCTTTCGCGCTGCACCCGTCCCGTCCAGGAACCCCATCAGGCGGCTGCGGATGATCTCTTCCGCCTCATCCATGATGCGATCGACGAGCTCCTTGCAGGAGGGAATGTCGTGGATCAGTCCTGCAACCATGCCGCAGCTCCAGGCGCCCGCGTCCATCTGGCCGTCCAGCATGATCTTCGGATAGACGCCCGCGACCTGGTCGTGGATATCGTCGATGCTCAGCTTGGCGCCCTTCTCGCGCTCGATCTCGAGCAGACGATCGACGTTGGCATTCTTCAGCACGCGCTCGGTATTGCGCAGAGCGCGCATGATCAGGCGGGTGTCGAGCTCGGTGGCCGCAACAAGCGCGTTCTTCACGTTCTGATGGACCGGTGCTTCCTTGGTGGCGATGAAGCGCGTGCCCATGTTCATGCCGGCCGCACCCAGCGACAGCGCCGCGACGAGGCTGCGCCCGTCGGCCATGCCGCCGGAGGCCACGAACGGAATCTTCAACTCCTCCGCCGCACGCGGCAGCAGGATCATGTTGGGAATGTCGTCTTCGCCGGGATGACCGCCGCACTCAAAGCCGTCGACGCTGACGGCGTCGCAGCCGATGCGCTCGGCCTTCAGGGAGTGGCGCACGGACGTGCATTTGTGGATCACCTTGATGCCGGCGGCCTTCAGCGCAGGCATATATTGCTCTGGACTGCGCCCCGCCGTCTCCACCGCCTTGATGCCGCCTTCGACGATGGCCGCGATGTATTCCGGATAAGGCGGCGCCGCAAAGGTCGGCAGGAAGGTGAGGTTCACGCCGAACGGCTTGTCCGTCATGTCGCGGCAGCGCGCGATTTCCTTCGCGAGCAATTCCGGCGTCTTCTGCGTGAGACCCGTGATGATGCCGAGCCCTCCGGCATTGGAGACGGCAGCGGCCAACTCGGCAAAGCCGACGAAATGCATGCCACCCTGAATGATCGGGTGCTCGATGCCGAACAGTTCGGTGATCGCGGTCTTCACGTAGGGGCCTCCCGGATTTCAGTTTGTATTGGGATCAGTCTAGCCGCAGTCTTGCTCCGCGGTCACCATTTCTCTCCGAAGGGACGGATCTCCATCTCGAAGGTCCAGGCACTCTTCGGCTGCTGATAGAGCTGCCAATAGGCATCCGCGACGGACGACGGCGGCATCAGAAGATCGGGATTATCAAGCGCATTCGCCCCGAGCGCTTCGAGCCGGCGCTGCCGCACCCACTCGGTGTCGACGCCGGAATCGATGATGAGATGGGCGACGTGGATGTTGTTCGGCCCGAGCTCGCGCGCCATCGCCTGCGCCACCGCGCGCAGTCCGAATTTTGCGCTGGCAAAGGCAGCAAAGCCGCTGCCGCCGCGCAGGCTCGCCGTCGCGCCGGTGAAGAAGATGTTGCCGCCACCACGCGGCAGCATCAGCCGTGCCGCTTCGCGGCCGGCGAGGAAGCCGGAATAGCAGGCCATCTCCCACACTTTCCGGAACACGCGCTCGGTGGTGTCGAGGATCGGGAAATTGACGTTGGCGCCGACGTTGAAGATGCAGACTTCGAGCGGCGCGTGCTGGTCGGCGTCATTGAGGAAGGAGATGACCTCCTCCTCTTTGCGTGCATCGAGCGAGCGCGCGTGAATCTCGCCGCCGGCGGCCTCGATGTCCTTCACCAGCGGCGCCAGCTTGTCGCCGTTGCGGCGGCCGGCGAAGACCGTGAAACCTTCCGCGGAAAATTTCTTGGCGATCTCGGAGCCGATGAAATCGCCGGCCCCGATCACGGCGGCTGTCGCGTTTCGCTTGGGCAAGGTCGCCTCCTCCGGTGAGAACGGTATGTGATTGGGCCGGAGGCTATAGTTCTAAAATAGAACTGTCAAACTACGGGGGTGAATGGTAACCTGCAGCGAGAATAGCGCTGATCATTCAAGTCAGTTCCTTTTTCTGACTTACTACCCTTTGCCGGAGATCGCGACATGAAGTGGGACACGCTGGATGAAGAGCCCTGCTCGCTCTCCCGCACCGTCGCCGTGGTCGGCGACCGCTGGACGCTTCTGATCCTGCGCGAATGTTTTTTACGCGTGCGCCGGTTCGAGGGATTTCAGTCCTCGCTCCAGATCACGCGGCACCTGCTCTCGGAGCGTTTGAAGAAGCTGGTGCGGTTCGGCATCCTGCGCCGCGTCCCCTATTCCGAGGCGCCCAAGCGCTACGAATACATCCTGACGCAGAAGGGCCTCGACCTCTACCCGATCATCATGGCGATGGTGCATTGGGGCGACACCCACATGGGCGACGAGCGCGGCCGCCCGCTGCTGCACCAGCACAAGACTTGCGGCAAGGAGTTCGACCCCGTGATGGTCTGCTCGGAATGCGGTGAGCCGCTGCATGCGAAACAGGTGCATGTGCATGCGGGGCCGGGGCGGAAGGAGGCGGTGAGGTAGAGTGCGCCAAGCAAAAGGTGTCGTGCCCCGGCTCGACCGGGGCATCCAGTCGGTGGGCCGTTCCTTGCTCATCGGATCGCTTTCCATTGGGGCTTACGCGAAGGGAACGCCGTAGTACGAGTTGATGCCGCGGACTGCCGCGTCGTCACCCCAGTTCCAATCGCTGCGTTCACCGTATTTCGGCGCGCCTTCGAGCGTCTTGGCGGTGATCCCGGTGACATAGCCGCCGAGCTCCGTATCGTATTTGAGCGACTGCCAGGGCAGCGGATAGTGATCGTTGCCGAGGCCCAGGAAGCCGCCGAAGGCGAGCACGGCGTAGGACACCTTGCCGCTGACCTTGTCGATCATCACGCGTTCGATCGAACCGATCTTGTTGCGATCGGCGCCATAGACCGATGTTCCCTCGACCTTGTCGCTGCCGATCAACCTGTCCATCTCGCTGCGGTCCAACTCGCCTTGTTTCAGCATTCCAATTCTCCACTCGGCCAACGTGTGGACCAACCGGGTCGGCGAGCGAACGTTCCGGCGCATGTTCTGGTGGTCGCATCAGACACGGAGCACGGTCGCCAGGGGCGATCAGCGAGCGGCCGCGGCCTCCGGTAGCATCAGGAAATCATGCATCGCGGCAGCAGTCTGAAGCTGATCGATGCGCGCCATAACAGAATCGCGCTGCTGTCCATCCGGCAAGCCCGACAGTTCGTGCTCGAGCCGCAGCTGCTCTGCCTTGAGACGTTGTTCGAACGTGTGGGGCTCAGATCGTCTTCGCATCTTCCGTCCTCGGTGGTTGCAGCCCCGAGCTGTTGGCCCAGCGCTCGACTTGCTCGATGACCTTCTGATGGCTCGGACGCACCGGTTTGGGCGCCTCGGGCTCTTCGGAAAGCTTGCGGGGTAACCTGACTTCCTCCGTCATGGCCTCTTCTCCCTATCTTCCGAAAGAATGCGCCACCGCCAGAGTTGTTTCAATAATAACTTATTGATTTTACTAACTATTTTTACTCATCTGGCGATTTTTCCGACTCTTGTGGAACTCGCGCCAAACTCGTTCGTTGAGCAAGCTACTCAACTTACTCACTTTGCGTGATCGACCATGAATGACCTTCGCGCCGAGCGCCTTCAGGTCATGCTCTCGCCGGAAGAGTTGGCCGCTGTCGATGATTTCCGATTCAAGCACCGCATGCCGACGCGCGCTGCGGCGGTCCGAGAGCTCCTCAAATTCGGGCTCGCAGCCGCGGGCATCGAGACGAGCATCGACCCGTCGGCAGGCATCAAATCAAGCGAGTTTGGTGTCTTTGGTCGAGGTCCCGAAGGACACGCGCCCGCGAAGCCCGAGGGCGACACCGAGGATTGAGTCTCTCCCAAGCAAAAACGACCCCGGCACAGTGGGGTGCCAGGGCCATCCTTGGAGATTGCTTCCGGCGCACCGGGGGCATGACAGCCGGAAGCAATCCGTCGACTCGTCGCGAAAGGATTCGTTCCTCGCGAGAACTAGCCGGTCGGCGCGTCGCCGGAATCGTCCGGCATCACGCCGGAGCCAGGTGTCTTGGTGTTGTCGTTGAGCTTGGGATCGCGCGTCGCTTCGCGCGACGGCGAGCCCTTCGAATCCGTCTTGTGCACGGATTGCGCGCGCTGCTTGTCGCGCGGTTGATCTTCCGCCCGCTTGTCCTTGACGATGCCGTGGTCGGAATGCGCCATGATGTCCTCTCGCCTCTCCAGATGTCCTGAAGCGCTTACGCGCCGGCACAACGAATGTTCCAGCGCGCGAGGCCCGCAGCGCTAACTATGCGTGGCGTGGATCGCCGCCGATGCATTCTCCAGATGCACCTGCCGCACCGTCGTCACTGTCGCGAACGCGACCGAGACGCCAAAGGCGAGAATGAGCGAGAGAAGAGCCAGACGTGGAGCCATCGCAAAACCTCCTTCTGGAATCGAAATCAACGCGATCGACCGTTCGTGAATGATCCTGGATTGGTTGCTTGCATTCCGTGAGCGGTCTCACACGCAGATTGACGAGAATGAGAACGCTCACGCATCCTGCGTTCGGAGGACGCGGACCTTTACGGGCGGGATTTCACCGTCCAGCCAGTCCTGCTCGTTCGCCAATGCCGTCCAGGCATCCGCCATGCGCAAATAACGCTTGTGGGTGGGCTGCCCTTCCGCGCGCTCGGCGAGCTGAAGGCAGTTGTCGGCGTTATCCCTGAAGATGTCAGACTGTTTCATACAGAAGATGTGGGAACGGAACTCTCGCTCCGCAATCGCCCTTACCGGATCGTAACGCGAGGGAACTTCGCACGCCATCGGTTATTGGAGATGCATGAGGATTCTCGTCGCGATCATCCTGGCTTTCATCAGCACCTCGGCGTTCGCCGACAATATGGGTGAGCGAACGGCCGGCGACCGCGTGCCGACCGCAACCGATGTCATCACCGGCCTCTACGCCTTCAGCCGTTTCCAGCAGGGCCTGCTGGAGAGCACCGACCTGAAAGGCAATGCGGAGGTGAAAAATCTCGCGGCCCTGCGCGCCGAGGAGGCGGGCAAGCGCGACAAAACCCTGAAGCAGATTCAGGACGCGATCGGTGCGGAGCCGCACGCCGGCAAGACGACGTCAGTGAGCGCAAGCCTCGTCGAGCCCGAAAATGCGGATGGACCGACTTACGTCAGAAGCTTCTATGCCGCGCAAATCCCCGAATATGACTCCGCCATCAACCTGCTCGAGCGCTATCTGAAAGCGCCCGACAATCCTGCCCTCGCCGCCTTCGCGCGCAATCAATTGCCGATGCTGCGCACGCAGGTGAAAGATGCGGAGCGCACCATGGCAGACAAATAGCAGCCCTATTTGTCTTCCGGATGATGCTGCTGGCTCTCCGGCCGCACCGTACGGTTACTCTCGGGCATCTTGTGCCGGCCAGCATCGCCGTTGTCGTCCCTCCCCGAAGTCGAGGTGCCGCTGCCGCTGGGGTTCGATCTGGTCGCGGTCCTCGTGGCCTGTGAATCAGCGTGCGGCGTGGCGGAGCTTGCGGCGGGGTCGCCAGTCACAGCCTCTCGCCCGCTGGGCGCGCCAGCCCCCTCTCCTAGGACGGCTCGGAGTTCTGGTGCAGCGGCCGGCCGGCTTTTTCCTGAACGGGATGGAACCATCGTCACTCCTCATCGTTATTTTGGCCGGGCTGAGCACGGCAGGTTCCAATTCCAAGCGCCGCAACGTTGGCGCTTGATTTCGAATTTGGCTGACGCTCTATTTTGACAACTGCGTCACGCCTTGGATTCGGCCGACGCCGCGGGGGAATCAGTATGAGCGACCTCGATCCCGGAACTGCATCACGCTCCGGTCGTCGCGTCCCAAAGCCAAAAACCAACGGTATGTCGGACCCGGATTCGCGGCCGGAATTGCTGCTTGCCTTGCAGGCCATGCGCAGCGGCGATTTTTCGGTGCGGATGAGCGGGGACTATCTCGGCATCGACGGCAAGATCGCCGACACTTTTAATGAAATCATCGCCGCCAACCAGCGCATGGCGCAGCAGCTCGAGCTGGTCGGTCAGGTCGTGGGGCGCGAGGGCAAGACCCGCCAGCGCGTGAAGTTCGGCCTCGCCAGCGGCTCCTGGGCCGACATGGAAGGCTCCGTCAACACGCTGATCGACGACCTCCTGTGGCCGACGCGCGAGGTGACGCGCGCGGTCGCGGCGGTGGCGCAAGGCGATCTGCTCCAGACCGTCAAGCTGGACGTCGATGGCCGCCCGCTGCGCGGCGAATTCCTGCAGTCGGCGACCATCGTCAACACCATGATCAAGCAGCTCGGCGTGTTCACCTCCGAGGTGACGCGCGTGGCGCGCGAGGTCGGCACCGAAGGCAAGCTCGGCGGCCAGGCCCAGGTGCCTGAGGTGACCGGCGTCTGGAAGGATCTGACCGAGAGCGTCAACTCGATGGCGAACAACCTGACCAACCAGGTTCGCAACATCGCCGAGGTCACGATCGCGGTCGCCAACGGCGACTTGTCCAAGAAGATCACCGTCGACGTGCGCGGCGAGATCCTTCAGCTCAAGGAAGCCATCAACACGATGGTGGACCAGCTCCGCTCCTTCGCCTCCGAAGTGACGCGCGTGGCGCGCGAGGTCGGCACCGACGGCAAGCTCGGCGGACAGGCGATCGTGCCCGGCGTCGCCGGCACCTGGAAGGACCTGACCGACTCCGTGAACGCGATGTGCGGCAACCTCACCGCCCAGGTCCGCAACATCGCCAACGTCACCACCGCCGTGGCGCGCGGCGACCTGTCGCGCAAGATCACGGTGGACGTGCGCGGCGAGATCCTGGAGCTGAAGGACACCATCAACACCATGGTGGACCAGCTCAACTCCTTCGCCTCCGAAGTGACCCGCGTGGCGCGCGAGGTCGGCACCGAGGGCAAGCTCGGCGGCCAGGCCCAGGTGCCAGGTGTCGCCGGCACTTGGAAGGATCTCACCGACAACGTCAACTTCATGGCGTCGAACCTGACCGCGCAGGTCCGCAACATCGCCGACGTCGCGACCGCCATCGCCGGCGGCGACTTGTCGAAGAAGATCACGGTGACCGTCTCGGGCGAGATCCTTCAGCTGAAGGAAACGCTCAACACCATGGTGGACCAGCTCAACGCGTTTGCCGGCGAAGTCACGCGCGTCGCGCGCGAGGTCGGCACCGAGGGGCGGCTCGGCGGTCAAGCCAACGTGCTCGGCGTCGCCGGCACCTGGAAGGACCTCACCGAGAGCGTCAACTCGATGGCGTCAAACCTGACCGCACAGGTCCGCAACATCGCCGAGGTGACGACGGCGGTCGCGGGCGGCGATCTGTCGAAGAAGATCACCGTGGACGTGCGCGGCGAAATCCTGGAGCTGAAAGACACCATCAACACGATGGTGGACCAGCTCAACGCCTTCGCCGGCGAAGTCACCCGCGTCGCGCGCGAGGTCGGCACCGAAGGCAAGCTCGGCGGCCAGGCCCAAGTGCGCGGCGTCGCCGGTACCTGGAAGGACTTGACGGACTCGGTCAACTCGATGGCCTCGAACCTGACCGGTCAGGTCCGTAACATCGCCGAGGTCGCGACCGCCGTTGCGAAGGGCGACTTGTCGAAGAAGATCACCGTGAACGTGTCGGGCGAAATCCTTCAGCTGAAGGAAACGCTCAACACCATGGTGGACCAGCTCAACGCCTTCGCTGGCGAAGTCACGCGCGTGGCGCGCGAGGTCGGCACCGAAGGCAAGCTCGGCGGCCAGGCCCAGGTGACGGGCGTCGCTGGCACCTGGAAGGACCTGACCGACAACGTCAACTCGATGGCGGGCAATCTCACCGCCCAGGTCCGGAACATCGCCGAGGTCGCAACCGCCATCGCCGGCGGTGACCTGTCACGCAAGATCACGGTGGACGTGCGCGGCGAGATCCTTCAGCTCAAGGACACGCTGAACACCATGGTCGACCAGCTCAACCGCTTCGCGGGCGAGGTGACGCGCGTGGCGCGCGAGGTCGGCACCGAAGGCCGGCTCGGCGGCCAGGCCAACGTGCCCGGCGTCGCCGGCACCTGGAAGGATTTGACCGACAGCGTGAACTCGATGGCGGGCAACCTCACCGCCCAGGTCCGCAACATCGCCGAAGTGACCACCGCTGTGGCGCGCGGCGACTTGTCGCGCAAGATCACCGTGGACGTGAAGGGCGAAATCCTCGAGCTGAAGAACACCATCAACACCATGGTGGACCAGCTCAACGGCTTTGCCGGCGAAGTGACGCGCGTGGCGCGCGAGGTCGGCACCGAGGGCAAGCTCGGCGGCCAGGCCGAAGTGCCCGGCGTTGCCGGCACCTGGAAGGACCTCACCGACAACGTCAACTTCATGGCCTCCAACCTGACGGCCCAGGTCCGCAACATCGCCGAGGTCGCGACCGCGATCGCCGGCGGCGACCTGTCGAAGAAGATCACGGTGGACGTGCGCGGCGAGATCTTGCTGCTCAAGGACACCCTGAACACGATGGTGGAGCAGCTCCGCTCCTTCGCCGCCGAAGTGACCCGCGTCGCGCGCGAGGTCGGCACCGAGGGCCGGCTCGGCGGTCAGGCCGTCGTGCCCGGCGTCGGCGGTACCTGGAAGGATCTCACCGACAACGTCAATTTGCTGGCCGCGAACCTCACGACGCAGGTCCGCAACATCGCCGAAGTCACGACCGCGGTCGCGCGCGGCGACTTGTCCCGCAAGATCACCGTGGACGTGAAGGGCGAGATCCTCGAGCTGAAGAACACCATCAACACCATGGTGGACCAGCTCAACGCGTTTGCCGGCGAAGTCACCCGCGTCGCGCGTGAAGTCGGCACTGAAGGCGAACTCGGCGGCCAGGCCCAGGTGCCCGGTGTGGCCGGCACCTGGAAGGACCTCACCGACACCGTCAACTTCATGGCGGCGAACCTGACCGAGCAGGTCCGCGGCATCGTCAAGGTGGTGACCGCAGTTGCGAACGGTGATTTGAAACAAAATCTCACCGTGAAATCCAAGGGCGAGGTCGCGGCGCTCGCCGACACCATCAACAACATGACCGAGACGCTCGCGACCTTCGCCGACCAGGTGACGTCGGTGGCGCGCGAGGTCGGCGTCGAGGGACGGCTGGGCGGCCAGGCCGACGTGCCCGGCGCCGCCGGCACCTGGAAGGACCTCACCGGCAACGTCAACCTGCTCGCGGCCAACCTCACCTCGCAGGTGCGCGCGATCGCGGAAGTCGCGACCGCCGTGACCAAGGGCGACCTGACGCGGTCGATCCAGGTCGACGCCCGCGGCGAAGTCGCCGAGCTGAAAGACAACATCAACACGATGATCACGAACCTCCGTCTCACGACGGACGTGAACACCGAGCAAGACTGGCTGAAGACCAACCTCGCCAAATTCACCAACATGCTCCAGGGCCAGCGCGATCTCACCACCGTCGGCCGGCTCCTGCTGACCGAATTGTCGCCCCTGGTGAACGCCCATACCGGCGTGATCTACCAGGTCGAGAACGAGGATAGTCCGCGGCTCCTGCTGCTCGCTTCCTATGCCGGCGACGGCGTCTATCCCTATCAGCGCGTGCTCCCGCTCGGCGACGGCCTGATTGGCCAATGCGCCCTCGACAGACGGCCGCGCGTCATCGCCGACATTCCACCCGACGTGGTGCCGATCAACTCGGCGCTGTTCCGCGTCGCGCCAAAGAACCTTGTCGTGCTGCCGGTGCTGTTCGAAGGCCAGGTCAAGGCGGTGATCGAGCTCGCCTCGCTGACCTCGTTCACGACCTCGCAGATGACATTCCTCGAGCAGCTTACCGACTCCATCGGCATCGTGCTCAACTCGATCGAGGCGACGATGCAGACCGAAGGCCTGCTCAAGCAGTCGCAGCAGCTTGCCGGCGAGCTTCAGACCCAGCAGCGCGAATTGCAGCAGACCAACGACCAGCTCGAACAGAAGGCGCAGCAGCTCGCCGAGCGTAACGTCGAGGTCGAGCGCAAGAATCAGGAAATCGAGCAGGCCCGCCGCGCACTGGAGGAAAAGGCGACCGAGCTCGCGCTGACCTCGAAGTACAAGTCCGAATTCCTCGCCAATATGAGCCACGAGCTGCGCACACCGCTGAACTCGATCCTGATCCTGGGACAGCAGCTCACCGACAATCCGGATGGCAACCTCTCGGCCAAGCAGGTCGAGTTCGCCCGCACCATCCATGGCGCCGGCACCGACCTGCTCAACCTCATCAGCGACATCCTGGATCTCTCCAAGATCGAATCCGGCACGGTGACGGTCGACGCCGAGGAGATTCTGACTGCGAACCTGCTCGAGACCGTCGGGCGGCCGTTCCGGCACGAGGCGGAAAACCGCAACCTGTCGTTCAAGATCGACGTCGACCCGAACCTTGCGCGCAGCATCGTCACCGACTCCAAGCGCCTGCAGCAGGTCCTCAAGAACCTGCTTTCCAACGCCTTCAAGTTCACCGCCGAGGGCGAGGTGCGCCTAAAAGTCGTCGCCGCGGTCGGCGGCTGGGGCACGGATCATCCGGTGCTGAACTCCGCGCCGGCGGTGATCGCGTTCGAAGTGACGGACACTGGCATCGGCATTCCCCTGGAGAAGCAGAAGCTGATCTTCGAGGCGTTCCAGCAGGCGGACGCCGGCACCAGCCGCAAATACGGCGGCACCGGTCTCGGACTTGCGATCAGCCGCGAGCTCGCGAGCCTGCTCGGCGGCGAGATCCATCTGCGCAGCGCGCCCGGCAAGGGCTCGTCCTTCACGCTCTATCTGCCGCTGAAATATTCCGGCCCGACGCTCGCGCCGCGTGCGCCCGCGCCGCAGCAGTACAGTCAGCCACCGGCGTTGCAAGCGGCTGCACCCGAACAGCAGCGCGTCATCGAGCAGATTGCCGACGACCGGCTCAATCTCGAGCCCGGTGACACCATCCTGCTCATCGTCGAGGACGATCCGCATTATGCGCGCGTGCTGGTCGATCTCGCCCGCGACAAGGGCTTCAAGGTTCTGGTCGCCGCGCGCGGCGCGGAGGCGCTGGAGCTTGCGAAGCAGTACCAGCCGCGGGCCGTTTCGCTCGACGTGTTCCTGCCTGATATGCTGGGCTGGACGGTGCTGAGCCAGCTCAAGCACAATCCGCTGACCCGCCACATCCCCGTGCAGATCATCACGCTCGACGAGGACCGGCAACATGCGCTGGCACGCGGCGCCTTCTCCTTCGTCAACAAGCCGACCACGACCGAGGGCGTCTCGGCCGCGCTGACGCAGATCAAGGAATATGCGCGGCCGCGGCGCAAGCGGCTCCTGATCGTCGAGGACAACGAGGCCGAGCAGCTCTCGATCCGCGAGCTGCTGCATCACGACGACATCGAGATCGTGACGACGGATACCGGCGCCGGCGCGCTCTCGACACTGCGCGAGGCACCCTGCGATTGCGTGGTGCTCGACCTGCGGCTGCCCGACATGAGCGGCTTCGAGGTGCTGGACCAGATCCGCAACGACGAGAGCCTGTCGAACGTTCCGGTGGTGGTCTTCACCGGCCGCGAGCTCTCGGCGGAGGAAGATGCGGAACTCCACACCATGGCGCGCAGCATCGTGGTCAAGGGCGTGGAATCGCCGGAGCGCCTGCTCGACGAGACCGCCTTGTTCCTGCATCGCGTGATCACGGAACTGCCGGTCGAGAAGCAGCGCATGCTGGAGAAGCTGAACAGTTCCGACGAAGACCTGATCGGCAAGACCGCCCTGCTCGTCGACGACGACGCCCGCAACATCTTCGCGCTGTCGAGCGTCTTGGAACGGCGGGGCATGAAGGTGCTGACGGCCACGACCGGCCGCGAGGCGGTGACGCTGGTCGAATCCAATCCGGAGATCGCCATAGTGCTGATGGACATCATGATGCCGCAGATGGATGGCTATCAGACCATCGGCGTCATTCGCGAAAATCCGGCCTTCGCCCGCCTTCCGATCATCGCGCTGACAGCCAAGGCGATGAAGGGCGACCGTGAGAAATGCCTGGAAGCAGGCGCGTCCGACTACCTCGCCAAACCCGTCAACACCGATCAATTGCTGCTTGCAATCCGCATGTGGCTGCACCGCTGAGTTTGGATCCGCGAATGGACCACGAAAAGGTCAACATCCTCCTCGTCGACGACCAGCCGGCCAAGCTGCTCGCCTACGAGGTGATCCTGAAGGAACTCGGCGAGAACCTCGTGATCGCATCATCGGGCCGCGAGGCGCTGGAGGTGCTGCTCAAGACCGAGATCGCGGTGATCCTGGTCGACGTCTGCATGCCCGAGCTCGACGGCTTCGAGCTGGCCGCGATGATCCGCGAGCATCCGCGCTTCCAGAAGACCGCGATGATCTTCATCTCCGCTATCCAGGTGAGCGACATCGACCGGTTGCGCGGCTATGAGATGGGCGCGGTCGATTACGTGCCGGTGCCGGTCGTGCCGGAGGTGCTGCGCGCCAAGATCAAGGTGTTTGCCGAACTCTACCGCAAGACGCGCGAGCTCGAACGGCTGAACCGGGAGCTCGAGGACCGCGTTCGCGCACGCACGGCCGAGCTGGAGAATTCCACCGCAAAGCTGCGCGAGAGCGAAGAGCGGCGCAGCATGGCTATCGCCGCCGGCAAGATGGGATCGTGGGACTGGGACTGGGTCAACGGCGACTGGATGTGGGACGAAGGCCAGTACCGCATCTTCGGCGTGACGCCGGAGACCTTCAATGTCACCTCAGCCAACATCCAGGCGCTGCTGCACCCTGATGACGTCGACCAGTTCGGCCAGGCGATTGCAGCGTTCAATACCGGCGCGCACGCCTATGAAGGCGAGTTTCGCGTCAGCCGGCCCGATGGCGAGGTGCGCTGGTGCGTCGGCACGGCGGCCGCGACGGTGGATCAGGGCGGCCGCGTGGTGCGCGTGAGCGGCGTCACCGTGGACATCACCGAACGCAAACGCGCGGAAGAGAGACAAAACCTGCTGGCACGCGAGGTGGATCATCGCGCCAAGAACGCGCTGGCGCTGGCGCAATCGATCGTGCGCCTCACCCGCGCCGACGAGGTCAAGGCCTACGTGAACGCCGTCGAAGGGCGCATCAACGCGCTGGCGCGCGTGCACACGATCCTGTCGCTGTCGAGCTGGCAGGGCGCCGAACTCTCGAGGCTGATCGACGAGGAGCTCGCGCCCTACTCGCTCGGCGGCCAGATCAAGCTGGCCGGTCCGGAAGTTCAGCTGGCGCCGGCGACAGCGCAGACGCTGGCGCTGGCGCTGCACGAGCTCTTCACAAACTCGGCGAAGTATGGCGCGCTCTCGACGCGGTCGGGGCGGCTCGCGATCGGCTGGCAAGTCGAGGACGACCACCTCACACTGACCTGGGACGAAACCGGCGGCCCGCTGGTGAGGACGCCGAAATCCCGTGGCTTCGGTACGCGGAGCCTGCTTGCCAGTGTGGAATCGCAACTTGGCGGACAGGCGGAATTCAACTGGCGTGCCGAAGGCCTGTTGTGCCGCCTTGAGGTGCCGCTGACGCGGAAGACCGTAGCGCCGTCGGCCGCGAGCAAGTTCGACGCGGCTCCGTCCGAACCCCTTCAGCGGGCCTCAGGCTAGAGCGTTTGCGAGCGACGTGGGCTCCGGTTCGCGCGTAAAGACAAGAATCTGGAGCTTCGGCCCTGATTCACTCAGGACCGATCATGATCTAGCGCGCCGCGGCGACCTTCATGCGCTGCATCGCCTGCGGTTCGTCAGCGACACGTCCTTCCAGCCAGGCTTCCGTTTGCGAAAGCTCGCGCAGCGCCCGCGCGTAACGGCGGGCTGCGCTCCGCTCGGCGCCGCGCGGCAGCTTGCGCGCCTTGCGCAGCATGTCCGCTCCCGCGTTGCGATAGGCCAGCGAGCGATAGAGAAAGACGACCTTACCCATATCGAATGTTCCCGTGTTGATGGCATTCATCCTCGCAAGACCGCCATGAACGTCGGATGAAGCGGGGAATGACAAAATCGTCATGAGAATGGAACCCGCAATCGTCGCATGCGTTTTATGCCACACCGCGAGGCGGTTCCATGCGCGGGAAAAAGTCGCCGAGCCTCATCTCTCCGACCGGCGTCATCAAGCTGATGACGCATGCGATGATGGGCGCAGCCCTCGGCCTTGTCTTCGGGCTCGCCCTCGTCCTGTTCAATCCGGCGGTCGCAAATTTGCTGAACCACGGCGGACATTCGGCCGCCATGGTCTTCATCATCACATTGGTGACGACGTTTGCGATCGGCGCGACGCTCACGGGCCTCGTGTTCATCCTCGCCGAGGACAAGGAATTTTGAAGCGCGCGTGACGCGCACCGGGCGCTTTCGTTCGGAACTCCTGCGGCAAATGGCGGTTGGCTGCCTGCGTCAATTTAACTCGGGGAGTTCCCGCGCATGAAAACCATCAAGCTCGCTCTCACCGTGATGTTGGCAACCGGCCTCGCCGCCGCTCCGTTCGCCGCGCAGGCCAAGTCGCATAAGGCCAAGCAAGGATCCGCGATGTCGTCGTCGCAGACCACAGGCGCCAACACCAAGTCCTCCAAGGGCGCTGATCCCTCCGGTCAAGGTGGTTCTGGCCCCGGCTCCGACCAAGGCGGCACCATGAACAAGGGCGGCATGAGCAACACCAAGTGAGCTCCGGCCGACAATCAAAGGCCTCGCGGCGACGCGGGGCCTTTCGCTTTGGAGCTGGAGTTTGGAGCTAGATTGGGAATCCTTCTAGCGTCGCATCGCTAAAGCTGCCGTCCCGCAGCATTCGCCTTCACGAGATGCTCGAGCCGTGCACGCTTGCGTGCGATCAGGAGCTGCGCTGCGGCATCGTCGAGACCCTCGCGCTGCAATTGCCGGATGGCGGAGCCGAGTTCGAGAATTTCGGCGCGCAGTTTTAGAATCCGGTACGTGTCCGGGTCTTCCTCCACCGCACGCTCCCAAAATTCTCAGCGGCGCGCGATCACGCGCAGCGGACTACCGGATGTCGTTGCAGGACGAAGGCGTACCCGCTCGCGGACGTCAGGCAGGACATCGCCGCCACCGGCCGCCTTCCATTCGCCGATCAGCAGGTTGATTTTCCGGCGCAGATCCATCTGCGCCAGGGCCTTTTCTGTGCAGTCGCGGTCGCGATCGACGAGGTCGCGCACAGACACCTCGATGTCGGCCATCTCGAGCCTCAAGGCGCTGATTTTGCGTCGAATTTCATTAATTCTATTGTCCATGGCTTGTTAGAACAAAATAAGAACATATAGTCAAGTCACGATTTCAGAACGGAGAGGCCAGATGCAGGTTCAGGGTAAATACGACGCCAGGGTTTTCCTCGCGGAGCAGATGACGAGAGCACAGGGGCTGAGGCTGAAGCGTCTGAGCGAGGAGGCCTATCAGCCCACTCAATACGATCGGGCTTTGTCCTCGACTGAGGCTGCGCGCCGCATTCGAGCGCTGGAAGACGAGATCGAGTTGGCGAACTCCTTCTGAGGAGCGCGGCCAGCGCATTTGGAACGTAGGGTCAGTGATGCGGTTCTTTCCCGGGCCAAGGGAGAGAGTTGATGGCACGCAAGGCAAAGAAACGCCGCTACTCACGCAGCGCCAGCAGTGATGTCGAGCGCGAGATGCGCCGTTATAAGAAGGGCACCGCGAAAAGCGGCCCCGGCGGTCGTGGCGGACGCGTGAAGAGTCGCAAGCAGGCGATCGCAATCGGCCTGTCGGAAGCGCGCGCGAAGGGCAAGAAGGTCCCGAAGAAGGCGTCGAAGCGAAAGACCTCCAAGAAGAAGACGGCCAAGAAGACAGCCAAGAAAGCGAAGAAGACCGCGAAGCGCAAATCCAGCAAGCGGTAACGCCCACCCGCGTCAGATCATGCTGCCCGGCATGAAGCAGCGGATCGAAATCCCGAACGCAGTCTTCACCGGCCACACCATGGTGTGGCCAGCCCGGTTTGGCTCGGTGATGACGGCCTCATCAGGCACGTCCACCCACTGCCCGTCGAGCCGCACGCGATAGTGCCCATCGTGCGATTCCCAATCGGGGTCGGATACAGCAAAGCCATCTGCATCCGAGCAGCAGGGCCCGAGATGGCTGCGCAAACTGTCGAACCAGGGTTTTAGCGGCGAGTTGGCGTAGCGGCCATCGTCGCGCCCCAAGGCGCTTCCGGTCGTCAGGACAAGCGGCGCCACAAGCAGCGCACACCTCAGCGAGAGCTTCAATCGATCCATGTCGGCACCGATCAAATGCGAACCACCGGTTCCACAAGAAGGCCGGGCGTTCGAAGTTCCACTCCTGCAATTCGCCTGGGCGTCTTCATTGACGCCAAAGCCCAACACGTGATTCCCAACTGTGACGAGCGAACGCGGCTTTTTCGGACGAACCCGTCATCAACGCTGCCGTTAACGAGAATGTTATCGGCACCTGTGGGAATCTTCCAGACGCGCACGAAAAAGGCGGCCCGCAGGCCGCCTTTTGAGTTTGCCGCCGGAAGCGCGAGGCTTAGGCCAGCGGCACCGCGACGAACCGTGTCGCTTCCTGGCTCTTCACCTGCAACAGCACGCTGTTCTTGCCGGATGATTTGGCCTGCGCCAGCTCGGAGCGGACGTCACCGACATTGGCAACGGCCTTGCCGCCGACGTTGAGAATGACGTCGCCGGTCTGGATGCCGCGCTGCGCGGCGGGTCCCTGCGGATCGACCTCGGTCACGACCACGCCCTTTTGGCCCGCGCCCTGGACGTCGCCTGCCGGCGCCAGGCTGAGACCGAGGCGCGGCGTGCCGGTGTTCGGCTGCGCCTTGCCCTCGCCGGCCTTGGCCTGCCGCTCGTTCGGCAACTCGCCGAGGGCGAGTGTCACCGTCTTGCTCGCGCCTTTGTGGAAGACATCGAGCTTCACGGACGTGCCCGGCGCCAGGGTGGCAATGGTGCGGGCGAGATCGCGGGAGTCCTTGATCGCGGTACCGTTGACGGCGGTGATGACGTCGCCCGCCTCGATGCCGGCCTTCGCCGCGGGGCTGCCGTCCTGCGGATTGTCCACGATCGCGCCGCGCGCCTCCTTGAGGCCGAGGCTGTCGGCGATCTCGGCGCTCACCGGCTGCACCTGCACGCCGAGCCAGCCGCGGGTGACCGAGCCCTTGTCCTTCAGCTGCGCGACGACGAGCTTCGCGGTCGAAGCCGGAATGTCGAAGCCGATACCGACCGAACCGCCGGAGGGTGAGAAGATCGCGGTGTTCACGCCGATCACGTTGCCGTTCATGTCGAAGGCCGGACCGCCGGAATTGCCCTTGTTGATCGGCGCGTCGATCTGGATGAAGTCATCATAGGGACCGTTGCCGATGTCGCGACCATTGGCCGAGACGATGCCGGCGGTCACGGTGCCGCCGAGGCCGAAGGGATTGCCGACCGCGACCACCCAGTCACCGATGCGCGGCTTCTGGTCGGAGAATTTAACGAACGGGAAGTCCCTCTTGCCATCGACCTTGATCAGCGCGAGATCGGTCTTCGGATCGGTGCCGACCACCTTCGCGGTGTAACTCGTGCCGTCATCCATGGTCACCTGCACCGACTCGGCGTGATCGACGACGTGGTTGTTGGTCACGGCATAGCCGTCGGCGGAGATGAAGAAGCCGGACCCCTCGCCCGTGATCATCTGGTGGCGCTGGCGCGGCATGCCGTTCATGCCACCCGGGCCGCGGAAGCCGAACTGCCGCGAAAACTGGTCGAACGGCGAATCCTCGTCCGAATCCATCCGGTTCTGTTGCAGCATCGCGCTCTTGTCATTGTCCTGGTCGATCCTGACCCGCACCGAGATGACGGCGGGTTTGACCTTGCTGACGAGATCGCCGAAGCCCGGCGGCGTCGCGGCGGCTTCCGCCGCCTGGGCCGGCCCGATGAAGGAATTCAGACCGAACTGCGAAGAGGCGGGAGAGGCAGCGAGCACGGCCACGCCAAGCGCGGCCACGGTGCCCAGCAGCGCAAGCCGGCGCGGCTTCAAGATCTTGCGGGACGTGGTGGTGTCGGAATTGACGTGATCGTTCATGTCGAAATGTCCATGTTGGGTAAGTCGCCTTGCAACCAACATGGACATCGTCACCTTACGGCGTCCCGTCCGTCCGATTAAATCTTGGCAAAGGTGCCGCGAAAATCAGGGCTGCACATTTGATGCGGCTCAACGCAGGCCCCGTGCGCCGTGATAGACTGCGGCCACTGGATGATGTCCACCGGAGGCGCGCCATGTACAAAGACATTCTCGTCCACATCCCGACCGAGCGCCCGATGAGCGCGGTGATCGACGGCTCGATCTCGCTCGCGGCGAGACTCAACGCACACGTCGACGCGGTCGCCGTCGGGTACGTCGCGAGCAGCACTGCCTATGTCTTGGATGGCGGTGCCGCCGTAGCGGCGGTGTTCGAGATGGAGCGCGAGCGCGCAGTGGAGCGTGCCGAGGCCGCGTTGGCGATATTTCGGAGCGAAGCCACGAACGCCGGCATCTCCTGCACCTGCCACCCGCTCGGCGCAATCCCGGCGGATGCAGCCGGCTCGATCGGCGAGATGGCGCGGCTCCACGATCTCAGCATCGTGCTGCAGCCCGATCCGGCGCAAGGCTCATTCGACAATGATATGCCCGGCGAGATCCTGTTCCAGGCGGGCGGACCGGTGCTGTTCCTGCCCTACACCTTTCGTGGGTCATTCAGGGCGAACCGGATCGGCATCTGCTGGGATGGCAGCCGCCTCGCCGCCCGCGCGATGCGCGACGCCGCTCCCTTCCTGGCCCGCGCCGAGGAGATCGTGATCATCACGATCAACGAAGCCGACGCAGTTCCCGACGAGGTCTCGGCAAGCCATCTGGCAAGACACCTCGGCCGGCGCGGATTGTCGACCCGCACGGTCAGCCTGTCGGCGGCGCGCGCCGACATCCAGCCGACCATCCTGTCGCTGGCCGCCGACGAGAGCCTCGATCTCCTGGTCATGGGCGGCTACGGCCACTCACGGTTGCAGGAACGCTTCCTCGGCGGCGTCACCCGCGCCATGCTGGAGGCCATGACGGTCCCGACGCTGATGTCGCATTGATCGAGAGATGATCCGCAACGGACTGACGCCCTCACGCCGCGGCGGGGGTCTCAAACGGCGCAGTGGCGATGGCGTCGTCCTCGGGTTGCGCATTGCACGCGTCGAAATGCGCCTTCAGCGCAATCTCGGCGAGATATTCGAAATGTTCGGCTTGGCCAAGGAGTTGCCAGTTCTGGAGCGGCCGATAGGCCGCCTGCTGACGACAGAGAGACGCCAGCGCCCGGTAGCGACGTACGTTCTCCATGAGACCCTCCCTCGCATTCACTGAGCTTATTGCCCTGATTTACGTCAGGCCGATGGCGGTTATGCAAAACATTTACTGCGTGCGAGGCGCCCTGCGCAACCTGGGTTGACGTCTGGGAAACGCGCAGGCCTCCATCGGTTCCTATCGGAGAACTCCACGTGGAACTCATTGGCCAGGCGTAGCGCCGGCGCGCGACGGAGATGCCGATCAGATCAAGATACCGTTCGATCGATTCCGGCCACCCGATGAGATTGCCCTGCATTTCTGCGCAGAACTCTCGCGCGAGGAAGGCCCGCTGCGCTGTGCGGCATGCCCTGTAGAACCTCGGACGGAATGGCACGCCATGGCACAACCAGTGCGACGCCGGCTCGGCCACGCCTGTATGCCGACTTCTACCGGGTGAGCGCGGCCTCGCCGGCCCGGATCGTCTGCGCCGAACCATGTTGCAGCTTCGGAACCCTGCCGGCCTCCGCAGCAGCGCGGATGGCGGCGATGTTGTCCGCATAATCGGCGCTGCTCTTGCCGCGGAACACGGCCGATCCTGCCACGAGGGTGTCGGCGCCTGCGGCAGCCACGGCGGCGGCATTGTCGCGCGTGATGCCGCCATCGACCTCGAGCCGGATCGGCCGGTCGCCGATCATTCTTCGAATGCGCCTGATCTTCTCGATCTGGGAGTCGAGGAAGGACTGGCCGCCGAAGCCGGGATTGACCGTCATCACCAGCACGAGGTCGAGACGATCAAGCACGTATTCGATCGCAGCTTCCGGCGTAGCCGGACACAGGCTGACACCAGCCTTCTTGCCGAGCGCGCGGATGGCCTGGAGCGAGCGGTCCAGATGCGGGCCGGCTTCGGCATGAACCGTGATGACGTCGGCACCTGCCTTTGCGAATGCCTCCAGGTAGGGATCAACAGGCGCGATCATCAAATGCACGTCAAAGATCTTCGCCGTCGCCGGCCGGATCGCCTTGATGACGTCGGCGCCATAGCTGATGTTCGGCACAAAGTGTCCGTCCATGACGTCGCAGTGGATCCAGTCGGCGCCGGCAGCGTCAATAGCCCTGATCTCCTCGCCGAGACGCGCGAAATCGGCGGCCAGGATCGAAGGCGCGATGAGGATTTCTCCCGTCATGACTTCGCACTCCTCTGCGCGTCCGCACCACCATTGAAAACGCGGCTCGCAAGGACATCCGTCGGATCGATCGTTTCGAGATCGGCGACATCGAGCATGCGGTCGAGATCGGAGACGAGGCGATCGGCCTGGCGGAGGCGGATACGATCGACCGCGTTGCGGATCGAGCGCGCGTTGGAGAAGAACGGCTGGGTCCGGCGCAGTGCGATGTATTTTTCGAAGGCCCCGCGCGCCGCCGTCGAGAAGCGGTATCCACGCTCCTTCAGCATCAGCTCGGCGATGACGAGAAGCTCGGCTTCCGCATAGTCCGGGAAGTCGATGTGGTGTGCGATGCGCGAACGGAAGCCCGGGTTGGAGGCGAAGAAGCTCGTCATCCGCTCGCCATAGCCGGCGAGGATCACGACGAGATCCTCGCGCTGGTTCTCCATCACCTGGAGCAGGATCTCGATCGCCTCCTGGCCGTAATCGCGCTCGTTGTCGGGCCGGTGCAGATAGTAGGCCTCGTCGATGAACAACACGCCGCCCATCGCCTTCTTCAATATCTCCTTCGTCTTCGGCGCGGTATGGCCGATATACTGGCCGACGAGATCGTCGCGCGTCACCGAGATCACCTGCCCGCGCCGCACGAAACCGAGGCCGTGCAGGATCTTTGCCATGCGCAGCGCCACCGTGGTCTTGCCCGTGCCCGGATTACCGGTGAACGACATGTGCAGTGTCGGGGGCGACGATGCCAGTCCCGCACGCTGGCGGATGCGCTCGATCAGCAGCAGTGACGCGATCTGACGCACGCGGTTCTTGACCGGCCGGAGGCCGATCAGCTCCTGCTCGAGCTGTTGCAGCGTGTCGGTGATCCCGGCCGCCTCGGCCTCCTTGCGGAGATCGAAACTGGTCTCGCTCGTTTCAGCGGTCGTCGCATGAGGGACATCAAGCATCGGCACCTCGAAGAAAAGAGCTTCGCCGCGGGGGGAGCGGCGAAGCAGTGGTCCGCCAAGGAAACGGAGCAGGGAGTGCTCCGCGCGGAGGAGAACGACTTAAGTCGACGCGTGTGCGGCCGGCCGGCGCACGGTGGTGTAGCGGATCGCACGTCCGCCTACCTCCTGCCGCACCAGGTCGAACTCGGCTTCCTGCGGCGGGCGATTGACGAGGAACGAGATCCGCACCGATTCCCAGCCATGGCTGGAGTCGAAACCGCTGATGCGGATGTAGCGGTCGCCGTAAACCCTGCGGCATTCGGCGAGCTCCATCATCACGCCGGCGGCGTCCTGGAGGTCGAACATCGGCAGGCCCCACATCTCCCAATAGGTGTTGCGGGGATGCGGATCGTCGGTGAACTCGATATTCACCGCCCAGCCATTGGCCAGGCAATACTGCACCTGCTTGGTGATCTGGTCGTCGGTCAGATCAGGCAGGAACGAGAAGCAGCCTTGGGTTAGTTTCATGTCAGAACTCCTCAAACGGTTTCCAGCGCGGTCGGCACGAAGTCCGGCGTGTCGGTGGATTGATAGTTGAAGCTGACGTCCTTCCAGACCTCGAGCGCGGCCTTCAGCGGCGTGCAGGTCTCCGCAGCCCTGGCCAGGATCTCCGGACCCTCATGGACGTAGTCGCGCCCCTCGTTGCGGGCGAGGATCATCGCTTCGAGCGCCACACGGTTGGCGATCGCGCCAGCCGCAATGCCCATGGGATGGCCGATGGTGCCGCCGCCGAATTGCAGCACGACGTCCTCGCCGAGGAGATCGAGCAGCTGGTGCATCTGGCCGGCATGGATGCCGCCGGAGGCGACCGGCATCATCTTGTTCAGGCTCGCCCAGGACTGGTCGAAGAACAGTCCATGCTCGAGCTTTGTCGGGTTGAAGTCTTCGCGGCAGACGTCGTAATAGCCGCGCGTGGTGTTGGGATCGCCTTCGAGCTTGCCGACCACCGTGCCCGCATGGATGTGGTCGACGCCGGCGAGCCGCATCCACTTCGCGATGACGCGGAACGACACGCCGTGACTCTTCTGCCGCGTATAGGTCGAGTGACCGGCGCGATGCAGATGCAGGATCATGTCGTTGCGCCGTGCCCATTTCGCCATGGACTGGATCGCGGTGTAGCCGATCACGAGATCGATCATGACGATGCACGACCCGAGCTCTTTGGCGAACTCTGCGCGCTCGTACATGTCCTCCATCGTCCCCGCGGTGATGTTTAGGTACGTGCCCTTCACCTCGCCGGAGGCAGCCTGCGCGCGATTCACGGCCTCCATGCAATAGAGGAAGCGGTCACGCCAATGCATGAAGGGCTGCGAGTTGATGTTCTCGTCGTCCTTGGTGAAGTCGAGCCCGCCCTTGAGCGCCTCGTAAACCACGCGGCCATAGTTGCGCCCGGACAAGCCGAGCTTGGGCTTCACCGTCGCGCCCAGCAACGGCCGGCCGAACTTGTCGAGCCGCTCACGCTCGACCACGATGCCGGTCGCCGGCCCCTGGAACGTCTTCACATAGGCGACCGGGAAGCGCATGTCCTCCAGGCGCAGCGCCTTCAGCGGCTTGAAGCCGAAGACGTTGCCGATGATCGAGGCCGAGAGGTTGGCGATCGAGCCCGGCTCGAACAGGTCGAGGTCGTAGGCGATGTAGGCGAAGTACGAGCCCGGCGTGCCGGGCACCGGATCGACACGGTAGCACTTTGCGCGATACTTCTCCGCAGCCGTCAGGCGATCGGTCCACACCACCGTCCAGGTCGCGGTCGAGGATTCGCCGGCAACCGCCGCTGACGCCTCGATGGGGTCCACGCCCTCCTGCGGCGTCACGCGGAACAGCGCGATGACATCGGTGTCCTTCGGCGTGTAGTCGGGCTCCCAATAGCCCATGCGCGCGTATTCCATCGTACCCGATCGATAGCGCTCTTTGCCGCGGACAGTTCCTGCGTGTGCATTCATGGCTCTCTCCTGCTCTTCTCTCTCTGAATGATTAGGCGGCGACCGACTCGCGGGCGCCGATGCGCGGGTCGAGCTCGCCGGCGCGATAGCGCCGCGCCATCTCGCTCAAGGGAATGACCTTGATCTTGCTGGCGTGGCCCGCGGTGCCGAACTGCTCAAAGCGATCGCGGCAGAGCTCGCGCATCGCATCCATCGCAGGCTTGAGGAATTTGCGCGGATCGAACTCGGAGCGCGTTTGCGCGGCGACCTTGCGGAACACCGCTGTCATCGCCAGACGACAATCGGTGTCGATGTTGACCTTTCGTACTCCGCTCTTGATGCCGCGGACGATCTCCTCCACCGGCACGCCCCAGGTCTGCAGCATCTCGCCGCCGAACTGGTTGAACATGTCCTGGAGCGGCTGCGGCACCGAAGAGGAGCCGTGCATGACGAGATGCGTATTCGGCAGGCGGCGGTGAATCTCCTCGACCACCCGCATCGCCAGGATGTCGCCATCAGGCTTGCGGCTGAACTTGTAGGCGCCGTGGGACGTGCCCATCGCGATCGCTAGCGCATCGACCTTGGTGGCGCGGACGAAGTCGACGGCCTGGTCGGGATCGGTGAGGAGCTGGTCGTGGCTGACCTTGCCCTCGACGCCGTGGCCGTCCTCCTGCTCGCCGCCGCCATGCTCGAGCGAGCCGAGCACGCCGAGCTCGCCTTCGACAGAGGCGCCCACCCAATGCGCGAGATCGACGACGCGGCGGGTGATGTCGACATTGTAGTCGTAATCGGCGGCGGTCTTGGCGTCGGCCTTGAGCGAGCCGTCCATCATGACCGAGGTGAAGCCGTGGGCGATGGCGGAGGCGCAGGTCGCCTCGTCATTGCCGTGGTCCTGGTGCATGCAGAGCGGAATGTCCGGATAGGTCCGCTCCAGCGCGTCGATCATGTGCGAGAGCATGAGATCGCCGGCATAGCTGCGCGCGCCGCGCGAGGCCTGGATGATCACGGGCGCATCGACCTCGGCCGCGGCCTGCATGATCGCAATACCCTGCTCCATGTTGTTGATGTTGAACGCCGGCACCGCGTAGCCGTGGTTGGCGGCGTGATCGAGCAGCTGACGAAGGGTGATACGGGCCACGAAAGTTCCTCCTGTTATGGCTTGCCGGCGCGAGTGATCGTCCGCCGGGCGGCTTCGGCAACGCTTTGCGGCGTGATGCCGAATTCGCGGTAGAGCACCGGCGCCGGCGCAGAGGCGCCGAAGCCGCGCATGCCGACGAACTCGCCGTCAGTGCCGATCCAGCGATGCCAATCGCCGGCGACTGCGGCCTCGATGCCGACGCGCGGGGCGGTGCCGAGCACACAGGCGCGGTAGTCCTCCGGCTGTTCCTCGAACAGCGCGAAGCATGGCGCGGAGACCACGGCAGCGCGGATATGTTCCGTCGCGAGCAGGCGAGCGGCTTCCAGCGCGATCGAGACTTCGGAGCCGGTCGCCATCAACGTGACGTCGCGACCGCCGTCCGGCGAGACGATGAGGTAGGCGCCGCGCGCGACACGGTTCCTGCCGCGCACGTCGCTGCGGAATGTCGGCAGCGCCTGACGCGACAGACACAGCACGGAGGGGCGATCTTCCGCCTCAAGCGCGCAGTCCCAGGCTTCCAGCGTTTCGACCGCGTCGGCGGGGCGGAACACCAGAAGGTTCGGGATGACGCGCAGCGCCGCGAGATGCTCGACGGGCTGATGCGTGGGACCGTCCTCGCCAAGACCGATGGAGTCGTGGGTCATCACATGGATGACGCGCAGCCGCATCAGGGCCGCAAGACGGATCGCCGGCCGGCTGTAGTCGGAGAAGGCGAGAAAGGTGCCGCCATAGGGGATGAATCCGCCATGCAAAGCGAGGCCATTCATCGCGGCGGCCATGCCGTGCTCGCGAATTCCGTAGTGGATGTAGCCGCCGGCGAACGCCCCACGCGTCACGGGAGTCTGCGCTTTGGCGTGCGTGAGGTTCGAATGCGTCAGGTCCGCCGAGCCGCCGACCAGTCCGGGAATTGTCCCGGCAATGCCGTCGAGCACCTGTTGCGAGGCTTGCCGCGTCGCCAGCTTCGGACGCTCGCTGGCAAAGCGCTCGCGCAATTTCGCCGAGGCCTGGGCATAGGCCTCCGGCAGGGCAACGGCCTTGCCCTCGATGAACAGCTCACGCTGCGCGGCCGTCGCGCATTCGTAGCGGTCGAGCCAGGCAAGACGCTCGACCTGCCCGCGCTGTCCGATCATCCGCCATGCCTTGAGGATCGGGATCGGCACCACGAAAGGCTGATAGTCCCAGCCGAGCGTCCGCCGCGCCGCCGCCGTTTGCTCGGTGCCGAGCGGCGCACCATGCGCCTTCTCGGTGCCCTGACGGTCCGGCGCGCCATAGCCGATGATGGTACGGCAGGCGATCAGCGACGGTTTTGTGCTCTCACGCTCTTCGGCAATCGCCTGCGCAACCGCTTCGGGGTCATGGCCGTCGACACTGCGGACCGACCAGCCGGAAGCCGCAAAGCGCGCGAGCTGATCATCGGAAGTGGCCAGCGAGGTCGGCCCGTCGATGGAGATGCCGTTGTCGTCGAACAGCACGATCAGCCGGCTGAGCTGGAGATGACCGGCGAGCGAGATCGCCTCCTGACTGATGCCTTCCATCAGGCAGCCGTCGCCCGCGATCACATAGGTGAAGTGATCGACCAGGCCGTCGCCGTGCCGTGCATTGGCCATGCGCTCGGCGAGCGCCATGCCGACCGCGGTCGCGATCCCCTGCCCCAGCGGGCCGGTCGTGGTCTCGACACCCGGCGTGTGGCCGTATTCCGGATGGCCCGGCGTCTTCGAGCCCCACTGCCGGAACGCCTTGATGTCGTCCAGGCTGACATCGCCGCCGGTGAGATGCAGCAGCGCATAGAGCAGCATCGA
Source organism: Bradyrhizobium sp. 61 (assembly GCF_023073075.1). Classification (NCBI taxonomy): domain Bacteria; kingdom Pseudomonadati; phylum Pseudomonadota; class Alphaproteobacteria; order Hyphomicrobiales; family Nitrobacteraceae; genus Bradyrhizobium; species Bradyrhizobium sp. 61. The sequence goes on along the minus strand of NZ_JADPIU010000006.1, from coordinate 55,042 downwards.
ACCGTGCCCCGCCGACAGCACGAAGCGGTCGCGATCCGGCCAGTTCGGGTGCGCGGAGTCGAACTTGAGGAACCGCGAGAACAGCACGGTCGCGACATCGGCCATGCCCATGGGCAGGCCGGGATGGCCGGACTGCGAGGTCTCGATGGCGTCGACCGCGAGGAAGCGGACGGCATTGGCGAGATCGTTGTGTGTGACTGCCGTGATGTCGGCTTCGGCGTGGACGGAGATGTTCATAGGATTCTCTCCCTATTCACTTCAGATTTCGCTTGCGCTCGATCAGCTGCATGATCAGCGGCGTCAGGATCAGCTGCATCGCCAGATCGAGCTTCGCGCCGGGACACACGATGGAGTTCGCGCGGGACATCCAGCTGTGGGGAAGCATCGACAGCAGATAGGGGAAATCGATGCCACGCGGATTCTTGAAGCGGATCACGACCATCGATTCGTCCGGCGTCGGGATCCAGCGCGCAATGAACGGATTGGAGGTGTCCACCGTCGGCACGCGCTGGAAGTTGATGTCGGTCTCGGTGAATTGCGGGCAGATGTAGTGGATGTAGTCGGGCATCCGCCGCAGGATGGTGTCGGTGACGGCCTCGGTCGAATAGCCGCGGGCGCTGCGGTCGCGGTGCAGCTTCTGGATCCATTCGAGATTGATGACCGGCACGACGCCGATCTTGAGATCGGCGTAGCGCGCGACATTGACCTTGTCGGTGACGACGGCGCCGTGCAGGCCCTCGTAGAACAACAGGTCCGAGCTTTCCGGCAGCCGCTCCCATTCGGTGAAGGTCCCGGGAGCCGCACCGTGCAGTGCGGACTCCTCGACGTCGTGGACATAGTGCCGCGTCGTCGCGGTGCCGGTCTCGCCATAGTCGCGGAAGGCACGCTCCAGCTCCTCGAACAGGTTGGTCTCGGGGCTGAAATGGCTGAAATGCTTGTTGCCGCGCTCGGCTTCCTTCGCCATCTGCGTGCGCATCTCGGCACGGTCGTAGCGATGGAAGGCGTCGCCCTCGATGTAGGCGGCATTGACCTTCTCGCGGAAGAAGATCTGTTCGAACGTCTTCTTGACCGAGGTGGTGCCGGCGCCGGAGGAGCCGGTGATGGAGATGATCGGATGCTTCCTGGACATGGGTCGCCTCGCTCACAGCCGGAAGAAGCCGCGCCGCGCGAACAGCGGTGCGGAGATGCTGGCGACCAGCAACGGATCGCAATGCAGTTCCTCGACGCGCTGCACCTCGTTGCTCGAGCCCATGATCAGCGGCACGCGCTGGTGCAGGCTCTGCGCCGATAGCTCGAGGATGCGCTCGCGCCCGGTCGTGGCGGAGCCGCCGGCCTGTTCGATGATCATGGCCATCGGGTGCGCCTCGTAGGTGAGGCGCAGGCGGCCGTCGCCATAGCCGGGGCGCGCGTCCGAGGGATAGAGGAACACGCCGCCGCGGGTGAGGATTCGGTAGGCCTCCGCGACCAGCGAACCGATCCAGCGCATGTTGAAATTGTGGTTGGCGGGCCCTTCGACGCCGGCAAGACATTCGTCGACGAAGGCGCGGACCGGCGTATCCCAGTGGCGGCGGTTCGACGCATTGATCGCGAATTCTTCGCACGTCTCGGAGATCTGCACGGCGCTGCGCGCGAGGCGGAAGCAGCCCGCCCTGCGGTCGAGCGTGAAGATGTCGACGCCGTCGCCGAGCGTGAGCACCAGTGAGGTCTGCGGCCCATAGGTGACGAACCCCGCGGCAAGCTGCGCCGAGCCGCGCTGATGGAAGGCGAGAGCCAGGTCATCCGGGGCAGGCAGGATCGAGAAGATCGTGCCGACGGTCATGTTGATGTCGATGTTGGAGGAGCCGTCGAGCGGATCGATCGCGACGCAGATTTTTGCCTCGCGGTCGCCGATTTGCGGCTCGCGCATCTCCTCCGACGCGAGCGCCGCGATCGGCAGCCTGCTGAGACAGCGGCGCAGGATCGCATCCGCCTGGAGGTCGAGGTCGCGCTGGAGATCGCCGTCGCTGTTGCGGCCGGTGGTCAGGCCCGACGCGTCCGCAAAATCGCCGGTGGCGATGAGGTCGGCGATCTCGATCGCTGCCGCCGCGATGGCGTCGACTGCGGCTGCCACGGCCAGCGCATGCGGCGCCGTCTCGGAATACCGTTGAAGGTGGTCGTCCAACCTGAGTTGCCCGGTCATCTGCGTCCATCCCCTTGCAGGCGCCGCATCCAGTTCCCTCCCCGCTGGAGGTCGGTGCGGTCGGTCCCAACACGAGGAGATTGACAGGGGCGGCTTAATAAGGAAAATTTCTATTCATAATGAGCGCCAAAGAATTTTCTTATAATGGTCCCGGCCACGCAGCGGCCCAGCTCCGGCATCTGACGATCCGGCAGCTCCGCTCGCTTGCGGCGCTCTCGGCGAAGGGCAGCGTCACCGCGGCCTCGAGCCAGCTCGGCCTGACCCAGCCAGCCGTCACCCAGCAACTCCGGCAGCTTCAGGACCTCGCCGGCCTGCCGCTGGTGCAGCGGACCGGCGACGGCATGCTGCTGACGGAGGCAGGCAAGGAGGTGCTGGCGCTCGCCGAACGCGTCGAGGCCGCGATCATGGACTGCCAGGGCGCGCTCGATCTGCTCGCTGGACGGACCGGCGGCACGGTGCATCTCGGCGCGGTCTCGACCGCGAAATATTTCGTGCCGCATGCGATCGCGGCGTTCTCGAAGCGGCATCCGAAGATCGAGATCAAGCTCACGATCGGCAATCGCGAGGAGATCCGCGAGGCCATGCACGGCTACGATCTCGATTTCGCCGTGATGGGTCGGCCACCGGCCGACGTCAGCGTCGACGTGCGTCAGCTCGGGCGCAATCCGCACATCATCGTCGCGCGCAAGGGACACTGGCTGGGGAAGGATTCCGGCCTCAACCTGACCGACCTCGTGCACGAGACCTTCCTCACCCGCGAGCCGGGATCAGGGACGCGCACGCTGATGGAAGGCATGTTCCAGAGATCGGATCTCGAGCCGATCATCGGCATGGAGATGAGCAGCAACGAGACCATCAAGCAGGCCGTCATCGCCGGGCTCGGCATCGCCTTCATCTCGGCCCACACGGTGGCGCATGAGCTCGCCGAAGGTCGTCTCATCGTGCTCGATGTCGCGGGCCTTCCGATCGTCCGGCAATGGTACGTGATCCGCCGCAGCGACAAGGTGCTGCTGCCACCGGCGCAGGCGATGTTCGATTTCCTGGGCTCCGAGGGCTCGAACTATTTGCCCGACGTGCCCGAGTTCGGCGGGCAATAGCCCACCGATATTCAGCCCATCAGCTTCATCGCAACTGTTGCCGCCAGAATGACGATGATCTGGAGCAGACGCTCCGTCGTGAAGACACGGTTGAAGGTGGTCATCGCTGGTCCCGGCCGACGTAGGAGATCTCGATCGGTCTGGTGCTAGCACACGCGGGCGCCGAGATAACTCCTTAGTCGCCACGGATCCTGCCGGCGCGCCGAAACATGTGATCGCTTGGAACCCGACAAGTTTCGAACGATTCAAATCATCGTGCGCGGAATGGCCGCACGGTCACTTTGTTCATGCACACAGTGACTTCGCGTGCACGGATGCTCCTTGCCCCGCATCCGGCCGTGCAATGGGGAATCCGGGCGAGTTTTGAAAGAGTCAGGGAGGGCGCGATGAGCCACATCGCCGCCGCGGGAGAGCTTTTGTCTTCCGCAAGCTACATGTCCAAGCGCAATCTTTCGGGTATCGGAGGCGTGTTGACCGCGCTGATGACGTCAGCTGCGTTCTTCGCCAGTCCGCAGGCCTTTGCGCAATCCACGCCCGCGCGAGGCGTGACGATTCCATCCGTCACCGTGACCGCGCCGGACGCACAGCGCCGAACCAATCCCGCTTCGGCCGCCCGCCGGTCGAGCAGCGGGCGGCCCCGTCGGACGCAAACGGCACGGCGGCCGGAGACGACTGCCGCGCCACAGCCCTTCATGCCATCGCAGGACGCGCGCACCGGCACCGTCGGCTATTTTGCCAACAGCACCTCCGTCGCCACCAAGTCGAACACGCCGATCGTCAACATCCCGCAATCGCTTTCCGTCATCACCCAGCAGCAGATCCGCGACCAGAATTATCAGGGCTTGACCGATGTCACGCGCTACGTCCCGAGCGTCGCCGTCCACCAGGGCGAAGGCAATCGCGACGAGCTCGTCATCCGCGGCGTCGATTCCAGCGCCAACTTCTTCGTCAACGGCTTTCGTGACGACGTGCAATATTTCCGCGACCTGTACAACGCGCAAAGCATCGAGGTGCTGAAGGGCCCGAGCGCCCTGACCTTCGGCCGCGGCGCCGGCGGCGGCGTGCTCAACCGCACCCTCAAGGAGGCGGACGGCACCCGCATCTACCAGGCGACGGGGCAAACGGGCTCGTGGGGCGACCGGCGCGTCACACTCGATGCAGGACAAGCCATCAATGAGAACGTCGCCGCCCGGCTGAACGTGTTCTACGAGGGCAGCGATGCGTTCCGCGACTTCAACCATCTCGAACGCTACGGCATCAACCCGACCGTTACGCTGAAGCCCGACGACTTCACCAAGATCAAGCTGTCCTACGAATATTACCACGACGGCCGCACCGCCGATCGCGGCAATCCCTCGCAGAGCCTTCCCGGCGGCGTCACGCGATTCAATCCGACGACACCGTTCGCGCCGAACGGCAATCTCCAGACCTTCTTCGGCAGCCCCGGCCTCAACACCGCGCAGGCGACCGTGCAGACCGGCATGGCGATCATCGAGCACGACTTCCAGAACGGACTGTCGGTGCGCAACGGCACGATGGCGGCCGACTACCAGAAGTTCTACCAGAACGTCTATCCGACGGGCGGGCCGCTCGCCGGTGCCGTCAACGCAGCCGACACCGCGGTCAACCTTGGCGCCTATCAGCACACGACCAACCGCGACAATTTCTTCGACCAGACCGACTTCACCTACAAGGGCTGGACCGGGCCGATCGCGCACACCGTGGGCTTCGGCACCGAGTTCGGCCGCCAAACCGGTGTCGACATCCGCAACACTGGCGTCTTTCCGAACGGTACCAACACGATCGTGCAGAACCCGTTCGCTCCGACCTATTTCGGACCGGTCACCTTCGTCCACCACTTCACCGGCACCAACACCGATGGCGTCACGACACCGGATTCGAACAGTAAATATGCGCTGAACGTCGAGTCCGGTTACCTGCGCGACACCATCGAATTCTCACGCGCGCTCCAGCTCATCGTGGGCACGCGGTTCGACCGCTTCGAGATGTCGGCGCTGGACATGAACACCAACCTCAACCGCAACCGCACCGACAATCTGGTCTCGCCGCAAGCGGCCGTCCTCCTCAAGCCGATGGAGACGATGTCGGTCTACACCGCCTACAGCATCTCCTATTTGCCCGCCTCCGGCGACCAGTTCTCCTCGCTCAACGACGGCACGCTGATCCTGCAGCCGCAGAAGTTCGAGAACACCGAGGTCGGCATGAAGTGGAACATCAATCCGAGGCTGCTGTTCTCGACCGCGATCTACAACCTCAACCGCACCAACCAACCGATCGCGGATGGCAACAATCCCGGCTTCTTCCTGCCCTCCGGCAGCACGCTGACGCGCGGCTTCGAGGCGAGCCTCGTCGGCTACGTCACCGAGCAATGGCAGTCCACGCTCGGTTATGCCTATACCGATGCGAAGATCACCAGCGCGACGTCGGCGACCGTGGTGCCGGGCAATCGCGTGCAGCTCGTGCCGTACAATCAGTTCGCCTGGTGGAACAAGTACCAGTTCACGCCGATGTGGGCGGCCGCGCTAGGCATCATCTATTTCGGCGATTCCTTTGCATCGTCAGATGACACGGTGAGACTGCCGGGCTTCGTGCGCTTCGATGCCGGCGTCTACGCCACGATCGATGCCAACTGGCGGGCGCAGCTCACGGTCGAGAACATCTTCAACCGCGGCTATTGGGCGTCCGCCGACGGCAACAACAACATCTCGCCCGGCCAGGGCCGCACCGTGAGGGTTCAGGCGAGCTACCGGTTCTGACGGCTATGGCGCGAACGTCTGCGTCCCATCGCGTGTCGTTCGCGCCGTTCGTCATCGATACGAATACCTGTGATGGTTAACGATCAGGCAGCGCGCTGGACGGCGGCGTAATCCGCGCGCGCGGCGAAATAGGCTTCCAGCTCCGACAGCGCCCGCGCTTCCCACTCGCTCGCCTGCTCCAGAAGCGACCAGCTCTGGCCCGGGCGGAATGCAGCGGTCTGGCGATAGAGCGATGCGATGCCGCGATAGCGGCGCACGTTCTCAAAGATGGCGTGACCGTTCATGTTCAAAAACTCCCTCGTCATTCCCGGGGGAGAAATTGCGGCCAAATCTTTTTCGAAAAGTTAGCGGCGCGCACCAAGCTCGCGGATGGTTGCCGGACTGTTGCGCTGGCGCAACGCGCCGCTTCCGCGCGAAGCGGATTCATTGCGAATTCGTTGCCGTGCTCTCGCCCGAGGGCTTCAGTCCACCGCGGCTGATCATTGCCATCGTCTCGCGGCAGAGATCGGCAAGGCCGATCAGGAGCACCGCGAGCAGGCAGAACAGGTTGATGGAATCCGCGCCCGCGCTGGAGAGCGGCATGAACTGGAAGAACGGCGGGATGAACGCCCACCACACCAGCGGAACGGTGAGCAGCGCGGCGAACACCGCCGCCGGCGCGCCCGCGACGATCCCGAGCACGAACAGGCTGGGCAGGAACGCCGCGAAATAGAGCTTTGCGCCGAGTGCGACGCAGACGCCTTGAAGCGCGGCCGACACGGCGACGACGACAAATCCGAGCAGAAACGCCTGCCACGACCATGGCCGTACCCGCGGTACGCCAACCAGTCCCGCACGCCTCATCAGCCTCCCCCTGCCGCCCGTTAACCGGGCTCGCTTGCGACCAAAGTACTACAACCGCAGGGAAACCGCGAGACGGAAATCACACGGTGCCGGGCTGCGTATCCAGGGCTTGGTAAACGGCCGCGGGCACGATCGTACCGCTACTCTGTCGCCGCATAGAGCAGGCCCGCGACGGGCAGAGCAAGGCCAATGGCCGACGCCAGCGTCCAGCCGCCTTGCGCGAAGGCCCAGGCGCCGACCGCAGAGCCGGCAGCGCCGGCGGCGAAGAACGTCGCCATATAGAGGCCGTTGAGACGGCTGCGGTGCTCATGCCCGAGCGCGAAGATGGCACGGAAGCCCAGCACGACGTTACCCTGGACACCGATATCGATGGCGATCGCGGCCACGACCAGGCAGGCGAGATTCAGCGTCGAGCCGGCCGCACCGACATAGGTCACCAGGAAGCCGGCGGCCGCGAGCAGCATGGCGACCAGCGTCGCGATGCGGCTATGGCCGCGATCGGCGAGCCGTCCCGCGATTGGCGCGGCGAACACGCCGGCGACGCCGGCGAGCGCGAACAGCGCGATGCCGCGCTGGGAGAAGCCGAATTCGCTGGCGAGCTGGAGTGGCGCCACCGTCCAGAACAGGGTGAAGGCACCGAACAGGCTCGCCTGATAGAGCGCGCGGCGCCGGAGCAGCGGCGTGGTCCGGGCCAGGTGCGGCATCGACAGCAGCAGCGTACCGTAATGCATGCGCGCGACCGGCTTGCGCTTCGGCAGCGTCGTCCACAGCGCCGCCGCGAGCACGATCATCAGCGCGGCGGAAATGAAGAACACCGCGTGCCATGACAGCGCTGCCGTGACAAAGCTCGACACCGGTCGAGCCAGCATGATGCCCAGCATCAATCCGGTCGAGACATTGCCGACGAGGCGGCCGCGAATGGCTTCCGGCGCAAGGTGTGCCGCATAGGGAATGATGATCTGCACGGCGACCGAGCCGAGGCCGATGAACAGCGCGGCGATCAGGAACGGCAGCGCGTGGGTGGCGAACGCGGCGGCCAGCAGCGCCGCGGCGCCGAGCGTGATGACGGAGCAGATCAACGCGCGGTTCTCGACGAGGTCGCCGAGCGGCACGATGAAGAGAAGCCCCACCCCATAGCCGATCTGCGTCATGGTGACGATCAGCCCGGCCGCCGCATGCGAGAGGCCGAGCGCGGCGCTGATCGGGGCGATCAGCGGCTGGGCGTAGTAGATGTTGGCGGCGACCATGCCACAGGCCGCGGCAAGCACGAAGGTCAGTCGTTGCGACACCGCATCCGGCCCGGGTGCGGTCTCGATCGTGGCATTCATCGTCATTCCAACAGACTCCAGATATCGGGAATGATCATTCCCTAATAAGACACAAATTCAGGCGAGCAGTTTCATCGCGACGCCGACCAGGCGCTCGCCGTCGAGCGGCAGGCGCGCCTTGCCGACGACGCGCATTCCCTGCGTGATGCAGATCATCAGCCGCGCGGTGTCGTCGGTCGCAACATGGGCGGGAATCGAGCCATCGGCCTGGCCCTCGCGAATGAGGCCGGCGATGAAGGTCTCATTGGTCTCGAGCTGGGCGTTGACGCGGGCGCGGACGTCCGGATCGAGCGCGGCGAGCTCGACCGCGCCGCCGACCACGATGCAGCCGCGACGGCCCTCGATCCCCTGGGAGTGCTCGACATAGGACAGCAACATATGGCGCAGTCGCTCGCGACCGTTGGCGCCGCGCGCGGCCGCGCTGCGGGTCTGCTCCCGGCGCACCGCGGCATAGCGCTCGAAAGCGGCCAGGAACACGGCCTGCTTGTCGCGAAACGCCTTGTAGACGCTGCCGGTGGCAAGCCGCATCGCCGCGGTCAGGTCACCGATCGAGGTGGCATGATAACCCCGCTCGCAAAATACGCGTACGGCGCGGTCGAGCGCAGTGTCCATGTCGAATTCCCGGGGACGGCCGGGTGGACGGGCAGCAGGCTGGGGACGGCGCGCGGCTTTTTGCATTGCGGAGTAATAGGGAATGATTGTTCCCGAATCAAGGCACGGAGTTGTGAATTGGGGGTGGATGGAGGGCACGCTCTCTCCCCATCGTCATTGCGAGCGTAGCGACTTGTCCGCCAAAGCTTCAGCGAAGGCGGACAAGTCGCTGCGCTCGCAATGACGGAGCAAGGGGCATCGGCGTCGTCCTCCAAGTACGCCTGTCATTCCCCGCGACCCGGCTACGCCAAGGCTTCGCCGGGGCTGAGGTCCAGGGCCGCCGAAGCTTTAGCGTAGGCGGCAAGCGGGGAATCCAGTACGCCGCGGCCTCTCGGCTCAATCACAGCCGTCTCTGGAATGCTGGATCGCCCGGTCAAGCCGGGCGACGACAGCGAGTGCCTGGTCGCAGACGCACCATCGCCTTCTCGCGGCGCATCTCGCCCGAGCTTTGCTTGATCTCTCCACCCTCGAAGCCAAGAGGGCGCAGGGAAGGCCGGGTGCTGACCTCGCACCCGCGGTCCGCTGCGCGAAAGGTAGCGCAAGGAAACCGCACAGCAGCATACAGGTGGTGCCAATCACTCGGCCTTCCCTGCGCAGTGGTCGGACGGCTTATGCCGTGCTCTCCCGGGAGCCGAATTCCCTCTGGCCTCCCTCACGCCAGCGAAAGTCGCCGACAGCGCGCCGGTTGACGCGACTGCCGCATTCGCAAAGCACTTGACCGTAGCAACGACGGCCAGGACCACACGGTTTTGCCGTACGCACGGCCCGCCATTTCGTCGCAGTTTTTCCAGCCCTGTCGACGGAGCCGGAAACTTGCAGACGAGACGAACCTGACAGCGCCGCTCATCCGGCACGAAGTCTTGGGCTCACGGAGAGCAATCCGCCCTGCCCTAGCCTCTCGCACCCAACGCTGCCGCGTCCACCGCAACCCGGCTCTCGACAATGACGACACAAGATCGCCCCTCTTGGTGAGCCGGGATGGGCGACACATACGATAAATCCGAATTTCGGTAAAGTGGAATATTTTCACGCGAGCAGGTTGACAGCAAGGCGAAACACCCGGGCATGCCACCGTCATTCCGGAGGGCTCGGCGAAGCGGCAAGCTATGATGCGCAATTGCGCATCTGAGATTCCATGTCGCCGCGCAACTGCGGCCCGATGGATTCCGGGCTCGATGCTGCGCATCGCCCCGGAATGACGAAGGGGAGAGTGCCCCCCCTTCGGCCGCCCGGCAGGCCTTCGCCCTCAGCCGGCGCGCTGGCACTCTCCTTGCTGCTCGTCCGCCAATCCCTCAGACCCGCAGTGGGTCTGTTTCATAGTGAGGCGATCCTATGCAATCGACGTCCCGTTTCGAAGCGACCATCCCGACACAGCTCCACGTCCTGATCTCCGATCTGCGTTGGCGCATGCAAATGCTCGACGCCGACATTCTGGAGGAAGAGCGGAGGGCCGGAATCTCCGATCCAAACAATCTCGCCTACCCGATGCTCGCGCAGAACCTGAGAGCCCGGCGCGACAATCTCCAGGTGAGCATCGCGATCCTGGAAAGCCGCATCGAAAAGCGATCAACCAGGTGGCCGAGCGCCGCCTGACGCGGATCGTGCCGGGCCCGACCAGGCAACGCGACGGCATATGCAGAAGGGCGCCGGCGATGGGCGATAGCTCTGTCCGCGCCGGTCAATGCGCGGGAACCCGCGTTGCCCTTTTGCAACGGTTCCCCACCGTCTGAAGCCGGACAAAAGAAACTCCCATTCCAGCCACGAACCCCGCTCACAACGCCGTGAGACTAGCAGGGGAACTACGATGCGTGCACAGCGCGTTTGGAAAGTGAATGGGGCCGCCAGCATCGGGCAGCTCCAATCGAGACTGGATGACTTGAACAAGCGTCTCGGTCAGCTCGAAAGCCAGCATCCGGCGAGCTGGAGGCTCGAAGAACTGAGATCCAGCGCGCTCAGCCTGTCGCGCGAGATCGACGACATCCGCTGCGCCGAGGCGACGGCGGCCTTGAGCGAGCTCTTGCGGAAGTAGAGCGTCGGGCGATTCGAGCGACGCGCGAGGAACCAACCTTCCTCGCCGCCATTGCCATGCAGAGCATGGAGCAAAATCATGACCAGGCACCTGACGCGAGCCCATCTCGCGCGCGGGGTGGCCGGCGCGGTGTCCACGCTGGTCCTGTGCGCGACAGCGGCATTCACCATCGCGCACCACTTCGCGCTGTGAGGGATTTCGCATGACGTCCGATCCCGAGGAGTCGGTGAGGCTGCAAGGTTTTGGCGAGATGACGTTGCGCACCGCCGTCGCGACACTGATGGCGCTCGCGCCGCGCGAGCGATCCGACGCCGCCATCTTCCGCGTCCGCGACGGCGTGCGTTTGGCCTCGAGCGAGATCGCCGAACTTGCCTCGGACTGGGGCATGACACCGATGGCTGAAGTCAGGTCTCCAAGCCTCGTCCCGGACCAGCACTGGCCGGACATCGTTCGCGGCATGGTGCGCGAGGCGCCACTGCCGGCACTGATAGTGGCGTTCTTGGTGGGTGTGCTGGTGGCGCGGCGGTAGTCTACTGACCTACTGTCCAGCATCGGACCATCGGCCGGCGAATGTAGAGCCATGCCGCCGCGGCAGACGCCCCTGTCCGGCCAAATCGGCCGTGGACCCGCCCTGAAAATCGTTGCAAAAAGGCGCTCCCGAGGCGCTGGCGGCCGGTCCGCCAAGCCTCTGGAAAACGTCGACTTTTGGAAGAATGGTCGGAGTGGCAGGATTCGAACCTGCGACCCCTGCGTCCCGAACGCAGTGAACAATTTCTAAGTTGTTGATTTTTATAGCTATGGCAGACATTTCCGTCCCGTTTTGTTCACGGTCGTTTCACCCAATTCGTTGCGATTTCGTTGCGACCTTCGTAGACGAGAACGAGAGCTGCTGAGGACCTTGGGATCGGATACGCGGCGGGATTGGTTAGATCCTTCGTCGCCGACGGCGGGGCCATTTCCAAATGCCCGTTCCAAATGAACAACGGAAGCCGGGCGCAGTATCTTAGATTTCACTGGCAATCTTTGGTTTGGACCAACGTCAGAATGGCGGAATCAAAATCAGTCTGATTGTTCAACGATTTCAAGCCGCATTTGGAAAAATGTGCGAATTCGCCCCTAGTGAGAATCAATTGCTTAGCAGGCTTTTCCAAATGGGAAAGCGGCCAGCGCGGATCACAACCGGGCAGCCAACCCGCGACCTAGACCCTTGGTAGTTCGTCAAAAGCCGCCGTTGAAGCAGCGGCTTGACAGCTCCTAAACGAGTGCGGCGAGAGACCAAAATCGGGACCCGCTGTCGCGCTGGCAAATTCAACGTTCGCGCACAATCTTAGGGAGCGCCGCAGCTTCCATCACGCAGGCTCCCACACACGATCGCCGAGTTTGCTTGACCCCACGACTACATCAACCGCGTCGTGAGAGGGTCAAAAGATAAACGCCACAAGGCGGCCCAACACGGCGACCGACAAAGCTGCGAGAAGGACGATAAGTTGCCCAAACTGGACCTCTTCCATGTCGATGTCCGGCATCGTGATCATGGCGTATGCGATCATGTGGCAATTCTCCATGGTAGTTCCTCCCCTAGCTATTGTTCTGCCGTCTTCCGGGCAGTACCACCCGTTCGTCGCGGATCGCTCGAGGGGCGACTCTTCGCTTAACGCGCGCGGATCAGGCCGCCCTGCTTTCAAGCTCCGTCTGATGAGATGCCGCAATCGTTCCGACGCACACTCCGAAGCCGATGGATGCAAAGCCCTCACGAGTGCAGCGCCCCTCAAATCGGATCTCGTCACCGTCGTGTAGAAAGCCGCGACGCTCTCCGTTGGGAAGCGTAATGGGGCGGGTTCCGGCAGAAGTGAATTCGAGCATGCTGCTCAATTCAGCGTCGGTAGGTCCGGAGATCGTGCCGGTGCCGATCAGGTCCCCCGGTAGAAGGTTGCATCCATTGATCGTGTGGTGCGCAACCATCTGCGCCGGTGTCCAATATAGATATTTGGCGTTCGAGCTGAGAATTTCGACAGGAACGTCCCTTGCGGCCCGCATCTTTTCGGTCGTGAGAAAAACCTTCAGGCTTATGTCCAGCCCGCCACTTTTCTGATCGTCCTCGTCGAGCAGGTATTTCAACGGCTGGGGGTCCCCGTGAGGACGAACCATCGCCGGAATGCGGAACGGAGCCAACGCGTCAGTAGTGACAACCCACGGCGAGACGGACGTTGCGAAACTCTTGCTGAGGAATGGTCCGAGTGGATACATCTCCCAGCGCTGGACGTCCCTCGCCGACCAGTCGTTGAGAAGTGAATAGCCGACGATCTGTTCGCTTGCGCGCGCAACCGGGATCGGACTTCCGAGCTCGTTGCCGCCACTGAGATAGAACCCCATCTCCAGTTCGAAATCGAGTCGTTCGCACGGACCGAAGCCAGGACTGCCCCCGTCAACCGACGGCGTCCGCTGTCCCATGGGTCTGCGGACAATTCCCTGCCCGATTTGCACCGAAGACGCCCGCCCGTGATAGGCAATCGGCACCCATTTGTAGTTGGCGGGCAGCGGATTTTCAGGCGTGAGGAGTGCGCCGGCCGCCTTCGCGTGATGTATGCCGGCATAAAAATCCGTGTAGTTCGGCACCGCAGTCGGACGATACATCGTGCAAGCGCTCAATGGGACCAGCAGGTCCGACGCACGGCGGCGCGCAGCCTCACCGCTTGAACCCGCGTCAAGCGCGGCACTGACTGCCTTTCGTAAGTTGTGCAACGCGCGAGGTCCCAACGCAAACAGCGAGTTGAGCGAGGAGTCGGCGACGGTCCACTCGGGAATTTCTGCCGGCAGGAGACCGGCGCTGTGCGCCGCATGAAGATCGAGGATCTGGTCGCCGATCCCAATCCCCGCGGATCGCTTTCCGTCCTTGCCACGGCTGAAGACACCGAGCGGCAGGTTCTGGATGGGGAAGTCGCCGGAGGGGTCATTGGCGGCCGCCACAAAACTGCGGCGCGCCGGATCGTGGGTCTCGTCGATCATGGCGTTCATCCTGCAGCTCCCGCCAGCGCGTTATTGCCCTCAGAGGGTCCGATGCCGATCTCGGATTGCACAAACTGAGCATCAAACGCCCGCCGCTCGGCCGCGGCGCGGGCCGTTCGGTCACTCAGCGAACCGAGCCAAATCACCAGAAATGCCAGGGGCATCGAGAAGAGCGCCGGATTGTCGTAGGGAAATAACGGCGCCGCGAAATGGAATACCGCGACCCAGACTGTCTTGCTCAGCACGACGAAAAGGAGAGAGCTGAACAGGCCGACCAGGCCACCGGCAACGGCGCCGCGCGTGGTGGTACCGCGCCAAAAGATCGCCATCGCCAGCACTGGAAAATTGCAGCTTGCCGCGACCGAAAGCGCTAACCCCGCCATGAACGCGACATTCTGGTTCTCGAAAGTGATGGCAAGGCCCACCGCGACGATGCCGGTCGCCACCGCGGCAATCTTCGCAACCATCACCTCACGTGCCTCTGGCGCGTTACCCTTCGCAATCACCTGCCCATAAATATCGTGGCTCACCGCCGAGGCGCCGGCGAGTGTCAATCCGGCGACCACGGCGAGAATGGTGGCAAACGCGACGGCCGAGATAAACCCAAGCAGGATTGGTCCGCCGAGAGCGCCCGCCAGGTGCACCGCCGCCATATTGGGACCGCCGATCAGATCGGTAGTCTTGTTGAACTGGCCGCCCGCGCCGACGTTGAAGAAACTCGCATCCGGCATAAGGACCACCACCGCAGCAAAGCCGAACAGCGGGATGACTAGGCAGAAGTAAGCTACACAGGTCGTCGCATAGAAAACCGACTTCCTTGCGCCTGCGGAATCGCTGACGGTGAAGAACCGCATCAGGATATGCGGCAATCCCGCGGTACCGAACACCAGCGCGAGTCCAAGCGAGATCGCGGAAACCGGCTCAGCGAACAGCCCGCCTGGAGAGAGAACTGAGGCCCCCTTGGGGTGCACCCGGCTCGCCTCGGCGAATAGGCGTCCAAGACTGAAATCGAAGCGCCACAGCACCACCAGCGCCATCAAGGTGCCGCCGATCAGCAGCAGCAGCGCTTTGGTGATCTGAACCCAGGTGGTTGCCTGCATGCCGCCGACAGCCACATAGACGATCATCAGAAGTCCGACGCCGGCGACTGCGAACAGATAGTTCACCCCGAACAGAAGCTGAATGACCTTGCCGGCACCGATCATCTGCGCGATCAGGTAAAACAGCACGACGACGAGACTGCCGGTGGCGGCGACCAGACGGACCGAGGTCCGATCGAGGCGAAACGACGCTGCGTCGGCGAACGTGTAACTGCCGAGGTTGCGCAAGCGCTCCGACATCATGAACAGCACGATCGGCCAACCCGTCAAGAAGCCCAACGCATAGACGAGGCCATCAAAGCCGGTCGCATAGATCAGCGCCGAGATACCGAGGAAAGCCGCGGCCGAAAGAAAATCCCCCGCAATCGCCAGGCCGTTCTGGAGCGGCGTGATCTCATGTCCCGCGGTATAGAAGTCCGCCTTCGATTTGGTTCTGCCAGCCGATCGATAGGTGATGAGGAGCGTGACGGCGACGATCAACAGGAACATGCCTATGGCAACCCAGTTCAGATCGCGGCCCGCTACAACAGCGGTCGCCTGCGCATGGGCCGAAAAGGACACCGTCGCCGCAATGGCGGCCAGCAGAATGCGCATGATCATCGGCCACACTCCCGGCGAACGAGCTGTGTCAGGCCGTCGAAGTAGGTGTTGGAACGGCGTACATAGTAACCGGTCAGGGCAACGACCAGGGCGATCATGCCAAGCGCGATCACCATGCCCAACGGAACGGCTCCGCCTGCCATGCTCTTCCCGAGCGCTGACGACGCCGCCGAAATCAGCCCGATGAAGCCGAAGAACATCAACAACGTGACGATCGAGAGCCCCCACCGCAACCTTGCCCGTGCGGCGGTCAGTTCCCGAAAAGACGGATTAGACAGGATTTTTCGCGTTTGTTCCGACGACAACGACATGATTTCCCTCCCCCATTTCTTGATCAGTTGGTTTCGACGCAGCTAGGACGCCTGCTTCAGGACATCGTCACTATCGGGCGGCGCGGATGCTTCTATCGACGGCGAGGGTCGCGGCGGAATGTTCGTCAACAGCACGCCCGAATTGGTAAGGGCTGCGATCTCCTGGTCGGAGTAGCCGTATTCCTTCATCACTTCGACGTTGTGTTCACCGCGAAAGGCGGCTTCGCGCGCAGCGGCCAGCGGCGTCTTCGAGAAGTGCCAGGGCTTGCCGGGGATCCTGACCGCCTTGCCGCGGCGGTCGGTAACCTCTTCTATCGCGCCCCACCATTTGACCCAGTCCGAACCGGCGAAGTCCTTGACCGAGCGAACCACGCCGAACGCCAGCTTCACTTCGTCGAGCTGTGCATCGAGTTCGCCGGCCGTGGCAAAGGAAAGAATCCACTGCTGGATGATCTGGTAAAGGGCGTTGAGATTCTTCCGGCGCGCCGCCGGCGTGGCGAATCTGGGATCTGAAGCGAGATCGGGGCGACGCATCGCCGCGATGTAGTTCGGAAACGTCAGGCTGCTGACGACACTGGTCGCGATTGTGATGACGTCACCGTAGCTTGTCTTGAAGAACGGCGAGTCAGCAGGTCCGAGCGCCGCCGGTTCGGCGCCGAGATCCACGCCGGAGAGATCGGCATGCACCCGTTCATTGACGGCAAGCATGGTGGCGGCCATCGCAATATCGACATATTGGCCCTCGCCTGTCTGGTCGCGGTGATGCAGTGCTGCCAGAATGCCGATGATCGCTTCGAGGCCCGTATAAATGTCGGCATGCGAGTAGGCATCATGCCTCTTGACCGTGAGATCCTCGCCGAGATGGTCGATCATCCCGCCGACAAAGCCGGATTCGGCATGGACGGTCGGCGCGTAGGCGCTGCGGTGTGACAGCGCGCTGCCCTGGCCGTAGCCGCTGATTGAGGCGTAGATTACTTTCGGGTTGCGCGCGGCGACGGATTCATAATCGAGGCCGAAGAATTTCAATGTGCCGGCGCGAAAATTCTCGACGATAATGTCGGCGCTATCGCACATCTTGCGCACGACTTCTCTTCCTTCGGGGAAGTTCAGGTCGATGCTGATGTTCCGTTTCCCGACGTTCTGTTGGATATAGTAGTAGGACATGCTCGCGGTTTCGTCGCCAGGCAGGGCGTACCGTGAGATGTCTCCGCGCGGCGGCTCGATCTTGATCACGTCGGCGCCGAGGTCCGACAGGGCCCTGGTGCAGTGGGGACCAGCAAGGACGCGCGAGAAGTCGACGACCTTGATTCCGGCAAGGGGTGTACGATTTGTCATGACAACGTCCCTCAGCGGCCCGAGAAAATGGCGTGACCAGGCCCGGACTCGCGGAAGGCCTTCAGGCCGACGACGAGATCGTTGCTCTGGAAGATCGGACGCTGCGCGTCAGACATTGCGCGGTCGGCTTTCACGACGCTGTCTTCCATATATTCCCGGACCAGTCGTTTGGTGGCGCCATGCGCCACTGTCGGGCCCACCGCAAGCTCGAGCGCGAGGATCCGCGTCGTTTCTTCAAGCTGGGCTTCGGGCACGACGCGATTGACGATATTCCAGCGCTCCAGCGTCGCCGCATCATAGCGACGTCCGAACAGAGCCATCTCCTTGGCGCGCGCCACGCCGGCGCGCGATGCCACACGTTGTATGGCGCCCATCAGCGGATGCAGGCCCAGCGTCACCTCGACCATGCCGGCCTTCGCGGAGTCCGCGGCAACGATGATGTCGCAGGCCAGCGCCAGCTCGAATCCGCCACCGAGGGCCAATCCGTGCATGCTCGCGATGATCGGCACAGGAACCTGTTCGAGCGCATCCAGGCAGGCGCACACATCGATTTCGGGCATCCGTTCGCCGCGATTGTCGAATAGTTCTATTTCAGCACCGGCGGAGAAGTGTCGCAATCCGCTCCGCAGGATGATGGCACGCGCGCCTCCCTTATGAGCCTGTTCGACTGCATCCAGCAGCGCGGTCAGCAGCGGCTTGGCCACGAGATTGTAGGGAGCGAAAGTCATCGTCAGGGTAACGAGATCGCCCTCCCGACTGACGGTAACCAACTCGTTTGGTGTGGTCATTGAATTCCTCCGGGTTTTTTTGAGTCAGTCGTTCGGTTCGATAATGGAACGGTATCTGAAAAACTCATACGGTCAACATAAAAAAGATATTATTGGATTCATCTTGTATTCCTCCGAATCCTTGTGAAAATGCCAGGGATGCCTCAGGACGCGACCAGCCTTACCGTTTCAGCCTATGCTCGACTTCGCTCGGACATCTTGGCCGGCCGCTTGCCGGCCGACGGAAAGCTGAAAATTCAAGATCTGGCTCAATATCTTGGGGTCAGCCCGAGCGTTGTACGGGAGGCCCTGTCGCGTCTCTCTGCCGAGGCGCTGGTCATTGCGGAGCCCCAGCGAGGTTTCCGGGTGGCGCCCATCAATGCCGCCGATGTTTCGGATCTGACGGCCGTCAGAATCGACATCGAACTGAAATGCATGCACCGCGCGATGAAACTCGGCGGCCTCAAATGGGAGGCTGCTATTGTCGCAGCCGATCATGAACTCTCGCATACGCCCCACGACATTCACGACCTGGGCGACGACTGGATGATCGCGCACGCGAAATTCCATGCCACCCTGGTGGCGGCCTGCGATAGTCCCTGGCTGCTGCGAATCCGCGAACAACTCTTCGTCCAGGGCGAACGCTATCGCCGCATCAATGTGCGAATGTCGCGCGCCGATCGTGATCTGCGCGCCGAACATTCGGCACTGGCCCAAGCCATTCTTGGCCGGCATGTGAAACTCGCCACCGATTTGATGACGGAACATCTGCGCTTGACCGAGGTGCTGACGCTTCAGTCGCTCAAGTCGCAGGACGCAGCGGTCGCCTAGCAAAAGCGTCTCCCGGCCCGATACGTTCAATTCGGCCAACCACGCTCAATTGACCATCCGCTCGTATCCTTCCCAATAGCGCTCTCGCAGCAGCCGCTTGAGGATTTTCCCGGACGGATTGCGGGGAAGTTCGTGCACGAATTCGATCGACTTCGGGATCTTGAACCCCGCCAGCCTTCCTCGCGCGAAATGCAGTATGCCCGCCGGGTCCGCCGTACGATCCGGTTTCAACACGACGAGGGCCTTGACCGCTTCACCCCACCGGTCGTCAGGCACGCCGATGACGGCGACGTCGGCGATATCCGCGTGTCCATACAAGGCACTTTCGATCTCGGCGGGGTAGACGTTCTCTCCGCCGGAAACGATCATGTCTTTCAAACGATCATGAATGTACAAATAGCCGTTTTCATCGAGGAATCCGGCATCGCCGGTATGCAGCCATCCGTTCCTGAGAGTCCTCGCGGTGTCCTCTGCCCGATTCCAGTATCCCTTCATATTTTGCGATGAGCGGCACACGACTTCACCCACCTCTCGGGCTGGTAGCGGTTTGCCCGACGCGTCGATGACCATCAGTTCAATGCCTTCGACCGGACGGCCGCATGACCTCAGGATATCCCTATTGTTCGAGGAATGGTCTGCAGCATCCAGAACCGTGATGACGCCGGTCGTTTCGGTCAGGCCGTAGACCTGGAAGAACCCCGTATGCCTGAACACCCGGAGCGACTTCCTGAGAAGCTCGAGCGGTATCGGGGAGGCTCCGTAAAGAATCTGTCTCAGTGAGGAGAGATCGATTTTTTCAACGTTACGTTCGGCCAGCATCGCCAATAGCATTGCCGGAACGAGGAACGTGACCGTAGCTCGTTCGCGCTGTATCGTTTCAAGCGCCACCGATGGAACGAACTCGCGAAGCACGATCGTCTTGAGGCCGGCGACCAGACCGAATACGCCGGTACCGACCCCTGCGATGTGGAACAACGGCATTGCGAGCAGCATGACATCGTCGGACGACCACGCCTTCCAGTCGTCAAGCGCGTGTAGTGGAAAATTGGCGTGAGAAAGCTGCACGCCCTTCGGATAGCCGGTCGTGCCGCTGGTGTAGAGCTGCAAGCAAACGTCATCGGGGCTGACTGGCAGGCTCGCCTCGGTCGTCGGGTGGGCATCGCGCCACTTGAGGTAACGAGAGTCCAACACAATGATTTGGTAAACAGTTTCCAGCTGATCCTGGATTTCAGTGGTAAGTTTCTCGAACGATTCCCCGACGAAGAGAATCTCGGTTTTGGCATCGTTGACCGCGAAAACGATCTCGGGAGGTGCCAGCCTTGCATTGATGGGAACCAGGACGGCGCGGGCCTTGGCTGCCCCGAGAAGCACTTGAAAAAAGATATCCGAATTCTTGTCGAGTATCGCAATTCGGCTGCCCGGTCGCACACCCCCAGCCATGAGGCCATTGGCGACTTGATTGGATAATTCCTCCAAAACCCGATAGCTTGTCTCGCGCCCCTCGAAGCTCACGGCGACGGCGTCGGGCGTGATGGCCGCGTAACGTCGCGGAATTTCCGCGATCGTCTGGATCGGCGTTGACAGCAAGGCCCCTTCCGATTTGGACATCCATCCCTCCCGTTATGATTTTTGAGATGGAGGATGACCGGCCCGGCGCCCGGCAAGTATCTAAATTCTGAACTACCGCTATTCAGCGCAGAATGACCACGGCCTCTTCGCGTGTCTTACCGCGATATTTCCAGATGCGGCGAAGGCAGCATGTGAGACGGCCTCAGGCCTTGCGCTTGGTCACTCTCGCATTTCGAGGGTTGCCCGCGAGCCATTCCCTGGAAGCGGTGAATTCTGCTTCCAGGAATCGCCTGACTTCACGAGTCAATTTTCTCAGGTCGCTCTCGCGCCGGCGCAGCAGCCATACGTTCATCGTAACTGTCTCTTGTGGCAAGACCTGAACCAGTCCCTCGGCTTGCGCGAATGGTACAGCAAGAAGCGCAAGCCCGAGACCGCAACCGGCGGCGGCGAAATGGTTGGCAATTGGGTTGACCCGAACAACGCTGCGGATGCCCGCCGCTTCCGAGAAATACTCCAACAAATCCCTCTGATTGGGCCGAACGTTGCGGAAGGAGACAAAATCGGCAGTATGGCCGATGATGTCGTGATCCCTCAGCTCTGACAATGACCGAGGCGCGGGGCGTCCGGCAAGGTACCGCTCGGAGGCAAAAATCCCCATCGGCACGTCCGCGACCCGCTTTCCAATGAGATCGTTCTCGCCGGGATCTCCCATCCTGATGACGTAGTCCAGATCGCTCGTTGCCAAGCTCTGCTGGTTCACCGTGGAGATGATTTCCAGGTAGATTCGACTATCGCGCCGTCGCAGCTCCGCAACCCGCGGGAGAAGCCAGTGCTTGGTCATGCCTTCGGTCGCCGATATCCTGACCACTGACGATCGTTGCCCGACGCGCGAACGCAGATCGCGATGAAACGACTCGAATGCGAGCATCATATCGCCGGCCGAGCGTTGCAGGTCCTCGCCTTCCCGCGTCAGCTTCACCCCGGACGAGGCGCGAAAGAACAGGGGAGCGGCCACGTAGCGCTCCAGCTCCTTCAGACGCCTGCTCAATGTCGGTTGGCTCATTCCCAGTTCGTGTGCGGCACGGTTGACGCTTCCAGTTCTCGCCACCACGGAAAACAAGCGAAACAAATCCCAGCTTGCCTCGGTCATGCTCTCGTCCTTTGCGCAAGCGCTTTTGGTTCCTGATCGCCGAGTGCGAACGACGTCGCAGGACCCGGAAACACAAGCGAAAAAGCCATCAAAGCCTGGCCGCTATTCAATATTGCGTTCCCCGTTCAACAAAATCGACATGGCCTTCCTCGCAGTTTGGGGAAATATGCCAAACGGTCGAACAACGGACACAGCGATGGCACAGATTAAGCTCGAGGCGATCAGGGATTTCGTGGGCCAGAATCTCGGAACATCCGACTGGGTCACCATCGACCAGCCCATGATCGACCAGTTCGCGGCCTGTACTGGGGACAGGCAGTGGATCCACGTGGATGCGGACCGCGCGAGCAAGGAAAGTCCTGTAGGCGGCACCATTGCCCACGGCTTCCTGAGCCTGTCATTGATTGCGCCACTTGGCATGGACCTGGGGCTCGCTCCGGTCGACGCATCTGCCGTCTTCAACTATGGTCTGGACAAAGTCAGGTTCCTGACACCCGTAAGATCGGGTAACCGCGTTCGCCTTCAGCTTTCCATGACAAGTGTCGAACCGAAGGACAACGGGCGTATGCTGATCAAGGGCGACGCGGTACTTGAGATCGAGAATAGTCAAACGCCGGCTCTGGTCGCCGAGACGCTGACGCTGGTGGTCCCTTAGCCCTCCACCGCCGCGAACGGTGTCACTACAAAACCGCAGGCCGCCAGACCAAGACGTTCAGGAAGACGATAGCACCGAAGTCAGACCACCATCGACGGCAAGGATCTGTCCGGTAATGTGCTTGCCGGCGTCGCTGGCGAACAGAACCGCGGCACCTTTCAGATCGTCCTCATCACCGATGCGGCGCAGCGGCGCGCCAGCGGCGAGCTTTTCGACCCCGACCGCTTCGATCGTTCCCTTTGTCATCTTCGATGGGAAAAAGCCAGGCGCCAGAGCATTGGCCGTAATTCCGTAACGCCCCCAGCTCCCCGCCAACGCCCGCGTGAAGTTGACGACAGCGCCTTTGCTTGTGTTGTAGGCGACCGTCTGCATATCCCCGGAACTTCCGAACAGGCCCGCGATCGAAGCAAGGTTGACGATGCGGCCATATTTGTTCGGTATCATCGAACCCTTGGCGATCTGTTGGCTGAGCAGGAACAGCGAGCGGATGTTCAAGTTCATCACCTTGTCCCAGGCTTCGATCGGGTGATCTTCCGTCGGCGCGCCCCAGGTGGCGCCCGCGTTGTTCACCAGAATGTCCACCCGTCCGAGCTTCTTGATCGTTTCGTCGGCGAGGCGCTTGACGTCTTCGTCCCTGGAATTATCCGCTGCGATCCATTCCGCCTTGATGCCGAGCCCGGCAAGGTGCGCCTGGGCCTTTTCCAGGTCTGGCGCCTTGCGAGAGGAGATCACGATCCGTGCTCCTTGCTCACCCAGCGCCTCGGCGATCTGCAACCCAAGGCCACGGGAGCCTCCCGTAACAAGAGCATTCCTGCCGGTGAGATCGAATGCCTTCTTGATGCTTCCCATGGTCAAATCCTCTGGTCCGGAGCGAAGTTCTACCAAGCGGTCGTGGGATCTCTATTTCCCGCGGAATACTGCCGAGCGGCGCTCCACGAATGACTGGATGCCTTCTTTCATGTCTTCGCTGCTGAAGACGCGATCCTTGATCTTGGGAATGTAATCGATCGCGGCTCTCTCGCCGGCCTCGATGTATTTCAACGCGGCCTCCTTCGTCACCTGAATGCCGATCGGCGCGTTCTTGGCGATCAGATTCGCAATCTCCATCGCGCGCGCAATCTGCTGGCCGGGAGCGACGACTTCCTGAACAAACCCGATCTTGTAAGCCCGCGCGGCATCGAACTCGTCGCATAGGAACAGGTGATACATCGCGTCTCCCCAGCCCGCCCGTGTCAGATATCGGAAATGGGCACCACCAAGAGGCGCGATCCCGCGCTTGGATTCCATCTGACAGAACCGTGCGTCGTCGGCCGCCACGACGATGTCGCCAGCGAGCATCATTTCGATGCCAATCGTGAAGCAGATCCCCTGCACTGCCGTCACGATCGGCTTGCGACACCGGCTCTTCAACGCGAACGCATCGATGTTGTCGGGCTTGATCTCGGTATTCTCGGCCTTGGGTCCGAAGAATTTCGGCATATCCAGCCCGGCCGTGAAATCCGGGCCCTCGGCGCAAAGTACCCCGACCCAGTAGTCGTCGGTGCGGTCGAGAAGCGTCATCGCATCCGACATCTGCGCCATCATCTGCGGACTGAACGAATTCTTCTTCGCAACGTTGTCGATGATGATCTTGAACACATGCCCGTGCACCTCGGTGCGGATTTGGCCGACCTGGGTTTTCGTGTCGTTCATTGCCAGTCTCCGAATTGCTTCCAGGCGACTGCGCAAGGACACGCAGGCTCCTCCCGTCGTCGACTGCCGGGCAGCCGATCATTCGTTGCCAGCCAGCTTGGACCGATCGCCGCAGCACCGGCTACCCAACATTTTCGATAGCCGTTATTCAGTAGCGACGAACCCTGCCCCGACACCCTTCATCGCTCGGATTAGCTCAGCGCTGCGAATGCAGTTCGTTCGAAAGCCATCAATTCCTCTGTCCGGCCGTCGCGTATCTTCAGTAGCCACTGCGGATCCTGAAGCAGCGCCCGACCCACCGCGACAAGATCGAACTCCTCGCGATCGAGGCGGCGGATTAACTCGTCGAGGGACGCCGGACGCGAGCTTTCTCCGCTGTATGCAGCGATGAATTCGCCGGTCAGACCGACTGACCCGACCGAAATCGTCGGTACACCCGTGACCTTCTTCGCCCATCCGGCGA
Source organism: Bradyrhizobium sp. 61 (assembly GCF_023073075.1). Lineage (NCBI taxonomy): Bacteria > Pseudomonadati > Pseudomonadota > Alphaproteobacteria > Hyphomicrobiales > Nitrobacteraceae > Bradyrhizobium > Bradyrhizobium sp. 61. Next base: position 30,659 of record NZ_JADPIU010000006.1, on the reverse strand, counting down.
AGTTCAAGTCGGAACCATCGAACTCCGGCTCCCAGAAGCGCCGTTGCGAGCAATGCAGAACATCTACTCCGGCGTCGACCAGAGGTTTGAGCCAGGCTTCCAACGCGCGAGGCGTCTCGGCCAGCTTCACTTCATAGTCCTGCTGCTTCCACTGGCTGATGCGGAGCAGTATCGGAAAGTCCGGTCCGACCGATTTGCGAACCGCGTGGATGATATCAGCGGCAAACCGCGCCCGACCCGGCAGGTCCTTGCCACCATAAGCATCCTCGCGGCGATTGGTGCCCGCCCAGAAGAATTGATCGATCAGATAGCCGTGCGCGCCATGCAATTCGACGGCGTCGAATCCCAGGCGCTTCGCCGCAAGCGCTGCATCGGCGAAGGCGCGAATGGCGTCGGCGATGTCCGCTTCGCTCATCGGCTCGCCAAATTTCTTCTCCGGTCGCGACAGACCGGACGGACTGTCGTAAGCACCCGGAGGAGACCAATCCTGGGCGCGGGTGCGAACGGCTCCGACGTGCCATAGCTGCGGTGCCATCAGGCCACCGGCGGCATGCACCTCGTCGACCACACGCCGCCACCCCGCCAACTCCTTCTCACCGTGAAAACGGGGAACATTCGGATCGTTCAGGGATGCCGGACGATCCACGCCCGTGCCCTCCGAGATAATGAGGCCGACCGCTCCTTCGGCACGCCGACGGTAATACTGCGCGACGTCGCCGGTCGGGATTCCGCCCGGAGAGAATGAGCGCGTCATCGGCGCCATCACGACCCGGTTCGGCAAGGTCAGCCCTTTCAGCTTGAAAGGCCGGAAAAGAACGTCGCTGGACATCCGTGCTCCATGATTCAGTTGATCGCGTGGCTCAAATCACCTGCGCAGCGTGTTCAGACGATACAATTCATTTCCCGTCGGCGCTGAGTACACTACCAAATTGCTCCCACGTGGTCCCATTCCAGCGCTGCAGCTGCAGCTGCGTATACGCCATACTGCTTTCGGGGCCCGTGTTGATGATGACACCTGGTATAACAGTGGGAAGCGACAACCCGCGGATGCTGCGCGATTGCCTGACGATATTCTCCCGCGAGAGATCGTTGCCACATTGCTTGAGTACCTGCTCCAGGATCTGTCCCTGCTGGGTCCCGAACAGATAATTGTTGTCTCCGATATCTGCGCCCGGCAGGTATTTGGCAAAGAACTCGCGGTACCATTTGATGCCGGGATCGTCGGCCCACTTCTTATCATTCGGATCCTTCGTGATTGTCGCGGCGACTATGCCTACGGCCTTTTCCGGTCCTGCGGGGACGATGGTCGAAGACACCGAGCTCGAAACAAAGTTGATCAGGAACAGCGGCTTCCAAGCTATCTCATCGGCCTTCTTGATGGCCTGCGCTGCGAATTTTGGCGTGCCGGCCACCAAAAACGCCGATGCGCCAGACGATTTCAGCGAAACGACATGGGAATCAATGGTCGGCTCCGTCACTTCGTAGGACGACGCGACGACTTTCTTGTCGAAATCGTCCTTCAAATAGCCCTTGAATGCATTGACGAAGTCCTTACCCAGATCGTCGTTCTGATACAGGATGGCAATCTTCGCGTCCGGCCGGGTCTGGGTGATGTATTTCGCGTAGATTCGTCCCTCGGTGTCGTAGCTCGGCAATCCCGTCGTGGTCATGGGGAATTCAGCGAAGTTCGTGAATTTTGTGACTCCGCTCACAACAAACAGATGCGGGACTTTCTTCGCGTTGACGTACTTGATAGTAGCGCTGATGCCGGGCGTCCCCAGCGGGCCGAACAGGAACGCCACCTCGTCACTTTCCACGAGTTTCCTGGTCTGCTCCACCGTCTTGGGGGGACTGTAGGCATCGTCGTAGGTGACGAGGTTTATCTTCCGCCCGTTGATGCCGCCGCGCTCGTTGATCGAATTGACGTAGGCGATCATGCCCTTTCCGGTATTGCTGAGCGGCGAAGCGGGGCCGCTGAAAGGGAACGTCGCTCCTATCTTTATCTCGGATTCAGTGACGCCCGGCGTCTGCGCATGCGCCCCGGCTATGGATGCCGCGAGCGCGGCTACAATCATGACGCTTCTCAACATTGTCATCTCCCTTCGGCGACAAGTCCGTCGCTCACGTTCTTTCTTAAACCGGCATATTGCCGTTCAAATCATCCTGACGCCCGTCAGCCAGCGGCGGCCGCACGCGACGCCTTCGGGGCGGCCTGTTCGTTCGCCATCTCTCGCAGCTTGTGTTTCAGTATCTTGCCGGTGGAGGCCGAGGGCAGAGCGTCGAGCACGATCAATTCGGTTGGACGCTTGTAGGACGTGAGCAATTGGGCCGTATACGCCTTTAGGTCTTCCGCGCTGATGCTCGCACCGGGGAGAAGCTGAACGAACGCGACGACCTCCTCGTTGCCCTCGACCTTTCGTCCGACGACGGCCGACTGAACGACCTGGTCGTGCGCGTTCAGGACCGCTTCCACCTCGGCGGGATAAACGTTGAAGCCGGAGCGGATGATGAGCTCCTTGGTGCGGCCGGCAATGTAGAGATGCCCCTTGCCGTTCACCCGCGCGAGATCTCCCGTGTTGAACCATCCCTGCTCATCGATCGCCGCCGCTGTCAGGTCGGGCGCACGATAGTAGCCGAGCATGATGTTCGGACCTCGTACGTGCAATTCGCCCACCTCACCGGTCGCCACCTTTTTTCCTTGTCCGTCCACGATCCGGTGCTCGACGCCGGGAAGAAAAGGGCCGACCGACTCGTCCGAGACAGGCTGTTCCGAACGGACACCCGACAGGCCGGGCGAACATTCGGTTATGCCGTAGTTGTTCAACAGCGGGATTCCAAACTCGTCCTCGATCCGCTTCTTGAGATCGAGGTCTAGCGGAGCGCCAGCCACCGCCATGATCCGCAGGCTGCCCCGCTCGAGCCGTTGGATGCCCTTGACCGCCTTGTGCTCAAGCAGCCGCTGATATGTGGCAGGCACGCCGAATAGGCTCGTAATCCCTTGCTCGGCGATGGCATGAGCCAGCGCAGCGGGATCGGCCTTGGCCACGACGTGCAACGTGCCGCCGTGCATCAGCGTCGAAATCAGTAGGATCGCATACCCGACGATGTGCGACATCGGCAGCACGCCGTAAATGCGGTCGCCTGGACTGCTTCGTCGAAGGATTCCCGACGTCCTTGCGGTGAAGAGCAGATTGCGGTGGCTCAGCATGACGCCCTTCGGCGCACCGGTCGTGCCCGAGGTGTATAAAAGGCCTGCGACCTGGCGGGCGCCATCCTTCTCGACGGGCTCTGCTTTCGCATCCGCATTGAGAGGACCGACACCGATTCCACCAAATGGTCCGACGGCGCCGATTTTCGCTCCGACGCGAGTGGCATGATCGGCCGCTTCCTTCGACAGAGCCGAGTTGAACAGAACGCGTCTGGCGCCGCTGTGCGTCCCAATCAGGTCGATCTCTCGGGGCGAAAGGCGGGGATTGACCGGAATACCCCAGGCATCGAGCTTGCTCGCTGCGAAGAGCATCACGCCGAGGGCCACGCTGTTCTCACTGGCAATCATCACGCGATCACCGGGCCTGATGCCCAACCCGGCGAGATTCTTTGCAGCAGCGTCGACAGCATCCGAGAACTGCCGGTAGCTCCAGGAACGCCCGCCTTCCACGAAGGCCGGATGATCCGGAATATCCCGCACGAACGGCGCGTAAACCTCGTGCACTCTGGACGGCAGGCCGTCCAGCAGTTCGGCTGCGGTAAGCTCGTCCACGCTCCTCATGCCATCCTCCCTCGCGCCTTGTTTTCGGCAGCGTGCGCGGCCTCCTTCAACCGGGAGGTCCGCACCCTTCATTCATATCGGCCCGCGGAGTAAACCGTTCTAAAATAGAACTGTCAAGACGAGCAGACGTCAATGTGCCAGAGAATGGCGGAATTCTTGGTGCAGAAATCGAATTCCAATTTAGAATTGGCGATCTCCGCGCACTTGTTCGGAGGGATCAGCTGAGCGTAATTACCATTTCTCGACCCACGGCCGCAGCACGACTTCAAAAGCCCAGGTCGACCGATGCTGGCGGTGCAGCTGCAGATAGGTTTCCGCAATATGGACAGGGTCGGCCATGTTGTCTTCCACGGTCGTCCCCGCCAGACGGTGCGCGCGGGTCCCGTCTTCCTGAGTCCAACCGATCGCGGCATCGATCGGCACATTCGCCACATGGATTCCCTGCGGCATCAATTCTCTCGCCATGCTTTGCGCGAGTCCGGATTTGGCATGGCACGCCATCGCAAATGCACCACTCGATGGAAAACCCTTGAGCGCCGCGCTGGCGTTCGTAAAGATTAACGTTCCTCTCGTACCATTGACGTCGGGTTCGTTTCCGAGCATGAGCCGAGCTGCCTGTTGACCTACCAGAAACGCGCTGAATGCCGAGTTTCGGATTGTTTCGAGCGCCATTATCGGGTCGGCTTCGAGAATGTCCTTGCGGAAAATGCCGGGAACGCGGCCATCGATGTTATGCACGACAAGCCTCGGCGCTCCGATCTCTCGAGCGACATTCGCGAACAGCTGTGCCACGGCCTCCGGTTCGCTTGCATCGCAGGCGTAGCGACGTACGCCGTGCACCTTTTCGAGAGTCTCAAGGACGGCTTTTTCCGGATTCCTGGCTGCGACGGCGACACGCATTCCGTTTTCCGCGAACAGCCTGGCGCAACTCGAACTGATGCCCGGGCCACCGCCGACAATAAGTGCGACGTCCTGCTGGAAAGGCTGTGTATCGCGGTTGGATTCAGTCATGTCGTTTCCTCATGCACTTGGTGCCGGCCGGCGTATGGCGTCGCAACGCAGGCGGCACCGTTACGGAACTATTGTTTCACCGCGATCACGACCTTGCCCTTTGCGCGCCCGGTCTCGACATAGGCGAGCGCGTCGCCGGTTTTTTCGAACGGGAAAACCTTGTCCACGACCGGACGGATCACGCCGGATTCGATCAGGGACGTGATTTCGCGTAGCTGCTGTCCCTGCGCTCGCATGAACAGGAATGAGAAGCGCACACCAAGTTTTCTGGCTTTCTTCCGCACACCATGGCTCAGCAAACGCAGCACCAGTTTCAGGAAGATGTTCATCCCCTGCTCCCTCGCGAATTCGGGGTCGGGCGGCCCGGAGATTGAGATGAGCAGGCCGCCCGGCTTGAGCACGCGCAGAGATTTTTCAAGCGTCTTGGCGTCCTGGCTGTGCAGGACCAGATCGTAGCCCGACAAGACTTTCTCGAAATCCTGGGTCTTGTAGTCGATGACCAAGTCCGCGCCGAGGCTCTTGACCAGCTCGACATTCTTCGCGCTCGTCGTCGTCGCGACGACCGCACCGAGATGCTTGGCGAGTTGGATCGCGAAACTCCCCACCCCGCCGGAGCCCGCCTGGATGAAGACCTTCTGGCCGGGCCTCAGCTGGCCCACCTCGACTAGCGCCTGCCAGGCGGTCAGCCCCACCAGCGGGATGGAAGCGGCCTCTTCCATGCTGATGTTCGAGGGCTTCGGCGCCACGTCGGCTTCGTTCATGGCAATGAATTCGGCGAATGTTCCGATCCGATGATCGCGCGGCCGCGCATAGACCTCGTCGCCTGCCTTGAATCGCCTGACATTGCGGCCAACCCTGACGACCGTCCCGGCAACATCGTGGCCCAGAATGAAGGGCGGACGATACGGCAGGATGAGCTTGAATTCTCCATTCCTGAGCTTGGAGTCCAGGACGTTCACAGCAGTTGCGCGAACCCGAACCAGGACATCATCGTCCCGCAACTCCGGTTCTGGCATGGTTGCCGAGCGCAGAGCCCCTTTCTTCTTATATTTGTCGACGACGAATGCCTTCATGATGTCATCTCCAATTTGAAAATATGGTCGCGGCGTCAGGCGTCGAGGAACGACAGCGCCTTCGGCACGAAATCGGCGTGGTACTGGAAAATCCCGCCGTGCCCGGCATCTTCGTAGATGACCAGTTGGGCGCCCGGAACACGCCGTGCCATGTCGGTGCTGTTTGCGGTCGGCACCATGATGTCGTTATCGCCATTCGCGATCAGGACCGGGATGCGGAGGCTGCCGAGATCCTGAGGCGCCTGCTGGCCCCAGCTCTTGATCGCCTTGAGCTGCCGCAACAAGGCCACTGGCGTGGCTCCTTTGTCCCGATTTGACTTACGCTCCTTCAGCCTTTCCAGAAAGGCCTTTGCGGCCCGGCGGCCATTGGCTGTGGAGGTGAAGAACAGATAGAATTTCGGGTCTCGCAAAGTCAGCAAGCCCTTGATCATCAGCGACCAGGACACCGGCCCGACCTTCTCGATACCTTTGCCGCCTGCCGGGCCCGTGCCGGTCAGAATCAGCTTTCGCACGAGACCAGGGGCCTTCAGTGCGATATCCTGGGCTACGAAGCCGCCGAGGGAAAAGCCGAGCAGATCGACTTTTTCAAAACCCAGCGCGGCGATCAGAGCAATCGTATCTTCTGCCATTTCGCCAACGCTAACAGGCGCTTTCCCGCCTGAAGCGCCGATGCCGCGGTAGTCGATCGCGATCACGCGATGCCTGGTGGCGAGCCCGTCGACGATCGGTGGATCGAAATTGTCGAGAACCGCGCCCCAATGGTTGAGAAGGATCAATGGCACGCCAGTGCGTGGACCGATATCGCGATAGGCAAAAGTTGTTCCTGCAGCACTGATCGAAAGATTCGGCGCATCGACATAGCGCACGACCGATCCTGGGTGGCTGACATAAGTTGACATCACTTACTCCATAGTTCGGCTGACACCGGAATCCCTGAGATCAGAGGGATATCGGATGACGCGGTTCTTCCTGTGCGCACGAAGAGGTGCACGTGTTGATAGGCCGCTATGTTGGCCTTGGCCCGACGCCAGCCCAATGCTGGCGGAAGCACCCGGCATCAGCGCAATTCCGCGTCCTCGGCTCCGGTCTTCCCAATTTGGTGTGGAACACCGACGAATGATCTGTTACTATCAATTTAGTATCAAGTCACTACTAAAATGAGACTTACATGAAAAAACCTTCGGCCCAGCCTTGCCTGATCGCCCGAAGCCTGGCGCTGGTCGGAGACGCATGGAGCATGCTGATCATGCGCGACGCCCATGCGGGACTGACCCGCTTCGACGATTTTCGCAGGAGTCTCGGTATCGCGCCGACGATGCTGACGGGGCGCCTTTCGGCGCTGGTTGACGAGGGAGTGCTGGAGAAGCGCCGTTATTCAGACCGTCCGCCACGGGACGAATATGTGCTGACGGAAGCCGGGCGCGACTTCTTGCCGGTCCTATTCGCGATTGGTGCGTGGGGACGCAAGCATCGCAGCGGAGGCAAGGTGACCCGGTTCTTTGATGCCGAAAACGGAACGGAGATCGATCCCCTCACCATCGACCGCGCGACCGGCGCTCCGATCGGAACGCGTCCCATTCGTATCGCCGCAGTCGAATGAGCAATTAGAGCGTTTCATTGCTTAATTGAATCGGAGGGGATTCCGGTTTCTGGCGGTTTGTGATTCAAGATGCTGACTGGATTGGAGGCCAGCATCGCATGACCCGACCTCTTTCCCTGGATCTTCGCGAGCGAGTGGTGGCGTCGGTTTTGGCAGGCGAGAGCTGCCGGTCTATGGCAGAACGGTTTGGCGTTGCGGTCTCGTCAGTTGTGAAGTGGTCACAGCGGCAGCGGGCGACCGGCTCGGTTGTGCCTGGCAAGATGGGCGGACACCGCAAGCCTGTACTTGATCCGCACCGCGCCTTCATCGTCGAGCGAATCACTCAGACGCCCCACCTGACGTTACATGGCCTGAAGGCGGAACTGGCGGCCCGTGGGGTCAAGGTCTCGCACAACGCGGTCTGGCTGTTCCTGCGCCGGGAAGGGCTGCGGTTCAAAAAAACACTGTTCGCTCTTGAGCAGGCTCGGGCCGACGTCTCTCGTAGGCGTCAGCGTTGGCAATCCTGGCAGGCCGGGCTCGATCCGGGCCGGCTCGTCTTCATCGATGAGACCTGGATCAAAACCAATATGGCCCCTTTGCGGGGCTGGGGGTGCCAAAGGGGCACGCCTGCGTGGCTTCGCACCGCACGGTTACTGGCGTACCCTCACGTTCCTCGGCGCGCTCCGCCACGACCAACTCACGGCACCCTGCGTCTTCGACGGGCCGATCAACGGCGAATGCTTCCGCGCCTATGTTGAGCACCTTCTCCTGCCAACCCTGCGCGAGGGCGATATCGTCATTCTCGACAATCTTGGAAGCGACAAGTCGAAAGCTGTCAGGCAGATGATCCAGGCCGCTGGCGCCAGGCTCTGGTACCTGCCGCCATACTCCCCCGACCTCAACCCGATCGAACAGGCCTTCGCCAAGATCAAGCATTGGATGCGGCAAGCTCAGAAGCGCACCATCGAGGACACTTGGCGACACATCGGTCACCTCGTCCACGACATCCAGCCTCGTGAATGCGCCAACTACTTCGCTAACGCCGGTTATGCTTCAGTCAAAAAGTGAAACGCTCTAGCTTGGCAGCTCCAGCTTGTGCGGTTGCGGGTACGGCCCGCTAGGCCTTCGAAGTCATGACCTGAAAGAGTTTTACCTGTAAGTCGGCGGACGCTTCTCAATAAAAGCCCGGACAGCTTCGGCGTGCTGCGCAGTGCCCGCCGCGAGGACCATCCTCTCGGCCTCTTGATCTAGTGACGTCAAGAAGTCGGCCGACAGCGCAAGGTCGAGATTATCCTTCATGGAGGCATAGGCGCTCGCCGGGCCATTCGCCAATGCTCTCGCCATTTCGAATGCTTCGCTTTGCAGTTCGGAATCAGACACCACGCGATTGATAAGGCCCAATGCTTCGCAGCGCCGTGCACTGATCCGTTCAGACAGAAACATCAGTTCGCGAGCACGTGCCGTCCCGGCAAGCCGGGTCAACAACCACGAAATGCCGTAATCGCCGGTGAGCGCAATCCTGGCATAGCCTGTCGTCATGATCGTGGATTCGGCCGCGATACGAAGGTCGCAAGCGAGTGCGATCGCAAGCCCGGCGCCAGCCGCCGGTCCCGGCAAAGCTGCGATGGTGGGCTTCCGCACCGAAACAAGTACGCCGGTCAGGGTTCGCTGACGTTCCCGCAATCGCGCAACCTTGTCGCTGAATGACATCGCCGGCGCGGCAGCGTTGCCGCCCATTCCCTTAACATCGCCGCCCGAACAGAAGGCAGTGCCTGCACCGGTAATCAGGAGGGCTCCGACCTCAGGATCATCTCCATTCTGTTTGATCATCCGGCGCAACGCCGGCGTAAGATGATCGGACAACGAATTTCGGGCTCCGGGCCGGTTCAAGGTAATCACCGCGACGCGATCCCGGATCGCGCACAGCAGTTCGTCCGTCCCCGCATCAACCGCGATGGATCCATCAGTCATGTTCCTGACCTTTCAAGTCCCGCGGAGAGCTCTCCAAAGTGACCCAGCGCGCCGTGCCCGTGTTCGAGCGTTACCAATTTTCGTTGAATGGCCGCAGTTCCGTGAGAAACGACCAGGCCGAGCGATCCTGACCGTAGAGATGCAATAATTCGTCGGCGATCGCCGCCGGCTTGATGAAGAACTCATCCGGTTTGTCGCTCATCCGCGCGCGCATCCGGGGCGTATCGATAACGGCGTCGATGAGAACGTAGGAGACGTGGACGCCGAGAGGTCCTACTTCACGTGCGATCGACTCGGCCAGAATGCGCTGCGCCGCCTTCGTCGGCGCGAAGCCGGCGAAATTGGCTTTGCCTCGGATCGAAGAGGTGTTGCCGGTCACCAGGATTGCGCCCTTGCCCCGAGCGATCATGTCAGGCGCCACTTCTCGCGACAGGTACAACAGACCCATCACGTTGACTTCGAAGTTGCCCTTCAGCATCTTCGGATCGATCTCGCGAAAACTCCCCCAACCCCCTCCGACCGCGTTGTGGATGAGAATGTCCGCCGCGCCAAAGCGGCGCTTTACGTCAGCGACTGCGGTCCGCACCTGAGCCTCCTCGGAGACGTCGCAGGTCACCGCGTGCACGTCCGGAAGCTCTTGCGCAAGTCGATTGGTGAGCTCCGCTGAGCGGGCAAGCGCGATGATACGAAACCCGCCAGCAGAGAAGCGCTTGACGATGGCAGCTCCCGTGCCTGGCCCTACTCCGGTCACGATTGCGATTGGTTTCTCGGTCATTCGACGCTCCCTTCGAGCTATTGTCCGGCCGCTCTCTTATGAATTCGCTCGGATTGCGACTGATAGGCGGCAGCTTCGTGCCCGGACACCAGGGTCAAACGCACCGGGACGTTCTTGTGGTAGGGCGTGCCCGCAATGGGATCACGGTTGCCGCTCTCGGTGAGCAGATTGATGCGCGGTCCGTTGATCAGGCGCTCTCCGTCTGATGTCGGGTATGCCTGACCGTAGCCGTGCGGCAGCGCCAACTGGCCGTTCCGCATGGCGTCATCGACCTTGCAGCGGACGACGAGCCGCCCGACCGCCGACTCGACCGCGATCCAGTCACCATCCTTCGCGCCCAACTCGCTCAGATCGCTCGAATTGATCAACAGGGCGCCGTCCGGGTCGTCGCGACGCCACGCGGGATCGCGAAATATCTGGTTGGCATTGAACATGCGGCGACCACCGGCCGCCAGCATGAACGGAAACTCCTTTGGCGCGCCCGCAGCCTGCGGATCGAGACGCGCCAGCCATTCCATCATCTGCGGGACGACCAGCCGAACCTTGCGATCCGAATGGCTGATCAGTGACCAGACCTCGTCATACTTGTGCCGGGTGACCGCCGTGCCCTGCCGGGTCGCCACAATGGTGTTGAACAGAAGGTCTCCGAGCTGCTGGTCCGTCACCTGGTCGGATGCGCCGATCGCCCGCCGTACCGCTTGCGGCGACCGCTTCGCGCAAGCCAATGCCGCGCTCCACAACGGAGCCGCGGCCGCCGTGTCATCCGGAAGCGTCTGCCCTAGCGTATGGTAGAGCACCAGGGCAGGCACCGCCGCCGGGTTTTCCGCGATGAAGGCACGAAAGGCCGCGGCGAATTCAGGTCGCGAGCGCTGTGCTATTTCGCGTAGCGGCGCGAGCACATTGTCACCCGGCAGAAGCCCCAGGGCGACGGCAAGCCGCGTGTAGATCTCGGGCTCTGGCAACGTGCCGGCGAGCGGCGGCAAGACGCCAGCGCGCACGTGAAAATAGTTTGTCGGGAATTCGTAGTTAAAGAGAGTGAATTCCGTCTTCTCGTATTGTGTGGACGCCGGGAGAACGTAATGCGCGAGCCTAGCGGTTTCGGTCATCGCAACGTCCACGACGACGCATAGTTCGAGCGATTTCAGCGCGCGTTCCACCGCCTCCGTGTTTGCGGCGGTGTTGGCGGGATTGGAGCTGTCGATCCAGGCGCAGCGCAACCGGTCTGGATGGTCCTTGAGAACCGCTTCGGGGAAAATGTTGGGCGGCAACAAGCCGCCAATGATGGCGTCGCCGGTTGGCGCGAATGTCTGGTTCGGAGAATTTCCCCATAGCGGCTGAAGCCAGCTATGCAATTGGTTGGTACCTTCACGGCCGAAATTGCCGGAAAGCATGATCAAGAGCTTCTCGAGATAGGAGTTGAGAGTCGAGTTGACGCCTTGCTGGATGCCGAGTTCAACCCGAACCACCATGGCCTTCGCGGCCGCGATCATCGCGGCGCAGCGCTCCAGCTGCGCGATCGAGATATCGGCGGCGTCGGCCCATCCTTGAACGGGGATATTCAATAGCGCTTGCCTCACTTCCGCGAAGCCGATCGTATGCGCCTCAATGAACGCGTGGTCGATCCGGTCGGACCGGACGAGCGTGGCCAGCAGCGCGCCAAGAAGAAACGTATCCGCACCGGGACGAACCGCAAGATGCAGATCCGCCATCTCTGCGGTTTCGGTTCGCCGGGGGTCGATGACGACCAGCTTGCGTGCGGGATCCTTGCGTATCTGATTGAGATGGTCGCGCGCATTGGGGAAGCCGTGCGCGATCCAGGGATTTGCCCCGATGACAAGCAAGAGATCGCAATGATGGACGTCCTCTGAGGTGTGGCAGGTTTGGCTGCCGAACATGTGGCCATTGACCCAGAAGTCGCCGGTTTTTTCCTGCGAAAGAGCGTTGAAGACGCCGCGCGAGCCCAGCGCACGCAACAAACCACTGGCGTAGGCGCCGCCAGCGTGGTTGCCCTGCCCGCCGCCGCCATAAAGGGCAATACTCTTGCCGCCATACCTGTCGACGACGTCTCGAAGCCGCTCCGCGATTTCTGCGATCGCGACGTCCCACTCGATCTCATCAAAGCCGCCATCGGCGCGACGACGCAGCGGGGTCGTGAGCCGATCCCTGTGATGCGCATAGTAGGGAATGCGCGCCGCCTTGTTGCACAGATAGCCTTGCGACTTCGGGTTTGAACGGTCGCCTCGTACCTTCTCGAGACGCCCCTCATTCACCCAGACCTCGATGCCGCAGTTTACGTAACACAGGTTGCAGGCTGTCTTGAGCCACTTGCCGGCCGTCATGGGCACCTCCCAGATTATGGTTTGTCGCAGCTCATCGCCTTTGCTGTTCTGCGCTGTCGCTTGTGAGTCCGGCCGCAGACAGTCATCCGTCCGGCGTCGAGAATATCGTCGGAAAGCTTCCCGGCGCCGACAGCACGCGATAGCACGATCGATCCAACCATCGTCGCAATGGCGCTCGTCGCGATTTGGCGTGCCTGTTGAGGACCCTCGGCGGGAAGCACTTCGACCAGGATGTCGATCATCTTCTCCAGCTTGGAAGCAAGCGCCCGTTGCTCCCTCGGGCTCGATCGAGCGACATCAGCGGCCAGGGCTGGAAGCGCGCAGCCTTGTCTGGGATTGTCGCGGTGGCGGGAACTGAGATAATCGGCGATCAACGTCTCGAAACGATCCTCGTTTGCCTTCCGGTTCGCCAGTTTTTTCCACCGCTCGGCCGTTTGATCCATCGCAAACGCAATTGCCTCGCCAACAAGCGCGGCACGCGACTCGAAATGGTTATAGAACCCGCCGTGCGTAAGACCGGCGAGCTTCATCAATTCGACAACACTAAGCCCTTCGGCACCGTTTTGACGCAAGCCGTAGGAGGCACTTTCAACGATCCGGCTGTGGGTCTGGCGCCTATGGTCTCCTACGTAACGCATCTCCCCTCCGTGCAAGCTGCTCGGTGACCGGCTGTACGACCGTTCCCATCCACCAGCGCTTCTGGACCGCGCTTTTGAAGCGACGGCAATATTTCATTGCAATGCCGGCCATGTTATATGATTATCGTCATATAACAACAGCGATCAACAGGAGAATTCGCCATGGCTTCCGATCCCGTCGTCATCCTCTCCGCAGCCCGGACGCCGCTCGGCCGCTTCATGGGCGAGCTCTCGCCACTCAGTGCCCACAAGCTCGGCTCCCATGTGATCGGATCTGCGCTCGAACGAGCCAAACTGGCGCCCGAGCGGATCGAGGAGGTGTTCATGGGCAATGTGCTGCCCGCCGGACAGGGCCAGGCACCGGCGCGCCAGGCCGCTCGCGGCGCCAAATTGCCGGATGCTACCGGCGCCACGACCATTAACAAGGTCTGCGGCTCCGGCATGAAAGCCACCATGCTCGCTCACGACATCATCAATGCGGGCTCCGCCGAGATCGTTCTGTCTGGCGGCATGGAGAGCATGAGCAATGCACCCTATCTGCTGGCCAAGGCGCGTGGCGGCTATCGCGCGGGCCACGACCGCATCATCGACCACATGTTGATGGACGGGCTGGAAGACGCCTACGAGACCGGACGCTCGATGGGTGATTTCGGCGAAGCCACCGCGGAAGCCTATCAGTTCACCCGCAAGGACCAGGACGCCTATGCGATCGAGACCTTGACCCGGGCCCGCAAGGCGGTTGAAGGCGGCGCGTTCAAGGCGGAGATCGCTCCGATAACGTTGAGCGAGAAGGCCGGGCCTCGGATCATCTCCAATGACGAGCATCCGCTCAAGGTCGATCCCGCCAAGATTCCCGGGCTAAAGGCCGCGTTCCGCGCCAACGGCACCATCACGCCCGCCGCCTCCTCCGCCAATGCCGACGGCGCTGCGGCGCTGATTTTGGCGAAACGCTCGCTGGCCGATCGCGACGGCCTCCCGGTGCTCGCCGAGATCAAGGGTCATGCCACCCACAGCCAGGAGCCACAATGGTTCACCACGGCCCCGATCCCGGCTATTCGCAAGCTGTTGGACAAGGTCGGCTGGAGCGTTGGTGACGTAGATCTGTTCGAGATCAATGAGGCATTTGCCGTCGTGGCGATGGCGGCACAGAAGGATCTCGGCATCCCCAGAGAGAAGCTGAACGTCAATGGCGGCGCCTGCGCGCTAGGTCATCCCATCGGCGCCACCGGCGCGCGGCTGATCGTGACGCTATTGCACGCGCTCGAAACGCGGAACCTCAAGCGCGGGGTCGCGTCACTCTGCATCGGCGGCGGCGAAGCCACGGCCATCGCGATCGAGCGCGTCGTCCGCTGATATTGCGGCTAGGCGACAAAAACGGAATCGGCAAGCGGCGCGAACCGCGTCACTCGCCGCCTTGATCTACCTATCCCTGTCACGCGAAAGATCCCATGGCTGACCTGATCAACACCGCGCCTCGGGACATTCCCACCTCCAGCGCCCTGCCTATCGCGGTCCTTTCCGTCCTGGCCGCGATGGGAACGCTCGCGACTAACATCTTGCTGCCGTCTCTGCCGCAGATTGCGATCTCATTGAATGTCACGACTGCAGAGGTCACGTCCGCCATCACCGTGTTTCTTGCAGTGTTCGGGTTAGGCCAGCTCCTGGTCGGACCGCTTTCGGATCGCTACGGAAGACGTTGGCCGGTCCTGATCGGATTTGCTGTGTTTTTCGTCGGCAGCGTTTGGTGCGGTCTGGCAACCGACCTGCCCAATCTCCTCATCGGCCGCGTCGTGCAGGCAACAGGTGCTTGCGCGACGTCAGTGCTGTCTCGCGCTATCGCCCGCGACATGTTCAGTGGCGCCGCACTGGCGCGCGCGATGGCGCTCATCATGATCGTGATGTCCGCTGCTCCCGGATTCTCGCCGCTGCTTGGCGGCGCCCTCGACCACAGCCTGGGCTGGCGCGCCGAATTCGCGCTGGTCGCAGCCTTTGCCGCCGTCAGCGCCGTTGCCTACGCCATCGTTCTTGGCGAAACCCACAATTCGATCCGCACGCCGTTCAATCCAGTTGTCGTCGGCAGGACCTATGCCGGTCTGATTCAAGACCGTCGCTTCGCTACCCCCGCGGCCGCCTCGAGCCTCACTATGGGCGGCTTGTTCTCGATGTTTTCCGCTGCGCCGCGCCTATTCATCGAAGCGTTGCACTTCACGCCGATCCAGCTCGGGCTCTTCTTTGCCGGCACCGTCTTCATCGTATTCGCCGCGGGTATGCTTGCCACAAGATTGGCACCACGCTACGGGCTCGATGGTCCGATCCGGGCAGGTTTGTGCGCGACGACCGCCAGCAGCCTTGCGATCCTGCTCATCTCGCTGATCAGTCCGACTTTCTTGCCGTTCTTAGCCGCAATGAGCATATATCTCCTCGGCATGGGCATTGTCGGTCCATTGGCCACGGCGCGCGCGTTGTCTCCATTCGGCGAGAAAGCCGGCGCGGCCTCGGCGCTGCTGGGTTTCTTGCAGATGATGATCGCGGCAATCGGCGTATGGCTTGCTGCCACAGTGTCACATGAAGCAATGTTTGCGCTGGGCGTCGTGATGAGCGCGTTCTCCCTGCTGGCTCTTGGCCTGTACGCGCGGGGCCCGGGGTCTTGATGGGCGTATGACTCCGCACGCGCTTCCGTTCAGTCACTCATCGGCTTTGCGAAGTCGGGCTTAGGCCTGTCGGGCAAAACGCGGCAAGGCATGGTCGGCCCCACAATTGAGCCTGTTTCCAGCTCAATCAGGTCCCGTGGAACTCCGGCTTGCTGCTGCCCGCTGGGCGCTTCATCTCGAACATGTTCTCGGTCCTGACCTCGAGATAATCTCCACCCCGGCCGGCGCGCAGAATGGGACGCGCAAGTGCCGTGTTGTAGACGCCGTCCTCGATCAACGTTTTGTCGATGTAGACCGCGACGACCTCACCAAGCACGAACCATCCTTCGACCTTTTCTCCGCGTGCGTTGGCCAGCTGAGAGACCTCGACGACTTTGCATTCCATGGCGGCCCTGCTCTCGCCCACCCGCGGCACAGCAACGTGGCGTCCGGGTATCGGTGTCAAACCGGCTGCTTCGAACTCGCTCACGCCGTGATCGAGTGGCGTCGCTGTCACGTTCATGCGCTCGCCGAGATCCATGGTGACCAGATTCCAGACAAATTCGCGCGTCTCGCTGACGTTCTTGACGGTGTCTTTCCACGAGATCGAGGAAAATCCGATGATCGGAGGATCGTAGAGGAACGCGTTGAAAAAGCTGTAGGGGGCCAAGTTCAATCGACCGGCTGCATTGCGCGATGAGATCCACCCAATCGGACGCGGCGCGATTATCGCATTGAACGGATTATGCCGGAGCCCGTGGCCTTTCGAAGGCTCGTAGTAGTGGAAGTCGGCCTGGTCCATAAATGCCCCCGAAGCTGCCGAAGGCCGTCGATCTGACCCGTTGAGCTTCAACAAAGATCGACGCACGCATGACCATGCGTGCGCATAGCCTCCGTCAGAACGTCCGGAAGCGGTATGTCCTCCCGGGCTAAGCCATCGCCCGAGCCGCAGCCGGCCGCTGTCCGGCGCCGTCGAGGAAACCAGTCAGGCGCTGCCGGATGAGTCTTTCCGCATCCGCCATGATGCGGTCGATCAGTTCCTTCACGGACGGAATGTCGTGAATGAGCCCGACGACCATGCCGCAGCTCCATGCGCCCGCATCCATGTCGCCGTCGATCATCACCTTGGGATAGACGCCCGCCACCTGGTCATGGATGTCCTCGATCTTGAGGCTCTTGCCCTTCTCGCGCTCGATCTCGAGCAGTTGCTCGACGCCCTTGTTGTTCAGGACCCGCTCTGTATTCCGGAGCGCACGCATCACGAGCCTGGTGTCGAGTTCCGTCGCCGCGACCAGCGCCTTCTTGACGTTCTCGTGCACCGGCGCTTCCTTGGTGGCGATGAAGCGCGTGCCCATGTTCATGCCCGCAGCGCCCATCGCCAGGGCGGCAACCAGGCTGCGCGCATCCGCCATGCCGCCCGAGGCAACGAACGGGATCTTCAGTTCCTCCGCGGCGCGCGGCAACAGGATCATGTTCGGCATGTCATCCTCGCCGGGATGGCCCCCGCACTCGAAGCCGTCGACGCTGACGGCATCGCAACCGATCTGCTCGGCCTTCAGTGAATGCCGGACGGAGGTGCATTTGTGGATCACCTTGATGCCGCCCGCCTTCAGGGCCGGCATGTACTGTTCGGGGCTGCGCCCGGCGGTTTCGACGATCTTGACGCCGCCCTCTCTGATGGCCGCGATGTACTCCGGATAGGGCGGCGCGCTGAAGGTCGGCAGGAATGTCAGATTCACGCCGAACGGCTTGTCCGTCATGTCGCGGCAGCGAGCGATCTCCTTGGCCAGCAGCTCCGGCGTTCTCTGCGTCAGGCCCGTAATCAAGCCGAGCCCGCCCGCGTTGGAGACGGCCGCCGCCATTTCGGCGAAGCCGACATAGTGCATTCCGCCCTGGATGATCGGG
The DNA here is from genome assembly GCF_023073075.1 of Bradyrhizobium sp. 61. Taxonomy (NCBI): domain Bacteria; kingdom Pseudomonadati; phylum Pseudomonadota; class Alphaproteobacteria; order Hyphomicrobiales; family Nitrobacteraceae; genus Bradyrhizobium; species Bradyrhizobium sp. 61. The sequence continues at coordinate 12,969 of NZ_JADPIU010000006.1, read as the reverse complement.
TGCTCGATGCCGAACAGTTCGGTAATTGCTGTCTTCACGAATGATCTCCCGCGTTGCCGCTCAGTGGATGATTTCGAACAGGCCGGCTGCGCCCATGCCGCCACCGATGCACATGGTCACCACGCCGTACTTCGCCTTGCGCCGCCGGCCCTCGATCAGGAGATGGCCGGTGAGCCGCGACCCGGTCATGCCGTAGGGATGACCGATCGCGATCGAGCCGCCGTTGACGTTGAGCTTGTCCGGATCGATTCCGAGCTTGTCGCGGCAATAGATCACCTGCACCGCATAGGCCTCGTTCAGCTCCCAGAGGTCGATGTCGTCGATCTTGAGGTTATGGCGCTTGAGCAGGCGCGGGATCGCGGCGACCGGGCCGACACCCATCTCGTCCGGCTCGACGCCGGCAGCGACGAAGCCACGAAAAATGCCAAGCGGCTTGAGACCCTTTCTGGCCGCAATCTTGTCGCTCATGATCACGCAGGCCGAGGCACCGTCCGAGAGCTGGCTGGCATTTCCTGCGCTGATTGTCTTGCCCTCGAACACCGGCTTGATCTTGGCGAGGCCTTCGGCGGTGGTTTCCGGACGCGGGCCTTCGTCCTTGGTGAGCGTCACCTGCTCGTAGGTGACCTCCTTGGTGTCCTTGTTGAACAGCGCCATCCTGGTCGTGAACGGCACGATCTCGTCGTTGAAGCGGCCGGCCTGTAACGCAGCGCCGACGCGGCGTTGGCACTCGAGGCTGTATTCGTCCTGCTTGTCGCGGCCGATCTTGTAGCGCTCGGCAACGACCTCGGCGGTATCGAGCATCGACATGTACATTTCGGGCTTCATCGCCATCAGCTCGTCGTCCACCGCGTGGAACTTGTTCATGTGCTCGTTCTGCACGAGGCTGATCGACTCGATGCCTCCGCCGATCGCGACCTCGACCCCGTCGAGCATCACCGAGCGCGCGGCGACCGCGATGGCCTGCAGGCCGGACGCGCATTGCCGGTCGATCGTTGTGCCGGCCACCGTGATGGGCAGGCCGGCGCGGATCGCGCCCTTGCGCGCCACGTTCATCACCATGGTGCCTTGCTGCATCGCGCAGCCCATGACCACGTCTTCTACTTCTCCGGGCGCGATGCCGGCGCGCTTCACGGCTTCGGCCATCACGTGCCCGGCCGTGGTGGGGCCGTCCGTGTTGTTGAGCGCGCCGCGATACGCTTTTCCGACGGCCGTTCGGGCGGTGGAAACGATGACTGCTTCAGTGGTCATGCCTGCCTCGCTGCTTATGCGGCCGCGTCCAGCTGCGCGTAACGCAGCACATGGAACGCGGGATCGCCGAACTGGATGTTGATGGAGGAGATTCGCTTGAAATAGTGCCCGACGTTGAGCTCGTCGGTCATTCCCATGCCGCCGTGAAGCTGCACCGCCTGGTCGGCGACGAACTTGCCGGCATAGCCGATCTTCGATTTGGCACCCGAGGCGAGCCGCGACAGGCCGGCATCGCCAGCGCTGAGACTGAGGCTCAGATGCTGCATCAGGGAAAGCGCCTCCTGATGTGCGATGAACATGTCGACCATTCGGTGCTGCAGCACCTGGAAGGAACCGATGGTGGTGCCGAACTGCTTGCGCGTCTTCGAATACTCCAGCGTCGCCGAATTCAGCTCGCCGATGGCGCCGACTGCTTCCGCGCAGAGCGCGCCGATGGCACGGTCACGGCAGGCTTCCAGCGCGGCAAGACCCTCGCCTTCTGCGCCCAGCAATTGCCCGCGGACCTCGTGCAGGCCGAGCTCGGCAGCCCGGCGGCCGTCGATGGTCTTGAAGCTCCGGAGATCGACGCCGGTCGCGCGCCGATCGACCACGAACAGGCTGACGCCGCCGCGGTCACGATCGTCGCCGGAGGTCCGCGCAGAGACGATCAGATAGTCGGCCCAAGGTGCGGCGATCACCATGGTCTTCGCGCCGGTCAGGATGTGGTCGCTCCCCTCGCGCCGCGCCCGCGTCGTGACATTGGCAAGATCGAAGCGCGATGCCTTCTCCGTCCAGGCCAGCGTCCAGATTTTCGAGCCGTCGATGATTTCAGGGATGAAGCTTTGCTGCTGCTCCGGCGTGCCCACGTGCTCGATCAATCCGCCGGCCAGCACCACCGTCTCGACGAACGGCTCGACCACGAGGTGACGGCCGAACTCATGCATCACGATCATGGTCGACAGCGGACCGCCGCCGAGACCGCCGGCGCCCTCGGAGAACGGTGCAGCGAGAAGGCCGAGCTCGGCGAAAGCGTCCCATTGCTTTCGGCTGAAGCCCTCCTCGCTTGCCACGATCTTGCGCCGCGCCTCGAAGTCGTACTGGTCGCGCAACAGGCGCTGGACGCTGGATCGCAGCAATTCCTGCTCTTCCGTGAACTGAATATCCATCCGATCCTCCCGATCCGCCGTGACTAGAGCCCGAGCACGGCTTTGGCGATGATGTTGCGCTGGATCTCGTTGGATCCGCCGTAGATGCTGAGCTTGCGCGCGTTCAGGTATTTCTCCGACGCGGTATGGCCGTAGTCGGCGCCGGGCATGAAGCGGTTGGCGCTGACCGGATGCTCGCGGATGGCAAGGCCGTAATTGCCGATCGCGCGATGGGTGAGTTCGGTGATGGCCTGGAAGATTTCAGTGCCGCGGATCTTGAAAAGCGAGGCGGCCGGGCCAGGATCTATGCCGCGCGCCATCTGGGCGACGACGCGCAGCTCCGTCGCCTCCAGCGCCAGCACGTCGAGCTCGATGCGGGCAATGTCCCGCAGAAATTCGAGATGCGCGGGATCCTCGGCCGGTATTTCGGCCTTCACGATCTGTTTCAGCTTGTTGATGTAGCGGGTGGACCGGCCGATGCCGGCCATGCTGGTGCGCTCGTTGCCGAGCAGGAACTTGGCGTAGGTCCAGCCCTTGTTCTCCTCGCCGATCGAATTCTCGGCGGGCACGCGGACGTTCTCGAGGAAGACGTCATTGACCTCGTGGCTGCCATCGATCGTGATGATCGGCCGCACGGTGACGCCGGGCGACTTCATGTCGATCAGCAGGAAGGAGATCCCGGATTGCGGCTTCGCGCTCGGATCGGTCCGCACGAGGCAGAAGATCCAGTCGGCATGCTGCGCCAGCGTGGTCCAGGTCTTGTGACCATTGACGATGTAGTGGTCGCCGTTGCGCACGGCCTTGGTTCTGACGGTTGCGAGGTCCGAGCCGGAGCCAGGCTCCGAATAGCCCTGGCACCACCAATCCTCGCCGGAGAGAATCCGCGGCAGAAATTTCTGCTTCTGCGCCTCGTTGCCGAAGGTGTAGATAACCGGCCCGACCATGGTGACGCTGAATGCGAGCGGCGGCAGCGTGCCGGCGCGAGAGGTCTCCTGCTCGAAGATGAAGCGCTGCGTGACGGACCAGCCCGGGCCGCCATACTCCTTGGGCCAGAGCGGGGCGATCCAACCCTTCTTGTGGAGGATCCGGTGCCACAGCAGCGACTGCTCCTTGGTCAGGTCGGTCTCCGGATTGGGAACGCGCATTTCCGGCGGATAGTTCTCCGCAATGAAACTGCGCACCTCGTCACGAAACGCGGCATCCTCGGGCGAAAGCTTGAGCTCCATCGCAGCAGGCCCGCTACCACTTCTCGCCGAAGGGGCGGATCTCGAGCTCGAAGGTCCAGGCGCTTTTCGGCTGCTGGTAGAGCTGCCAATAGGATGCTGCGACGGAGGACGGAGGCATCAAGGCGTCCGGATCATCCAGCGCGGTGGGCCCGAGAGCCTCCAGTCGGCGTTGCCGCACCCACTCAGTATCCACGCCGGAATCGATGATGAGATGCGCGACGTGAATATTTTTCGGGCCAAGCTCGCGGGCCATTGCTTGCGCGACCGCACGAAGGCCAAACTTGGCGCTTGCGAAAGCGGCATACCCGCTGCCGCCTCGGAGCGAGGCGGTCGCCCCGGTAAAGAAGATGTTGCCACCCCCGCGCGGAAGCATGAGGCGGGCCGCCTCGCGACCGGCCAGAAAGCCGGAATAGCAGGCCATTTCCCAGACCTTGCGGAAAACGCGTTCTGTGGTTTCCAGAATTGGGAAATTGACGTTCGCACCGATGTTGAAGATGCAGACTTCCAGCGGCGCATGCTTGTCTGCATCGTTGAGGAAGGAGATGATCTCGTCTTCCTTGCGAGCGTCGAGCGAGCGTGCGTGAATCTCTCCGCCGGCAGCCTCGATATCCCTGACGAGCGGAGCCAATTTTTCGCCGTTACGACGGCCGGCGAAGACCGTGAAGCCTTCTGCGGCGAACTTTTTGGCGATCTCGCCGCCGATGAAGTCTCCGGCGCCGATGACGGCCACGGTCGCGTTTCTCTTTTGCAAGATGTCCTCCCGGTAAGTTAGATGTGTTGCCTGCGGAATTCGGGCGTCTGCACCGCAGGGGTTGCGCCGCCTTCGCGCAAGCTCTCCGCGAGCTTGTGCTTGAGTATCTTGCCGGTCGACGTCGCCGGCAAGGCATCGAGGATGACAATTTCGGACGGCCGCTTGTAAGAAGTAAGCTGAGACCGGACAAAATGCATCAGGGTCTCTGGTGTCGTGCAAGATCCTGGCAGCAACTGCACAAAGGCCACGATCTCCTCATTGCCGTCCGCGGCACGACCGACCACAGCGGATTGCACGACGTCCTTGTGTGAACTGAGGACAGCTTCGACCTCCGCGGGATAGACGTTGAAACCGGAACGAATGATCATTTCCTTGGTGCGGCCGACGATATACAGACAATCGCCGTCGAAACGTGCGAGATCGCCGGTGTTGAACCAGCCCTCGCTGTCAATCACCTTTGCGGTAAGCTCGGGGGCACGATAGTACCCCAACATGACGTTGCGCCCGCGAACATGCAGCTCGCCGACTTCACCTCCTGCCGTCGGAAACCCTTCGATGGTTCGCACCCGCGCCTCCACACCCGGCAGCAGCGTACCAACAGCCTGATCCGAGCGTGGTCTGTCGAAACGTACGCCTGATATTCCCGGCGAGCATTCGGTGATCCCGTAGCCGTTGAGCAACGGAAGCCCGAACTCCTCTTCCACACGCAACTTCAAATTCAAATCCAGCGGCGCGCCGGCGACGGCAATCAAGCGCAACGAACCTCGGGGGAGTTGTTCCACGCCTGATACGCTCTTGTACTCCAGCAGGCGCTGATAGGTGGCAGGCACGCCATTGAGAATGGTGACGCCCTCCTCCGCGATGGCCTTTGCAGTCGCGGCAGGATCGTATTTGCTGACCATCCGCGCCGTGCCGCCAACCATCAGCGTCATCATCAGGAGCGAGATGCCGACGATATGCGAGATCGGCAACACAAGATAGATCTTGTCCTTCTCGTTCATCCTGCGGAAATACGCGGTGGTCTTTGCGCTGATCAGAAGGTTGTCATGCGAGAGCATCACGCCCTTGGGAGTCCCCGTCGTTCCGGACGTGTAGATCAAAACCGCGACTTGCCTCGCTGGATCGGCCTCCACCGGCTGGACCACCGCGCTTTCGTTGAGCGGACCAACACCAATTTCCGACAGCGCGCCAATTCGCCGATTCTCGGCGCCATAGCGAGAGGCGTGAGCAGCGGCCTCGTTCGAAATACCCGACGTGAACAACATCCGCCGGGCGCCGCTGTGATCGCGGATCTGGTCCAGTTCGCGCGCCGACAAGCGCGGGTTGGCGACAATCGCCCAGGCGTCGAGCCGGCTCGCCGCCAGCAGCAAAGCGGCAAGCGCAATACAGTTCTCGCTGACAATGATCATCCGATCGCCGGCCCTGATCCCCAGCGATGAGAGCATGGTGGCGATCTCGCCAACGCGCTGCTCCAGATCTCGATAGCTCCAGGAAGCCCCGTCCTCGACCAGCGAAATCCGGTCAGGCGCTCTGGCAACCGGTCCTGCCGTTACTTGATGGATTCGGCTCGGCAAGCCGACAACAATCTCGTCGACACTGATCGTCTCTGAAAGCTCCAGCACGACTGACCTCCCGACCGACCATGCCGACTTTGCAATGCGGCACACTTGGCTTCGACTTATAGTTCTTTTTTAGAACTCGTCAATCGATAAATCGTCGTCAGCCTTTTCCGGAGTCGAATGGACAATCCATCGGCGAGTATCGTTTTCTGCGCGACTCTTAAGAACCTCCGTTTACAACGCATCATCCGGCAGCTAGTCTATAGTATCAAATAAGAACTTAAAGGGGAGGATCGAGGATGGCAGCGAGCCGCGGTGTAGCGATACTTGTCGGCGCAGGCGATGCCATTGGCGCGGCGGTCGCCCGGCGTTTTGCCCGAGGCGGCTATACGGTTTGCATTTGCAGACGCGATGCGTCCAAATCGCAGGGACTCGTGGCCGAGCTGAGGGCTGCGGGGCATGACGTTCACGCATTCAGCGTGGATGCGCGTCAGGAACCAGAAGTCCAAGGCATATTCACGCGGGTCGAGAAAGAGCACGGGCCTGTCGAGGTTTGCCTCTACAATGCCGGCTCGAACGTCAACAAGCCTCTGCTCGAGACCACGGAGAAGTTGTTCTTCAAAGCTTGGGAACTCGCCTGCTATGGTGGTTTCCTGGTTGGACGTGAGGCGGCTCGCGTGATGCTGTCGCGCGGACGCGGCACCATCTTCTTTACGGGTGCGACGGCAAGCGTGCGTGGCGGCCCGGGATTTGCAGCATTTTCATCAGCGAAGTTCGGCCTTCGTGCAGTGGCACAGGCGATGGCGCGCGAGCTTGGACCGAAGAACATTCACGTCGTGCATCTCCTGATCGACGCTGGCGTGGATAGCGAGGCGATTCACCAACGCATGAAGGCAGCGAAGGGGATCGAAGCAAGCGACATTCCGCCCGATAGCCTGACCAAGACGTCTTCCATTGCCGAGGCGTATTGGTTCACCCACCAGCAAAGCAAAGATGGCTGGACCCACGAGCTCGATCTCCGTCCGTCCGTGGAGAAATGGTAACATGAATGCGACACCAGACCTGACCCTGTGGGGCGTTGGAACGAGTCGCACCATTCGTCCGCATTGGGCCATGCACGAACTGGGCTTAGCCTACAAGACAAGGCCCATTGGCCCGCGAACCGGCGAAACCAAGACCGCGGAATACTCGAAGCTCAATCCGCGCCAGAAGATCCCGCTGCTTCAGGATGGCGACTTCTGCATCGGCGAGAGCGCGGCGATCGTTGCCTACCTGTCGCGAATGTATTCCACGACGGAACGCTCGCTGATTCCGGAAGCCGCCCGCGAGTATGCGGCGTGGCTGGAATGGTGCTTCTTTATCGTCGCGGAGCTGGATTCCACCAGCCTTTACGTGATGCGTCGCCATCGGGCCGATGCGCTCGGCCCGATCTACGGCGTCGCGCCCGAGGTCGTCGCCCAGGCCGGAGAGTATTTCCGCCAGCAGTTGCGCCATGTCGAAGTCGCGCTCGCAGACGGCCGGCAGTTCCTGATGGGCGACCGGTTTACCAGCGCTGACATCCTGCTCACGACCTGCCTGGAGTGGGCCATCGCCTATGGCGTCGGCATTTGCGACAACGCTCAGCCCTATCTCGAGCGCATCAGGAAACGGGAAGCTTTCCAGCGCGCCGTCGCGGCGAATGCCCCGCTGGCACCGATCACGCCGGCGCCGGCGAAGACCTAGAGTACGGCCTCGTGCGCTTCGCCGTCAGACGGCGACGCGCACGCTGCGCTCTGCGACCATCTTGTCGATGGCGGCGTCGTCATAGCCCAGTTCGTGCAACACGTCGCGCGAGTCCTCACCGACCCTGGGAGCGGGCCCACCGATCGCGGCCTCATTGATCGCAAAGCGGGCTGCGGGTTTAGGTTGCCGCACCCGCCCGACCTTCGGTTGATCGAACTCCGCGATGATTTCGCGCGCGACCACCTGTTCGTTGTGGATGATTTCGCCGCGCCGCAGGATCGGCGAACAGGGGACGTCGGCGGCATCCAGACGCTCCAGCCATTCTGCGGTGGTGTGCTGGCTGATATATTCGGCCATCTTGTTGATGCGTGCCGTGGCGTTGACCGAGCGCGCCGATGGCGTCGCAAACCGGGGATCCTTGGCAAGCTCGGGATCGCCGGAGGCCTGGCAAAACCCCTGCCATTCGGAATCGGAAATGGTGCCGGCGGTGATGTAGCCGTCGCTGGTCTTGAACACGAGATCGGGCCGATCGTTGGGATCGGCAGCAGCAGCCTCGGCACCCACCACCGTGTATTGCATCATGCCTTCGGGCCACAAATACGAGATCATCGCATCAAGCATCGCAACCTGAATGTGATCACCCTGCCCGGTCTTCTCGCGGGCATAGAGCGCGGCCGCCACCGCCTGCGCGGTGAACACCGCGGTGGTCTTGTCACAGACGATGGTGCGGATCATCTGCGGGCGGTTCGTGACCGGCTGCGACTGGATGTCGGCAAAGCCCGACAGGCCCTGAATGATCGGGTCGTAAACGCGCTTCTTCACATAGGGTCCGGTGTCGCCAACACCGCTGATCGAGACATAGATCAGGCGTGGATGCCGCTGGCGCAGCTCATCGCCGCCGAGACCGAGGCGCTCCATGGTGCCGGGCCGGAAATTCTGCACCAGCACATCCGCCTTCGCGACCAATTTGGCCAGAACCTCACGGCCGGCCGCGCTTTTGACATCAATCGACAGCGAGCGCTTGCCACGGTTTGAAGAAATGAATAGCGCGGAGAATTCGCCATCCTTATCAATGGTGGCGCGGCTGCGCCGGGTAATGTCGCCGCCGATCGGCTCGATTTTCAGGACGTCCGCGCCCTGATCCGCCAGGAACATGGTCGCGAAAGGACCCGACACTACGCCTGTCAAATCGAGGACACGAACGCCGTTGAGGGGGCCGGGCATGACATTCTCCCTAAATTGGTTTTGTTATAAGGCCGACTGAGCTTTCGTCATGCAGGCGCGCGGACGTCTGCTCGGCTCTGCAAGGCTCCAGGTCCTGGCCTTAGGCCGTCTTCGAAACGGGCTGGCCAATCTGCTCGACGATCGACTCCTCCACATCGCGGAGCTGGTCCTTGCCGAAGAACATCTCATTTCCAACGAAGAAAGTCGGCGAGCCGAATGCGCCGCGGTTGACGGCGTCGGTGGTCCGATCGATCAGCCCTTTCTTGACGTCATCCTGCTGCGCACGCGCAAGCAACCGATCAATATCGACGCCTGAGGAGATGAACGCTGCTCGGAAGGTTTCGAGATCATCCATCTTCTTCGGCTCCTCCCACATGTGGTGGTACGCCGCGCGGAAGTAGGGTTCGAACACGCCTTCGAGCTGCGCCGCGACGGCGCCGCGCATCAACATCAGCGTATTGACCGGAAAGAACGGATTGGACCGGAACTTCGTTGCGTTATGACGGCGAATGAAGCGCTGTGTCTCCAGCGCCTGATACTCCGGCTTGTTCTTGATGCCACGAAGGGATTCGAACGGGGACATGTTGCCCGTCGCCTTGAAGATGCCGCCGAGCAGGACCGGGACATATTCGAATTTCACGCCGGTGCGCCGTTCGATTCCCGGCAGGGCCAGTTCCGCGAGGTAAGCATTCGGACTGCCGAAATCGAACAGGAATTCAACTTTGAGAGACATGTCAGCTCCTCCCGCAGAGCGCGATGTTGGTCAGATTTGGGTGATCGTCCAGGCCGAACGCAGGCTGTCACCCACTTGTATAGTTCTAAAATTGAACTGTCAAATCTGCTCTGAAATCACGAGGTTTGGGCGACCGACGGGGGTATTGTATCCACTTTAGTACCTATCTAGAATGGTGTGAGCGGCGCATGCCCCTCCCCCCTGATTCGAGCGGAACAGGCACCGGCCGACCGGAGAGCAGAATGAAATGGGATGAACTTGAGGAAGAGCCGTGTTCGATGGCTCGCACCATCGGTGTGATTGGTGACCGCTGGACTCTTCTAATTCTCCGCGAATGCTTCCTGCGCACGCGCCGCTTCGAGGGTTTTCAGTCAGCGCTTGGAATCACACGGCATTTGCTCGCCGAGCGGTTGAAGAAGCTGGTCCGGCAGGGCGTCCTGCGCCGCATTCCGTATCAGGAGTCGCCTAAACGCCACGAGTATATCCTGACGCAAAAGGGCCTCGACCTCTATCCGATCATGATGGCGCTCGTACATTGGGGCGACACCCACATGGTCGACGAACGCGGACGTCCCCTGCTGCATGAGCACCGCAAGTGCGGAAAGATGTTCGACCCCGTGATGGTGTGCTCGGAATGCGGCGAGCCGCTTTCAGCCAAGGAAGTTCATGTCCACCCTGGTCCAGGTGCGCGCCCGGCTCCAGAGAGGGTCTTGCTTGACAAAAAAGCAAAGCCGAAGCCCCGCAGGAAAGCGGCGTAACGGCGACGCGCCGCGTTTCCCCCGCAACGGCCGCAGCACTGCGGCGGCTAACTCTGCGCCATCGGCTGGGTGAACTACAGTTTGACGCCCCCCGGTGCAGAAGCGCATCAGTTCGACTGACTATCCGATCGGCTCGCCATGACCCTCTGTTCTACGGCAGCGCGTAAGACGCCAGCCCGAGCAGCCTCTGCAGGACGTCGCTTGGTTCGATTCTGGACCGAGCATTAGAAGCTCAATTTCCAAACGCGCCAAAAAATTCGGCAGGAATGGAGCTGCTTACGCAACGAACTCAACGGCTTGTAAGCTGGCTGGGGCGGGAGGGATCGAACCTCCGAATGGCGGAATCAAAATCCGTTTGATTATATAATGATTTCAAGGCGCATTTGGAAAAAATGGTCGAACACACTCCTGCAATTTCAATAGGTTGGCTGCTGTTCCAAATGAAAATGGGGATCGATTGAGCAACGCAGCTGCCCTTCGGATTCGCCTAGGCATGGCTCGCACTATCACGCCTGCAAGCGCCTTGAACTGAGCATCTGAAGATCCCGATAACCTGGACAGCAAGCACCTGGACAGCAGTCGCTGCGATTCTAAGCGCCAGGGCTTCCCGATCGGCGCAAGAAAGTCGTGCCGGCGCGGCAATCTAAGGTGGGTTAGTAGATGATGCGCTATCCTAGCAGCCCGCGAATCGCGGGGATTGCGATGCGCAAAGCCAAGGCTAAAGCTGCATTCGAGCAGATGTTCGATGATTGGGAACGGGAGCTCGGCATCACCATCACTGCAGAGCACGACCCGAGCTTTTCCGACTTCTGTTCGTGGGCAGAGCGCAAGCACTTTTCGCACTACTTCAATCAGGCCGCCGCCTGTCGCGATGACGCTGAGCTGGAGATGGCTGCCTCCATTTGCTCCAGCTTGGCGTGATAGGCATCGACGGCGGCCTTCTTCACCGGGCCGAAGCCGCGGACATCATCCGCCAGAGAAAGTAGCCCGACTAGTCGCTGGTGGTTTGCTGGCGTGAGCTGCTTCAACGCTCTATCCGTTAGCGCTTCGTATTCAGGAATTAGCGCTCGCTCCATACGCCGTTCGGGCATGTAACCAAAAATGTCGAACGGGGTGCCTCGGAGCCGCTTCATGCGCGAAAGCATGCGCAGAACCGGCAACATGAATGCGACTGAGATCTCTCGCTTCTGCGGCCGCCCATTGACGGGCTTGCCTGCCAGAATTGGCGGCGCCAGGTTGAACGACAGTGTCGCGCCCCCCTGGAAAGTGCTTTTGATCTCGTTTGCGAGCGCGGGATCGCTCAGCAGGCGAGCGACCTCGTACTCATCCTTATAAGCGAGAAGCCGCCCATAGCCCCGGGCCACCGCCGTTGCGAGCGCTTGGGAGCCCGGAACGATGGCCTCTTCCACCGAGGCGACTTTGGCGACGAGCGCCCGGTAGCGGCGGGCGAGGAGTTCGCTTTGATACGCGACGAGACGTGCGCTGTGCACGTCCACAAGCTCATCCAGCGTCTTTGGCACGAACGGTGCTGCTGGTCGGCTGCGGCCCACCATCGCCTCAATCTGAGCCGAGTCATGGACGTACAGCCGCCCTAGCCTAAACGCCCGCAGGTTCATCGGCACGGCGACACCGTTCAATCGAATCGCTGCCTCGACGGAAGCCGGCCCGACCGGAAGCAATCCATATTGCGAAGCTACGCCGAGGAGGACCAGCGTCGCAGCGATGCTGTCTCCCATCAGAGTCGCGCTGATGGATGATGCGTTAATGCTCAGCATGCGCTCACGGTCAACGCGTTGCGCGAGTCTGGCTTCCATCAAGTCGGGGGCGATCTTGAAGTCGCGGCTGAATTGAAAGTCGACCGTCGGACCGACATCGGCATTCAGCACGGCGCGCGTCTTGCCCGCGGCCAGGGTCGCCGCGGATTCATCGGCTAGGGCAGCGACAAGGTCGAACGCGATAAGTGAGGTCGCCTCGCCGCGGCCGATGCGTTGGGTCGCGATGGCATCCGCAGTGCGCCCGACACGGACATGACTGTACACGGCACCATTCTTTTGCGCGAGGCCCGTCATATCGAATAAGGAGGCGGCCTTGCCCTCGAGATGCGCCGCCATGCCGATCAGCGCCGCGACCGTGACCACGCCCATGCCGCCAACCCCGGCTAGTATGATGTTCTCCGTGCCGTCTTGGCGATTAGCGACGACTGGATCGCGCAGCTTCTCGAAGACGGATTCGTCGATCTCCGACGGCGCCGGCTTGCGTGGCTCCGCGTTCCGCACCGTGATGAAGGAGGGACAGAACCCGTTTAGGCAACTATAATCCTTGTTGCAGCTCGACTGGTCGATCCGCCGCTTCAGACCGAACGCAGTTTCGACCGGTTCCAGGCTTACGCAGGTCGATTGGACGGAGCAGTCCCCACATGCCTCGCACACGCCTTTTGCGATGAACAGGCGCTTCGGAGGGTCGGGGAATTTACCGCGCTTTCTCCGTCGCCGCTTCTCGGCCTCGCAGGTCTGCTCATAAATGAGTGTCAATCGGCCCTTTAATTGCGGATTGATGTCAATTCTCTTTTTGAAGCCATTCGGCAAGACGGTAGCGCTCGCCCCGTCGGAGCGGGTCGGGTTGCG
>NZ_JADPIU010000066.1:0-855 GCF_023073075.1 Bradyrhizobium sp. 61 | reverse complement strand
TTTGAGAGCCGGTACAGGAGAGCGGATCGATCCTGACGGCAGAGGAATTTCGGCGCGGGAATTGTATTGCTTTCCTTCGCCACGAGAGCCGGACTGCGCGTTGAGAACGCCCCCGTCCACGAGCGCAGTCCGGCTGCTCAATTTGATCGAATTGATCTGCGTCATGCAAACGCTCCGGAAGCAAACGAAGTGGGCGATTTGTCCGGATTCAATCCATGCAATTTTGGAGAAAACACATGGACGTCATCGATCCGCACAATGCTCAGGAAATTTTTTTCGACGGCATTCACGAAGTGAAGATCGTCGCGGGCATTGTCAGAATCGTGCTGTACAGCAGGCAAAACGACGTCGGTACAGTCGTTGCGCGCCTCGCGCTGCCACTCTCCGAATTGCCCGATGTCATCCAGGCGCTCGTGATTGCGCTGACAAACGCGGCAAAAACTGCTGGCCCATAAACGAGTTGAAGTTCCTCCACAAGGAACATTCAAAATTGAGACAACCTCCGCGTAACTTTTGTCGCATGCTCGCGGTGTGGTTTTTAGCTTGTGATGGTTTCGTGACCGTGCGTAGGATGCGTCCCTTACTTGTGACGGGGGGCATTCATGAACGACGAAGAATTGCTCGTGCAGGCAACCGGAATGCAAACTGTTTACGTCGATGGCTTTGGGGCCTTCCGAAAAATCAACGGCGTTCTTCGCTGTATCGGATTTACCATCGATGGCGGCGCGCAGATGAACTTGATTATTTCCCTCGTCGGCGCCGAGGCCGGCATTGCGGATGCTCGGCGCACTCTCGACGAGAAGGGATCGAAGTCCATCGTTCCGGAGCGGCTGAGACTGATTCACTGAGCGGCCT
>NZ_JADPIU010000050.1:0-192192 GCF_023073075.1 Bradyrhizobium sp. 61 | reverse complement strand
TTAAGCCCTGGGAGAGTAGGTCGCTGCCAGGCCTGCCAAGGACAAGAAATCTTCCTCTTTCGATGTTCGAATACAAAACGCCGCTTCCGGAAACGGAGGCGGCGTTTTTGTTTGTGCGGTCGTCTTCGGTAACAGTGGCGCCGAGCCTCATCCTCAAGACAGAACACGCTGACGCCGAAACGATCCGGCGTCGCGCTGGCGATGGAACGTGGAGGTCCCGCGGCGCGAGCAGAAGACATGGCTTCGTGCGGTGCGTCTTCCCTTCGTAGACCGACAGCAGATCTTCGCCGCTCTCAACGCTGCGCGCGCTCTCGTGCACCTTCGTCATCAGCGCATTTTCTGCCGGCACAATGATCAGTCGCAGGCCGTGATTTCAGGTGATTCCTGACACCAGGCTGAATGCCGGCGCGCCGCAAATGGCAGGCGCCTCGAGAGGTCGGCAAGCAGATGGATTGCAGGCAGAACAATGTTTGGTGATCGCGGGACCCACCACAGGGTTGTGATCATTCAGCCATGATCGGCCCTTAGCAGACGCAAGCGGAGTTCATGCGCAGTTCATTCCAGGCTCCCTAGTTTTTCCGTCGTCGAGACCTTCGATCGCCAAGACCTTCCGCTGACAACACCAACCATCCCCTTCAGGAGGAGACTCCCATGCCAGCATTGCTTCGTCCCGCCCTCACCGCGTTCGGCGTCGCGTGCCTTCTGTCCGCCGCATCGCTCGCCTCCTCCGGCACCGCGTTCGCGCAGGCCAAGCAGGCAGCGCCGGCGCCGCAGGCCGCGCCCGCGCAGGCGCCCAGCCTCAAGCAGATCGCGCTGACCGACAAGCAGCTCGACGGCGTGCTCGCCGCGCAGAAGGACATGGATGCGATTACGGAAAAGCTGCCGGAGAACACCGCGCCCGACCAGAAGGTGATCGGCCAGCTCGACGGCGTCGCCAAGAAGAACGGCTTTGCCGGCTATGACGATTACAACAACGTCGTCGACAACATCAGCCTCGTGCTCGGCGGCTTCGATCCCGCGACCAAGAAATATGTCGGCACGGAAGCCGTCATCAAGGCGCAGATAGCGCAGGTCCAGGCCGACAAGAAGATGCCGGCCAAGGACAAGAAGGAAGCGCTCGATGAGCTCAACGAAGCGCTGAAGACGCCGGCGCCGCAGGTCGAGAACAAGGCCAACATCGATCTGGTCGGCAAGTACTACGACAAGCTGGTTGCCGCGCTGGGCGACGATCAGAACTAAGCGCTATTTCAGAACTGAGCGCTATTACAGAAAGCGCCCGCCACACCCACAGCTGTCATGCCCCGGCTTGACCGGGGCATCCAGTACGCCGCGGCGGAGGTGGTGAGAGCGTGTTCTCCAATATGGGCCTCTGGAATACTGGATCGCCCGGTCAAGCCGGCGATGACACCTTTGGTGTGGTTCAGGCTCTCGCCTTATCGCGCTCTTGATCCCGAAACAAAAAGCCCCGGAGACATCTCCGGGGCTTTCGTCGTTTGTCGCGCTGCGTTTAGCTTAACGCCTCACGTCCGCGTCCGCATCCGCATCATGAAGCTGTCGTAGCTGAGCTCGGCGACCTGCATCCAGGCGAGCGACTCGTTCCTGAACGCCGACAGGCTCGTGTACATCTTGTTGAAGTGCGGATTGGTCTTGCTGAGATCGGCGTAGATCTCGTTGGCGGCGTTGTAGCAGGCCTCCAGCACTTCCTGCGGGAACGGCTTCAGGATCGCGCCGGCCACCAGCAGACGCTTCAGCGCCGGCGGATTGACGTAGTCGTATTTGCCGGTGACCCAGGTGAAGGTGTCGCGCGAGGCCATCTCGACCACGGCCTGATAGTGCTTCGGCAGCGCGTTCCACTTGTCGCGATTTATGACGTTGTGGCCCTGGCCGGTGCCTTCCCACCAGCCCGGATAGTAGTAGTATTTCGCGACCTTCACGAAGCCGAGCTTCTCGTCGTCATAGGGCCCGACCCATTCGGCGGCGTCGATCGTGCCCTTCTCCAGCGCCGGATAGATGTCGCCGCCCGCGATCTGCTGCGGCACGCCGCCGACCTTGGCGATGATCGTGCCGGCGAAGCCGCCGACGCGGAATTTCAGTCCCCTGAAATCCTCCATCGACTTGATCTCCTTCCGGAACCAGCCGCCCATCTGGGCGCCGGTCGAGCCGGTGGGAATGCCGACCGTGTTGTATTCCTTCAGCAGGTCGTTGAGCATTTCCGTGCCGCCGCCGAACAGCAGCCAGGAAATATGCGCCCGCGTGTTCAGTCCGAACGGCAGCGAGGTGCCGAACGTGAAGGCGGGGTTCTTGCCCCAGTAATAATACAGCGCCGTGTTGCCCATCTCGACCGTGCCGTTCGAGACGGCATCGAGCACCTGCAGGCCCGGCACGATCTCGCCGGACGCGAACGGCTGGATCTGGAATTTGTTGTCGGTGGCCTCGGCCACGCGCTTGCAGAAATATTCGCAGCCGCCATACAGCGTATCGAGCGCCTTGGGCCAGCTCGCGGCGAGCCGCCATCTCACTTCCGGCGAAGATTGCGCGATGGCCGGCGCAGCAACCGCTGTGCTTGCCGCCAGGCCAGCGCCTGTCACTTTTAGAAATTCACGACGTTTCATGCGTATCCCTCCGTTGTGCCGATTGCTCGACTAAGGGAACGATCTTCGTGTCGTCTTTTGCTTCGCCGAGAACCGAACTTGTCTTTGGTGAAGGTGTGAGTGTGTCCGACGGCCCTTTAGGGCTCTTTGTGGATCCCGTACGTTGCGGTTCCGCCCATCAGGATGACCGGTCGCCTTGCGATAATCAAGCGTCGTCGGAACGCTCGCAGTTGCGAAGCCGATGGGGACAACCAGGTTTGGTCCGAAACCAGAACCAAAGCACGTAAAACCCCGGAGATGGCAGCATCTCCGGGGCTTCTCCGTCTTTAGTCGTGTGAGCCGCTCAGCGCCTCACGTCTTGGTCCGCATCCGCGCCATGAAGCTGTCGTAGCTCAGCTCGGCCACCTGCGTCCAAGGCAACGAGTCATTCTTGAACGCGGTCATGCTCGCATGCATCTTGCCGAAATGCGGATTGGTCTTGGACAGGTCGGCATAGATCTCGTTGGCGGTGTTGTAGCAGGCCTCGAGCACTTCCTGCGGGAAGCCCCTGAGGATCGCGCCGTTCACGATCAGCCGCTTCAGCGCCGGAGCATTCACCGCATCGTACTTGCCGGTGATCCAGGTGAAGGTGTCGCGTGACGCCGCGTCGATCGCCGCCTGATAGTGCTTGGGCAGCGCGTTCCACTTCTCGATGTTCATGATGTTGTGGCCCTGGCTCGTGCCTTCCCACCAGCCGGGATAGTAGTAGTACTTCGCGACCTTGGCGAAGCCGAGCTTCTCGTCGTCATAGGGACCGACCCACTCGGCCGCGTCGATGGTGCCCTTCTCCAGCGCCGGATAGATGTCGCCGCCGGCGAGCTGCTGCGGCACGCAGCCGAGCTTGGCGAGGATCGTGCCGGCAAAGCCGCCGATACGCATCTTCAGGCCCTTGAGGTCGTCGACCGTCTTGATCTCCTTCCTGAACCAGCCGCCCATCTGCGCGCCGGTCGATCCGGTCGGGATGCCGTAGACGTTGTGCTCCTTCAGGAGGTCGTTGACGAGATCCTGTCCGCCGCCCCACAGCAACCAGGAAATCTGCTGGCGCGTGTTCAAGCCGAACGGGAGGGCAGTTGCGAACGTGAATGCGGGGTTCTTGCCCCAATAGTAATAAAGCGCGGTATTGCCGATCTCGACCGTGCCGTTCGACACGGCGTCGAGCACCTGCAGGCCCGGGACGATCTCGCCCGCCGCAAAAGGCTGGATCTGGAATTTGTTGTCGGTAATGTCGGCGACCTGCTTGCAGAAATATTCGCAGCCGCCATAGAGCGTATCGAGGGCTTTCGGCCAGCTCGTGGCGTAGCGCCACCTGACCTCGGGCGACGACTGCGCGATCGCGGGCGCAGCCACTGCTGTGCTCGCGGCCAAGCCGACGCCTGTCACCTTCAGAAAATCACGACGTTTCATGCGCATCCCTTCCATTGCGTTGATGCATCGACCAGGGAACGATCTTGCTGTCGTCTTGTCTTCGTCGAGGATCGACGTTCTCTTGTTGAGATTTGTTGAGCGTTTCCGAATGGCCCTGATGGGCTCTTGTTGCTGGAAGCCGAGCGTTGCGGTTCCGTCAGCAAGGATGACCGGACGCCCTACGATAATCAAGCCTGATGCCTTCCTCGCAAGTGCGAACGCGGGCCAGACGCAAGTCGGAACCATCAGCGATCTGCTACTCGATTAGGCAATAACAAGGGAGGCTCGCGCATGACGGGCAAAAAGGTCGTGGTCGCTGGGGCAACCGGTCTCGTCGGTAGCGCCGCGTTGCGACACTTCGGCACATCCAGCCCTTGCGAGGTCATCGCGCTGTCGCGGCGCAAGCCGCGCGGCCTCTACGGCGCCCGCCATGTCCCGATCGACCTTACCAGCGAAGCCGATTGCCGCCGTGCCGCGGCCGAGCTTCAGGGCGCCACCCATTTGATCTACGCCGCGCTCTACGAGGCGCCACAGCTCGTCGATGGTTGGCGCAATCCGCAGCAGATCAAGACCAATGATCTGATGTTGCGCAATTTGATGGCCGCGCTCGAGCCGATGGCGCCAGACCTCAAGCATGTCGCCTTGCTGCAAGGCACCAAAGCCTATGGCGTTCACGTCCGCCCCTTGACGGTGCCGGCGCGCGAAGGCCGCTCCGAGATGTACGAGCAGCCCAACTTTTATTGGGCGCAGGAAAATTTCCTGCGCGAGCTCCAGGCCGGGAAAGCCTGGCACTGGAGCATCTTGCGCCCCGTTCTGATCGTCGGCCTCGCCATGGGGGGCGCCATGGATCTGATCCCGCCGCTCGGCGTCTATGCGGCGATGCTGCGCGAGCAGGGCAGGCCGCTCGACTTTCCCGGCGGCGCCGCGCGGGTGGCGCAGGCCGTCGACGTCGATCTCCTCGCGCGCGCGATCGCCTGGTCGGGCGAGGCCAAGGCGGCACAGAACGAAGCCTTCAACGTCACCAATGGCGATGTCTTCACCTGGGAAAACATCTGGCCCGCGGTGGCCGACGCGCTGGAGATGAAGCCCGGCAAGCCGATCCCGCTATCGCTCGCCAAGGAATTTCCCAATTGGGTCTCTTCTTGGGACGCGTTGCGACGCAAGCATGACCTCGTGTCGCCGGACCTCGCCGACTTCGTCGGCCTGTCGTTCCAATACGCCGATTACAGCATGCGCTACGGCCAGACCGAGTCCGGTCCGCCCTCGATCGTCTCGACCGTGAAGATCAACCGCGCCGGCTTCACCGAGATGATGGACACCGAGGACATGTTCCGGAAGTGGTTCAAGCAAGCCAAAGATAGCCGGCTGCTTCCATAGAGATCGTTACTACGAAGGCCCGCCGCCCGTTCGAAGCACTGGTGACGGTACGCGACCTCGATCCGGAGATCGGGGTCGTTCGTACACCCAGTCGTGCACCCACCGCCCGATCTGGATGCTAATTCTCGGCGAGAGCCACAAGCCAGCACAAAACAGGCGGCCCCTTTGGGGCCGCCTGAGCTGTTTAACGTCAGAGCAGATGACCTACTGGCAGAGATGCTGGAGGCCGTCGCTACCCTTGAAATAGGTGCCGGGCCGGCAGACGATGCCGTTGCGGGCAGCATACGTACTCCAGCTGCCGTTCCAGCCCATCTCGCCGTACGACATGCCGGGCGACATGGCGTAGGAATTGCCCCAGCTGCCGACAGTCGCGTCCGCCGCTGCCGGCTGGCGATATGCCGTTCGCCGAGTTGATGGCCGAACTCGATAGTCGGGGGTGGTCCCCGTTCCAAGACCCGTGCAGCTGGCGAATTCAGCTTGGCATGCGTCCGGATTGGAGTTGTACCACTGCGCCTGTGCAGCAGAGCTGGACAGGGCAGATGCCACAACAACGACCGCACCAAGAATTTTCAGATTTATCATGGATTGCTCCTTACGGTTGGACCGTGGTGCAAGATGCCACGTGTGTCAGTACCCGTTTTTTTTGCGCGCAAAACATCAAATCGACGTGACACGTTGGGCGAGCACGAACAGAACGAGCATCCCGGTGTCATCCTTCGCGACCATCCTGACACTGCTCGGCCCGGCCATTGGCTTCTCGGGGCTATCAATCGCTGTGACCATCGCAAGAATTTCGAGGAGGCCGAAGCCAAGGCCATCGTGGTCGAATAGGACGCAACCTGCTGCGATCATGAGTCCGCATACGGTTGGACATGGCGCGGGCTGCGGCCGATGCCGGCTTTTGATCGAGAAGCCGAACTCATGGTTCAACATTCACCGCTTTGGCATAGCTACACTTCATCTATAATTCTCTCCCGTGGATCAGCTACAGGAGGCAAGAATGAAGCGATCAATTGCCTTGTCAGCGTCGCTAGTTATTGGCTTCTCAATTGGAAGCAATGCAGGCGCGAGTGCTGCAACTTACTGCCGACACGTTGGCTTTCCCGCCAATTGTGGCGTTCGGACCGGCGTCATAGTCGCGCCAACCCGTGATGTTCGCGGAATGCCACCATCAATTGATGCGGGCCCGAGCGGCGTTATAAGGCAGGACTTGTTCGCAAGGAATAATCCGAACAATTTGCGATCGGATTGGCCCAGTCCACCCGCTCAACCGGGGCAGTTCTAGCCGCTATTTCGCGAATACCGTCTCCATTACCTTTCGCGTCTTGATCGTCTCGTTGTTAGCGTCGAACTCGACGTCGCTCCAGCGCACGATCTCGCCGTGGGCGACGTCGTGCTTCAGCTTCAGGCGATGTGCGAGACCGATCGGCAGGGCGCCTGCCTTCAGGCTCGCGGCCGCCGGCACCAGCTTGCCCCACACGGTGTAGCCGCCTTCGCCGTCCAGCATCTCGCCGGCGCGCAGATTGCGCTTGGCCACGGCGGCAACGTCGCCGCGGAAGCCATAGGGCTGGCCGGTCGGCTCGCCCCGCAGCGCCGCCGACAGGATCGAGATGTTCAGCTCGAGCCCGATAAGATGGTACGGCTTGTACATCGCCGCGAAGCGTCCGCTGCCGTCGGTCTTCAGGCCGTATTGCCTGAAGCAGTCGGCGGAATAGTCGTTCGGCGCCTCCAGCACGACATAGACGCCCCACCGCAAATCGCGAAACACAGGCCGGCCGTCGCGCTCAAGTGACGACACCACCTCCACCACGCCCGACCGCTCCAGCACGCCGCCCTTGTCGCTGGGACGCATGACGTGTGGCAGGTCGTCGACGCCGCAGGGCGGAAACAGCAAGCCGCTCGCGGGCACGTCGAGCCCGCAGGCATTGGCGATCGCGGCCATCTCGATCGCGGATTTGGTGCCGTCGAGGAAGGAGTTGAACATCTGCGGATTCATGCCGGCCGACTGCGCTTCGCCCGCGGTCAGGCCGTAATGCTGCCAGACGCCGTCGGGCGTCACGTCGTGATAGGCCGGCAGATACTTCGTGCCCTTGCCGGCTGCGACCACGCGAAAACCGGTGGCGCGCGCCCAGTCGACCATCTCGGCCGTCAGCGCCGGCTGGTCGCCATAGGCGAGCGAATAGACCACGCCCGCCTTGCGCGCTTCCTCGGCAAGCAGGGGGCCTGCCAGCACGTCGGCCTCGACATTGACCATCACGATATGCTTGCCCGCCGCAATCGCAGCGCGCGCGTGCTTGATGCCGACGGCCGGATTGCCGGTCGCCTCAACGACAACATCCATCGCGCCGCCGGCAATGGCGCGTGCGCCGTCGTCGGTAAACACAGTGGCCGCGATGCGCTCCGCATCCCAGCCCACGGTGCGGCAGGCTTCGCGCGCACGGTCGCGGTCGATGTCGACGATGATGGGTACTTCCAGCCCCGGCGTGTGCGGCACCTGCGCCAGAAACATCGAGCCGAACTTGCCGGCGCCGATCAGCGCGACACGGACAGGCTTGCCGGCGGACGCGCGGGCCTGGAGGAGGCGGAAGAGGTTCATGGGGGATGTCCTGAGCGCAACAATCAAATCTCGTCATTCCGGGGCGACGCGCAACGTCGAGCCCGGAATCCATAACCACGATCGGGAGTATGGATTCCGGGCTCGCGCCCGAGAAGGCGCGCCCCGGAATGACAGTGAGAACTTACTCCGCCGCCTGCCGCGGCGCACGTGCGAGCCGCACCAGCGCGTCGTCGTCCACCGTCTTGATCGGCGCAAAATCGCGATGCGCGATGTACTCGGGCCGCGTCGGTGTGCGGATGTAGTTCGAAACCGCGTTCAGCGTCAGGTACACGATCTTGCGCGGGTAGGGCGTGATATTGCCGGCCGAGCCATGCACGAGATTGCCGTGGAACATCAGCATGCCGCCGGGCTTGCCGGTGGGCGCGACGATGCCGCCCTGCTTGACCAGCCGCGTCACGGTCTCTTCGTCCAGCGTCCACAGCGGGTAGGAGGTCGTCGCAAGGTCATGCGAGGCCTGGAGATCGCCGGCATTCTGGCTCTGCGGCACCAGCATCAGGGGGCCGTTGATCGGCATCACCTCGTCGAGGAAGATCGCGATGTTCATCGCGCGCGGCTCCGGCATGCCGTCGTCGCGCTTCCAGGTGCCGTAATCCTGGTGCCATTGCCAGACGTCGCCGGTGAAGGCCGATTTCGCGTTGATCTTGAACTGGTGCATGTAGACCGGCTCGCCGAACAATTGCTCGACCGGGTCGATCATGCGCGGATGCGCGCCCAGGATGCGGAATGCCTCGTTGTAGAGATGCGCGGCAAAGGCCGTGCGCGGCGCACCGCTCTTCTCGCGCCAGACCTCGGGCCGGTTGGCGTCATAGATGCCGACCGCCTCGCGCGCGAGGAAGTCGACTTCCTCCTGGCTGAACAATTCGGGGAGGAACAGCCAGCCCTCGCGATGGAAGAACTCCAATTGCTCCTGAGACAGTTTCATGGGTCGTCCTCCTGTTTTGTTTATTGTTGTCATTCCGGGGCGGTGCGGAGCACCGAACCCGGAATCGCGAGATTCCGGGTCCATCCCGGAATGACGGCGCAAATGGCTACGCCGCCGCCTCGTTCGTCGCCCTCAATTTTTCCTCGGTCATCCGCCCCGCCGTCTGCGCATGGGCCAGCGCCGCGCGCTCGGCGGCTTTCGCATCGCCTGCGAGAATGTGTCCGGCAATCGTCGCGTGCTCGGCCCATGCGCTGCCGCGATAATCGAGCTCGGAGAGCACCGTCGCCATCGAGCGGCGCATATGCGGCCATTGCGGCGCGATCGTCTCCTCGATCACGGGATTGCCCGCGAGCTGATAGATCGCGCGGTGAAAATCGACGTCGAGTACGATCAGCTCGGCGAGCGACGTCTTGCGATCGATGCGGCGTCCGGCGGCGAGGGCTGCGTCCAGCCGCGCACGTCCCGCCGCGTCGCTTGCGGCGCGCTGAGCGGCGAGCCGGGCGGCCAGCGCGTCGATGGCGCCGCGCACCTCGTAGAGCTGGCGGATGCGCGAGGGGTCGAGCTGGGTGACTTCAAAGCCGCGACGGCCGCTCTCGGCGACGAGACCCTGCCGGTGCAACAAATGCAGCGCATGCGACACCGGCTGGCGCGACACGCCGAGCTTGTCGGCGAGTTCGTTCTGCCGGATGCGTTGACCGGGTTGAAGCGTGCGGTCGGAGATCGCCTCCAGGATCCGCGCATAGACCTGGTCGATCAGGTTCGGGAGCGGGTCGAGAGGGATCACGCCGGCAGCTCCGAGACATAAAAGGGAATACGGAATTCCGTATTCGAAAGGTACTGCGGGAGGGGGAGGGCGTCAAGGCGGACCTCAAGTCGCCGTTTTGGCCTCGCTAAGCCATTGATACCGCTAGGGCCGTCTACTGTGCATGGGGTTGTTTTCGCCAAAATGGCTTGGCCGGCCCCGGCGCCTACTTCTTCTTGCCCTGCTCGATCAGTATCCGGCTCATCAGATAGAGCCGCGGCACGATCGAGTTGGTGTCGATGAATTCGTCCCGCGCATGATAGCCGAAGCCGGCGAGGCCAAAGCTCTCGACCACGACCGCCTTGCCGCTGCGGTTGGCATAGCCGGCATCGGTGGCGCCGCCGGTCATCTCGGCTATGTCGAGCTTGCGGTCGATCTCGGCATAGATCGCCTGCCCCTCCTGCGCGAGCGCGCGGCCGCGATCGCTGGCGACGAAGGGCGGGCGGCCCGCCGTGATCGTCACCGTGGTTTCGGTGTCGGGCACGAACTTCTCCTTCACCTTCGCGTCGAGCGCCGCCTGCAATTTGGCGATGCCATCGGGGATGGTGAGGCGGATGTCGGCGCCGGCCTCGGCCTTTTCCGGAATCTGGTTGCGCACCGTGCCGGCCTGCGCCGTGGTCCAGTTGAGCTGGGTGCCCGGGATCGACTTGGCGACGTCCTTCGTCTGCTGCAACTGGTGCGCGAGCTCGATCAGCGCATTGCGGCCGAGATCGGGCGCGGCGCCGGCATGCGAGGCGCGGCCCTTCACCTCCATCTTCGCTGTCGCAGTGCCGCTCGCGCCCAGCAGCAGCCCGTCATTCTTGGCGATCGGCGCAGCCACCGTCGGTTCGCAGGAGAGCACGACGTCGTGCTGGTCGGCGAGCTCGGCGATGATCTCGCCCGACCCGATCGAGCCGACCTCTTCATCCGGATTGAAGGACACGGTGAGCCTGGCGTAGTCCTGCCAGCCGGCGTCCTTCAGGATCTTGAGCGCATGCAGGACCACGGCGATGCCGCCCTTGTCGTCGGCGATGCCGGGGCCGTAGATGCGGTTGCCATCGACACGGTACGGCTCGCTTGCGAGGATGCCGCGCTGATAGACCGTGTCCATATGCGCGATCAGCATCAGCTTGCGCGACCCGGTGCCCTGGAAGGTGGCGATCACCATGTCGGCGCCCGTACCCGCGGTGGTCTTGCGCCGCTCGATGGTGGCGCCCAGCGCCTTCAGGCGCGCTTCGGTGAATTCGGCCATCTTCTTCAGGCCCTCGGCATCGCCGCTGCCGCTCTCGATCATCACCATGTCGTGCAGGGTCTCGATCAGCGGCGCCTTCTCCTGCTCGGCCGCGGCTTTCAGCTTCTCGTCAGCGGCCGCAAGCGCGGTGGTGCTGCCGGCGGCGAGGCCGAGCAGGGACAAAGCGAGCAGGGGAATGAAGCGGGCTGTCATGGAAATCGTCCTTTCGCGTCTTGAGCGCACCGCGCGCGATTGGACTTCAGCGTAACATCCGGGCTGTCCGGATGCCACGTTCCGCTAGCGCTCCAGCACCTCCACCTCCATCGCCGCGATCTGGTCCGCATCGGCCACCGCCTCGATCCCCGCGATCCGGTCGCCGTTGAACGTCACGCGCAGCGCGATGCGCAGACGTCCGCCGAAAATGACGGCGACGCCGATCTCGCCATCGACCAGCGCCGTCCGTGCGGCCTGCGCGCGGCCCTTGTAGAGCTGTGCGACCGCATCCGCGCCGCGGATCTCCGGCAGCGTGCCGAGCCGCACCGCAGCCTGGTCGGCACGGAACACGACGTCGGGATCGAGCAGGGCCAGCAGGCCCTCGAAATTGCCCTCGCGCGAAGCCCTGAGGAAAGCATCGACGATCGCGCGCTGGTGCGAGATGTCCGCCTCGGGCACCGGCGCACCCTGGACGCGCCGCCGCGCGCGGCTCGCCAGCTGCCGCGAGGCGTCGACCGAGCGTCCGACGATCGGCGCGATCTCCTCGAAGGGGACTGCGAACATGTCGTGCAGCACGAAGGCCAGTCGCTCCGCCGGCTGCAATGTCTCGAGCACGACGAGAAGGGCCGCGCCGACGGAATCGGCCATCTCCGCCTCGCGCTCCCGCGTCTCGT
Source organism: Bradyrhizobium sp. 61 (assembly GCF_023073075.1). NCBI lineage: Bacteria > Pseudomonadati > Pseudomonadota > Alphaproteobacteria > Hyphomicrobiales > Nitrobacteraceae > Bradyrhizobium > Bradyrhizobium sp. 61. Next base: position 180,343 of record NZ_JADPIU010000050.1, on the reverse strand, counting down.
CGATCGGCTCGGGCACATGCGGGCCCATCGGGGCCTCGCGGCGCGATTTGCGCGCGCGCAGCATGTCGAGGCAGATGCGCGCGACCACGGTGGTCAGCCAGCCGCGCAGGTTCGCGACATCGGACGTGTCGTAACGGCTGACCCGCAGCCAGGCCTCCTGCACGGCGTCGTCGACCTCGGCGCTGGAACCCAGCATCCGGTAGGCGACCGCGCGCAAATGGTCCCTGCTGGCCTCGAACTGGCGGCTGAGAAAATTTTCTTCGAAGTTTTTCTGGGTCATCGGTCACATTCCCTCATCGCAATCCGTCATGCCCATGACGAAGCCAATCCGGCCGATGTGACCGGAACCGTCGAAATTTTCAAACGGAGACGCAAGATGATGCACGCCCGCATGAACCACCCGGTCATGGTCCTGCCGGAGGCCATGAATGTCCTTCAGTCCCTTGGCAATTTGACCAAGCAGGGCCTGCCGGAAAAACTCCTCGAACTGGTGCACCTGCGCGCCAGCCAGATCAATGGTTGCAGTGTCTGTGTCGACATGCATCCGAAGATCGCCCGCAAGGCTGGCGAGACCGACGAGCGCCTGTTCGCCGTCTCGGCCTGGCGCGATGCGCCCTATTTCAGCGACGCCGAACGCGCCGCGCTGGCGCTGACCGAAGCCGTCACGCGCCTTGCCGATCGCGAGGACCCGGTGCCGGATGCGATCTGGAACGAGGCCGCCAAGCATTTTGACGAGCGCGAGCTCGCAACCCTGATCCTCTCGATCGCGACCATCAACGTCTGGAACCGGCTGAATGCGACGATCAAGATGCCGGTCGGCGTGTGGAAGGTGTGAGTTTCTGTGCCCTCTCCCCTTGCGGGAGAGGGCAGCGCCGCTGGGAGACACGAACTCACTTGGGTGAGGGGTATTTCTCCGCAGACACATTTGCAGATGTGATCCTTCTCCCACATCCGCCTTCGCCTGATGGCTTCGGCGGACGAGAGGGGAGAAGGAAGAAAGAAAGCTACTCCGCCAAAAACCTATTCACCACCTCGCCGAACTCAAGCGGCGCCTGCTCGAACATCCAGTGGCCGGCATTCGGGATCACCGCCGTCTTGCTGCCCGCGATGTGCTCGGCCAGCACGCGCCACATCACCGAGAGGCTGCCGGTGGTTGCACCGCCGCCGATCAGCAGCGTCGGCGTCCTGATCGCCTGCGCATCAGCGAGCGTGTAGGGCCGGCGCTGCTCGTTGATCTGGCCGAGGAAGGTGAGCGTGTTGTCGCGCAGCTGTTGCTTCGCCGCCGCCGGCACGCGCCGCCACGAGCCGTCGCCTTCGATGCCCTCGTAGAAATTCTGCAGCGCGCCGTCGATGTCGCCGGCACGGATCATCTCGACCGAGCGCACCGTCTTCGCGGCGAGCGGCGGATGCGCGGGCGTGCCTTCAGGTAACGGCAGGCTTGCATCGAGATCGCCGCCCGGCTCGGCCAGCACCAGCTTTCGCAGCAGGTCAGGCCGCGCTTGCGCGACGCGAAACGCGATGTGGCCGCCGCGCGAATGGCCCATCAGGTCGACCGGGCCGGGTTTGACCTGCTCGATGAAGGCGATCGTGTCCGCGACGTGCTGCGCCATCTTGTAATCGTCGCCGACGGCGTCCCAATGCTCGGGAAAGAAGTGCCGCAGGCTGACCGAGATCACGCGATGGGACTTCGACAGCGGGCCGAGCACCGAATACCAGGTGCGGAAATCACCTAACGTGCCATGCACGCAGACCAGCGGCGGGCCCTCGCCGACTTCGAGATAGGCCATGCCGTAACCGTTGACGCGAAAGCTCTGCATGATCAGCTCGCCAGGAAATCCAGAACCAGTTCGGTGTATTTTTGCGGCGCCTGCTCGAACATCGGATGCGTCGCGTTCGGGATGATCGCCGTCTTCGAATAGGGCACATGAGCCGCCAACGCATGCAGCACTTTCGGCAGCAGGCCCTTGGTGCGCGCGCCCAGGATGAACAGCGTCGGCATCCTGATCGATTCCGCATCCGCCTTTGAGAAGGGCGGACGATCGTCGCGGACCTGCCCGATCAGGGTATAGGCGTTGTCGCGCAGATTCTGCTTCACCATCGCCGGCAGCCGCGGCCAGGTGCCGGCGCCCTCCAGCGTGTCGACGAAGACGGCAAGGCCGCCGTCGACATCGCCGGCCGCGATCTTCTCGGCCGAGGCCGTGAACCGCGCCAGCAGCGGCGAGGGGCCACCGACGTAATCGGGATCGAGGCTCGCATCGAGCTCGCCGCCGGGTTCGGCCAGGATCAGCCGCCGCAACAGGTCGGGGCGCGCCTGCGCCACGCGAAAGCAGATGTGGCCGCCGCGGGAATGGCCCATCAGATCGACCGGGCCGAGGTCGAGCTTCTCGATGAAGGCGATGACGTCCTGGACATGCTGGGCGATCGAATAGGTCTCACCGACGCCGTCCCAGCGGTCCGGGAAGAAATGCCGCAAGCTGACGGCGATCACCCGATGCCGCTGCGTCAGCGGTCCGAGCACGCAACCCCAGACGCGGAAGTCATTGAGCGAGCCATGCACACAGACCAGCGGCGGCCGGCTCCTGTCTTCGCCCACGTCGAGATAGGGCATGTCGTATCCGTTGACGTGGAGGCTTTGCATTCGGGGCTCGCGGAAGGGGGCAGGAACTCCTGTGCAAGATTCCCGGAAACCGGGTGGATCGCAACTATTTCCAAGCCTAGATATAGGCACGGATCACAATGGGGGCATGCGACGAGGACGCAAGCTCGGGAACCAAGCCATGACCGACCAGCATTTTGCCCTGTTCGACACCCGGATCGGCCTCTGTGCCATCACCTGGGGCCCGCGTGGTATCAACGGCACGCAGCTGCCCATGGGCGGCGAGGAGAAGATCCGCACCCGCATCAGCCAGCGCCATGCCGACGCCACCGAGGCCGAACCGACCACCGAGGTGCGAGAGGCGATCGACCGCATCACAAAACTGCTCGCGGGCGAGCCGGATGATCTCACCGACATTCCGCTCGATCTCGACGGCGTGCCCGACTTCAACCGCGGCGTCTACGAGATCGCCCGCGCCATCCCGCCCGGCAAGACCATCACCTATGGCGATATCGCCAAGCAGCTCGGCGGCGTCCAACTGTCGCGCGATGTCGGCCAGGCACTCGGGCACAACCCGTGCCCGATCGTCGTGCCCTGCCATCGCGTGCTGGCTGCCGGCAACAAGCCCGGCGGCTTCTCGGCGAATGGTGGCGTGGTGACGAAGCTGAAGATGCTCGAGATCGAAGGCGCGCTGGTGAACCACACGCCGAGTTTGTTTGATTGAGGGCTGCTCTTACCCTCCCCTGGAGGGGGAGGGTCGATCGCGCGCAGCGCGAGCGGGGTGGGGTGATCTCTCCACTCGGGCAGTGTGCGATTGGGATAGACCGTCACCCCACCCCGCTGCGCATTCCGCTTCGCTTCATGCGCAGCGACCCTCCCCCTCCAGGGGAGGGTAAGAAAGAGCGGGCACTAAATCTTCGCCGCCGTCTTCGGCCAATACCGGTCGCGCAGATGCCGCTTCACCAGCTTGCCCGTCGGCGTGCGCGGCAGCTCGGCTTCGAAATCGATCGAGCGCGGGCATTTGATCGCCGAGAGACGTGTCTTGCAGTAGGCGATCAGGTCGGCCTCGAGCGCCTTGCCGGCGCGGCTCATGTCGTGCGGCTGCACCACAGCCTTCACCTCTTCGCCCATCTCCTCGTTCGGCACGCCGAACACGGCGACGTCGGCGATATCAGGGTGGGTGATGAGGACGTCCTCGGTCTCCTGCGGGTAGATGTTCACCCCGCCCGAGATGATCATGTAGGACTTGCGGTCGGTGAGGAACAGGAAACCGTCCTTGTCGAGATAGCCGACGTCGCCGAGCGTCGACCATCCCTTGGCGTTGTAGGCCTTCTTCGTCTTCTCGGGATCGTTGTGATAGGTGAAAACCGGCGCATCGGCGAAATAGACCGTGCCGATCTCGCCCGTCGGCTGCTCCTCGTCGTTCTCGTCCAGGATCTTGATCTTGCCGACCACGGCGCGGCCGACGCTGCCGCGATGCTCCAGCCATTGCTGCGAGTTGCAGACGGTGACGCCGTTGCCTTCCGAGCCCGCGTAATACTCGATCAGGATCGGCCCCCACCATTCGATCATCTTTGCCTTGACGTCCACGGGGCAGGGGGCAGCGGCGTGGATCGCGCCCTTGAGCGTAGAGATATTGTACTTGGTGCGGACGTCATCCGGCAGCTTCAGCATGCGCACGAACATGGTCGGCACGAGTTGCGACTGCGTGACCTTGTACCTCTCGACCAGCTTGAGGAAATCCTCGGCGTCAAAGTGTTCCATGATGATGGAGGTGCCGCCGAGCACGATCGCCATCATGTTGAAGCGCAAGGGAGCTGCGTGATAGAGCGGCGCCGGCGAGAGGTAGGTGCTCTCCGCATTCATGCCGCACATGTCGGCGCAGAGCACGCGCAGGAAGGCGTTCGGCACGTCGATCTTGTTGCCTTCGAAGGCCCTCTTGATGCCCTTCGGTCGGCCGGTGGTGCCTGACGAATACAGCATGTCGTAGCCGGCGACCTCGTCCGCGATCGGCGTTGTCGGCTGTGCCGACGCTTCCTTGTCGTAGGAGCGGAAGCCGGGCTGGGGCTCGTCGACCATGTAGAAGATCGGCTCGCCCGCGGTCCCCTTGATCAGGGCCTTGATCTGGTCGGCGCATTTCGGCGTGGTGATCACGACCTTGGCGCCGCAATCGCCGATGATGTAGTCGATCTCGTCCTGCTTCAGATAGCGGCTGATGGCGGTGTAATAGAGCCCGCTGCGTTGCGCGGCCCAGCAGATCTCCATGAACGCGAGACGGTTTTCCATCAAGAGCGCGATGTGGTCGCCGGCCTTCAGGCCGAGCGAGCGGAACAGGTTTGCGCCCTGGTTCGAGAGCTCGTCGAGCTCGCGATAGGTGATTGCCTTGCCGGTCCCGGCCATCTGGTAGGCGATCTTGTCGGGCGTGGTTTTGGCGTAGACGGACGGATGGGTCATAAGCGTAGGTCCCAAGGCACACGAGATGTCGTCCCGGCGAAAGCCGGGACCCATAACCACAGGGCGTCGTTTGGCAGAGGATCGTCGTTCGGTACTGCAAATAACCACAATCGATAGATTTCGCGGTATGGGTCCCGGCTTTCGCCGGGACGACACCGTTAGTGTGGCAGCAGCAGCTTACAGCCGCTCCACGATCGTCACGTTGGCCATGCCGCCGCCTTCGCACATGGTCTGCAGGCCGTAGCGCTTGCCGCGCTGGTGCAGGGCGTGGACGAGCGTCGTCATCAGCTTGGTGCCGGAGCCGCCGAGCGGATGGCCGAGGGCGATGGCGCCGCCATTGACGTTCAGGCGGGACGGATCGGCGCCGGTGGTCTTCAGCCAGCCGGTCGGCACCGAGGCGAAGGCCTCGTTGACCTCGAACAGGTCGATGTCGTCGATCGTCATGCCGGCCTTCTCCAGTGCGCGTTTGGTGGCGTGCAGCGGAGCATCGAGCATGATGACGGGGTCGCCGCCGGTCATGGTCATGTGATGGATGCGCGCGAGCGGCGTGAGGCCGAGCTGCTTGAGGCCGCGCTCGTTCACGACCATCACGCCGGAGGCGCCGTCGCAGATCTGGCTGGCGCTTGCCGCGGTGAGCTTGCCGTTCTCGGCAATCAGCTTGACGCCCTTGATGCCGTCGAGCGTGGCGTCGAAGCGGATGCCCTCGTCGATGTGGTGGGTGTCCTTGCTGCCATCGGCGCGGGTGATCTCGAGCGGCACGATCTCCTTCTTGAAGTGGCCGGCTTGCGTCGCCGCGATCGCGCGCTGATGGCTGTTGTAGGAGTATTCGTCGAGATCGTCCTTCGACAGGCCGTACTTCTCGGCCATCATCTCCGCGCCGGTGAACTGGCTGAACACGATGTTCGGATATTTGTGCTCGATGCCCGGGCTCTTGTAATTGCCAAAGCCGTTCTTGGCCGGAAGCTGCGAGGACAGGCCCATCGGCACGCGCGTCATCGATTCCACGCCGGCGGCGATCACGACATCCATCGTGCCGGACATCACGGCCTGCGCCGCGAAGTGCAACGCCTGCTGCGAGGACCCGCACTGGCGGTCGATCGAGGTGCCCGGAACGCTCTCCGGCAGCTTCGAGGCCATGATCGCGTTGCGCGCGACGTTGTTGGACTGCTCACCGACCTGCATCACGCAGCCCATGATCACGTCCTCGACCAGGGCAGGATCGACCTTGGTGCGATCGACCAGTTCGTCCAGCACCTTCGCGGCGAGATCGGCCGGATGCCAGCCGGCGAGGCGGCCCCCCTTGCGCCCGCCCGCGGTACGCGCAGCGGCGACGATGTAAGCCTCGGCCATGTCGGTCTCTCCCTGGATTGTTCTCTATCGAGTTGGATTGTCGGCGCGGATTTAATGGGCGCGATATCGTTTAGTCAATCGATCAATTAACTCTTGTGATGAGGCGCTGCTTCGGCTTATCTGCGGCCGCTTCAAGCGGCGAGAACAGGGAACTCCGTGACTACCAGCGTACCGAACAGGCTTCCGAGCGGAAAGAATTCCACGGCAGAGAAATTGCTCGTGGCCGCGAGCGAGCTGATGATCGAACGCTCGTCGATCGAGATCTCGCTCTCCGACATCGCCCAGAAGTCGGGCGCCAATGCCGCGCTGGTCAAATATCATTTCGGTAACAAGGACGGCCTCTTGCTGGCGCTGCTCGCGCGCGATGCCGCGACCGAGATGTCAAATCTCGAATATCTGCTGGCGCAACCGATCACATCGACGGCGAAGCTGAAGTTGCATATCGCCGGCATCATCCGCGCCTATTACCGGTTCCCCTACATGAATCGGCTCATTCACTATCTGCTGCATGAGACCAATGCCGGCTCTGCCGACGAAGTCTCAAAGTTCTTCGTCGCGCCGCTGCTGGATTTCCATCGCCGCCTGCTCACTGAGGGCGTCAGCCGCGGCGAGTTCCGTGCCACCGATCCGGTGCTGTTCTACACCAGCCTGATCGGCGCCTGCGATCACCTGTTCTTTGGCCGGCACGCGATGTCTCGCGCGACCGGCGTCGGTCCGGTCACCGATGACGTATGCCGGCAATACATCAAGCACATGGAAACGCTGATCTGCGGTGGCATCCTCACGCAAGCCGGGGAAGCTGCCGCGGCCGGATAATCCGGCCGAGACGTACAAGTCTAGAGAAGAAACGCCCAAGGAAAGGTAGCCTGTCATGGAATTGAAAGACGTAGCCGTTCTCATCACCGGTGGTGGTTCGGGTCTTGGTGAAGCGACCGCGCGCGCCATGGCCGCCAAGGGCGCCAAGATCGGTGTGATCGATCAGAACAAGGACAATGCAGAGAAGGTCGCTGCCGAAGTGAAGGGCGTCGCGCTTCATGCCGACGTGACCAGCGAGGAGCAGATCAAGGCAGCAATCGCGAAGGCGGAAGCCGCGCACGGCGTCGCGCGCGTGCTGATGAACTGCGCCGGCATCGGCGGCTCGCAGCGCATCGTCGGCCGCGACGGCATCTATCCGCTCGAAAAGTTTGCGCGCATCATCAACGTCAATCTGATCGGCACCTTCAACTGCCTGCGTCTGTTCGCCGAGCGCCTCGTCACGATCGAGCCCGTCGGAGAAGAGCGCGGCGTCATCATCAACACGGCTTCGGTTGCTGCCTACGAAGGCCAGATCGGCCAGATCGCCTATTCGGCCTCGAAGGGCGGCGTTGTCGGCCTGACACTGCCGGCCGCGCGCGACCTCGCCAGCCAGAAGATCCGCGTCAATACCATCGCGCCCGGCCTGTTCTTCACGCCGTTGCTGATGGGTCTGAACGAGGAAGCGCGCAAGAGCCTTGGCGCCCAGGTGCCGCATCCCTCGCGCCTCGGCGATGCCAAGGAATACGGCTCGCTCGCGGTGCACATCGTCGAGAACGCGATGCTCAACGGCGAGACCATCCGTCTCGACGGCGCCATCCGCATGGCGCCGCGGTAGTAGATGCGCTCTTCCTTCTCCGCTTGTGGGAGAAGGTGGCATAGGCGGCCTTTGGCCGCCGTCCTTAAAAGGACGCCGATGCTTCGCATCGGCTATGGCGCCGGATGAGGGGTCTCTATCCGCGGAGACAGACCCCTCACCCAAGCGAGTATGTGGCTAGCGATGTACATGCCCTCTCCCACAAGGGGAGAGGGCGCAATAACCGCCAATCGAAGAGCGGATGCAGGAGCGCCCCATGTCCCAACCGCTGCTGATCGAGCACAACGACGGCGTCGATACGGTGACGCTCAATCGGCCCGAAAACCTCAACGCGCTCGATCCCGCGCTGATCGATGCGCTCAACGTCTATTTCCAGGGCCTCCAGCGCAACCGCGATACGCGCGTCGTTGTGCTCAAGGGCGCCGGCAAGAATTTTTGCGCCGGCCTCGACCTCAAGGCGGCGATGGCCCGCCGTGCCGGGCAGCAGGAACTACCCGGCGTCACCGAGTCGCTCGACTCGCAGCGCCGCATTGCCGACATCGTGATGCTGATGCGGCGTTGTCCGCAGCCGATCATCTCTCTGGTGCAGGGCGCGGCGGCCGGCGGCGGATTCGCTCTGGCACTTGCCTCCGACATCCGCATCGCGACCAAGTCGGCGCGGATGAACTGCGCCTTCATCAAGCTCGGCCTTGGCGGCTGCGATATCGGAACCAGCTACTTTCTGCCGCGGCTCGTCGGCGTCTCGGTCGCATCCGAGCTGATCCTGACCGGACGTTTCATCGGTGCCGAGCGTGCGCTCGCGGTCGGGCTCGTCTCGGAAGTCGTCGACGAAGACAAGCTCGACGAAGCCGCTGAACCTTACGTCGATGCGATGATGACGGCCTCACCCGTGGGGCTGCGCCTGTCAAAAGAATGTCTCAACATGAGCGTCGATGCGGGATCGCTGGAAGCCGTGATCGCGATAGAGGACCGCAACCAGGTCCTGTGCAGTCGCTCCGAGGAATTTTCGGAAGGCATCAGGGCCTTCCTTGAGAAGCGAAAGCCTGTCTATATCAGGCGCTGAACGAGAACGATCCGCAAAGGACGATAATTCCGGGAGACGCAAAATGAGTGGAAGTGCGGCGGCAGTGATGACGAAGCCCGCCTTTCGCAAGGTCGAGTGGCTCGCGCGCGATATCAACGTCGAGCGCCGCGACGACGGCACGGTGGTGCTGAAGTCGCGCATTCCGCTGCAAGCCTACGAGACGCATCTTCCGGCCTCGCTGGCGAAATGGGCGAGGCAAGCGCCCGAGCGCATCTGGCTCGCGCAGCGCGGCGGAGCGAACCGCGAATGGCGCAAGGTCTCCTATGGCGAAGCCAAGCGCACTGTGGATGCGCTGACACAGGCGTTGCTCAATCTCAAGCTCGACGGCAGGCCGGTCACGATCCTCTCCGGCAATTCGATCGAGCACGCGCTGATGACGCAGGCCGCGATGCAGGCGCGCTCTCCTGCGGCACCGGTGTCGCCGGCTTACTCCTTGATGAGCCACGATCACGTCAAGCTGAAATATCTGTTCGACCTGATCAAGCCGGCCGTGGTGATGGTGCAGGACGGCCCGACCTTCGAGAAGGCGCTGAACGCACTCGACCTCACCGGCGTCACCGTCGTTCACGTCGTGCGTCCCTGCGACGGCATCACGAGCGTCAGCTTTGCCGAGCTCGCGGCAACGTCCGTGACCGCCGATGTCGAAGCATCGATCGCGAAGATCACGCCGCAGACCGTCGGCAAGCTGTTGTTCACCTCCGGTTCGACCGGCATGCCTAAGGCGGTCATCAACACGCAGGAGATGATGTGCGCCAATGCGGCGATGATGATGCAGGTGCGGCCGCGCGATCCCGGCGGTCCGATCTCGACCATGCTGGACTGGATGCCATGGAACCACACCATGGGCGGCAATGCGGCGTTTCACCCGGTGCTGGTCGACGGTGGCACGCTCTATATCGATGACGGCCGGCCGATGCCGGGCCAGTTCGAGGAGACGCTGCGGAATCTGCGCGAGATCTCGCCGACCTATTACGCCAACGTGCCGGCCGGCTATGCCGCGCTCGCGGCGGCGATGGAGAAGGACGATGCGCTGTGCCGCTCGTTCTTCAAGAACCTGTCGATCATGGCCTATGGCGGCGCGCGGCTGCCCGACGATCTCTATGAGCGCATGCAGGCGCTCGCGGTGAAGACGACCGGCGAGCGCATCGTGTTCTACACCGGCTGGGGCTCGACCGAGACGGCGCCGACCTCGACCGGCACCTATTGGGACACCGAGCGCGTCGGCCTGATCGGCCTGCCGTTCCCCGGCGTCGAATTGAAGATGGTGCCGTGCGGCTCGAAATACGAATTGCGCCTGCGCGGCGTCAACGTCACGCCCGGCTATTTTGGTCAGCCGGACCTGACGAAGAAGATGTTCGACGAGGAAGGCTTTTACTGCATCGGCGATGCCGGCATCTTCGTCGACGATGCCGATCCGGTGAAGGGCATCATCTTCGCCGGCCGCGTCGTGGAGGACTTCAAGCTCACCACCGGCACCTTCGTCCATGTCGGATCGCTCCGCACTGACGCGATCGCCGCGGCGACGCCCGTTGTGCATGACGCGCTGGTTGCCGGGCAGGATCAATGCTCGATCGGTCTGCTGGCATGGCCGAACCTGCACGCCTGTCGCCAGCTCGTCGGCAATCCCGATTTGAGCTTCGAGGATGCTGTAAAACATCCCGAGGTGATCGCCTGCTTCAGACGTGGCCTCGAAGCACACAACACGGAATGTGGCGGCGCCAGCAGCCGCGCTATCGCGCGCGCAATGCTGATGGCCGAGCCGCCCTCCATCGACGGCAATGAGCTCACCGACAAGGGCTACATCAACCAGCGCGCCGGCCTGGAACGCCGCGCCGCGCTGGTGGAGCGGCTTTATGCGGACAGGCCGGATCAGGACGTGATCGTGCTGCGATGAAGACGCAACTCTCTCAACTCGTCATTCAGGGATGGCCCGAAGGGCCAGGCCCGGAATCCATAACCCCGGCTGGTGGATATGGATTCCGGGCTCGCGCTCCGCGCGCCCCGGAATGACGGCGCAAATAAATGACAACGAATAAACAAGGGTAGCCCGCCATGAACTTCGATTTCTCCGACGACCAGAAACAGCTCCGCGACCAGGCGCGCAAATTCCTCACCGAAAAATGCTCGCCCAAGGCGGTGCGCGTCGTGCTCGACGGCAAGGCGCCTTACGACAAGGAGCTCTGGAAGGGCCTCGCCGAGATGGGCTTTCTCGGCGTCGCGATCCCCGAGGAGTTTGGCGGCGCTGGCGCGGGTCATCTCGAGCTTTGCGTGATCGCCGAGGAAATGGGCCGTGCCAACGCGCCGGTGCCGTTCTCCTCGACCGTCTATCTTGCCGCTGAAGCGCTGCTGATCGCGGGCAGTGACGCGCAGAAGAAGAAATGGCTGCCGGCCATCGCTTCGGGGGACGCGATCGGCACGCTGGCGCTGTTCGAGGGCAGGGGCAATCCGTCGCCGAAGAACGTCAAGCTCACCGCTGCGAATGGCGTGCTCAACGGCGTCAAGAGGCCGGTCGCCGATGGTGCGATCGCCGATTTCGCCGTGGTTGCCGCGCGCGCGGGATCGAGCGGTCGCGACGGCGACATCTCGCTGTTCCTCGTCGACCTCAAGGCCGGTGGCGTCGAGGTGAAAAGCCTGACCAATCTCGATCCGACCCGCGGGCAGGCCGAGATCACCTTCAAAGACTGCAAGGCCGAGCCGCTGGGAGCTGCGGGTGAAGGCTGGAGCATTTTGACCCAGGTGCTCGACCGCGCCGCGGTGCTGTGCGCCTTCGAGCAGGTCGGTGGCTCCGACCGCGCGCTGGAGATGGGCCGCGACTACGCGCTCGATCGCATCGCCTTCGGCCGCCAGATCGGCTCGTTCCAGGCAGTGAAGCACATGCTCGCCGACATGTACGTCTCGGCGACGCTGGCGCGCTCGAACAGCTATTACGGCGCCTGGGCGCTCTCGACCAACGCGGCCGAGCTGCCGGAAGCCGCAGCCGCCGCACGCATCAGCGCGACGCAGGCGTTCCAGCACTGCGCCAAGAACAACATCCAGGTTCACGGCGGCATGGGCTTCACCTGGGAGTTCGACTGCCACATGTACTACCGCCGCGCCAACGCCATGGCGCTGGGGCTCGGCAGCCTGTCCTATTGGGAAGACCAGTTGATCGACCGCATGCGGAAGAAGAACGCGGCGTAACGACAGGTGATTTGTAGGATGGGTAGAGCGTAGCGAAACCTATCATGACGCGGGTGGTCTGACAGATGGGTTTCGCTTCGCTCTACCCATCCTACGACGCCGGCGAAGGATGACAGACCATGAATTTCGACGACACCCCGCAGGAAGCCGAATTCCGCGCCACCGCGCGCGCATGGATCGGTGCGAACGCGCCCAGGCAGTACGAGGAAGAGCTGCGCAAATCCTCGCTCGGCCGCACCCAGCTCAAGAACGCCAATATTCTCGAGGTCGCCAAGGCCTGGCAGAAGAAGAAGGCCGATGCCGGCTGGGCCTGCCTGCACTGGCCGAAGGAGTACGGCGGGCGCGGCTCGTCGCCGATCGAGCGGGTGATCTGGCAGCAGGAAGAAGGGCCGTTCGGCCAACTCTCCCGCATGTTCATCATCGGTCACGGCATGTGCGGGCCGACCATGATGGCGTTCGCGCGCGAGGAGCATAAGCGCACCTATCTGCCGCCGCTCGCATCCGGCGAAAAGGTCTGGTGCCAGCTGTTCTCCGAACCGGCCGGCGGCTCCGACGTCGCTGGGCTGCGCACGCGCGCGGAAAAGGATGGCGACGACTGGGTGATCAACGGCCAGAAGATCTGGACGTCGGGGGCGCATTATTCCGACTACGGCATCCTGCTCACGCGCACCGATCCGACCGTGCCCAAGCACAAGGGTCTCACCATGTTCTTCCTGGACATGAAGAGCCCGGGCGTCGAGGTACGGCCGATCAAGCAGGCGAGCGGTGCATCCGACTTCAACGAGGTCTATTTCACAAACGTCCGCATTCCCGATCATCAGCGTCTCGGCGAGGTCGGTGACGGCTGGAACGTCTCGCTGACCACGTTGATGAACGAGCGCAGCGCGATCGGCGCGGCCGTCTCGACCGGTTTCCCGGAGCTGTTCGAATATTGCTCCAGCCTGATGCTCGACGACGGCCCGGCGATCGAGGATCGTGCGGTGCGCTCGAAACTTGCGAACTGGGCGGCGAAGGCGAGCGGGCTGAAGTACACCAGCATGCGCGCGATCTCGGCGCTGTCGAAGGGCGACCGCCCGGGTCCGGAGAATTCCATCGGCAAGCTGGTGGCGGGCTCGATGATCCAGGACGTCGCGACCTACGCGCTGGACCTGCAGGGTGCGAGCGGCGTGATCAGCGGCGAGGATGCTGAACTCGTCGGCCGTTTCCAGGCGATGCTCTTGCGCGCGCCGGGCACGCGCGTCGAAGGCGGCACCGACGAGATCATGCGCAACATCATCGCCGAGCGGGTGCTGGGCCTGCCCGGCGATATCAGGGTCGACAAGGACGTGCCGTTCAACAAGATCCCGACGAAGGGAAGAGGTTAGAATCGTAGGGTGGGCAAAGGCGCGTAGCGCCGTGCCCACCAATTCTGTCGAGAACGAGGGAAGGTGGTGGGCACGCTTCGCTTTGCCCACCCTACGCACCGAGCAAGAATTGAGAGGTTCGCCATGAATTTCGACGACACCCCGCAGGAAGCCGCTTTCCGCGAGACCGCGCGCAAATGGGTCGAGGCCAACGCGCCGAAGGAGCTACATGCTGAGCTGTCAAAATCCTCGCTCGGCCGCATCCGGCTTGCCAATCACGACATCGTCGATGTTGGCAAGGCCTGGCAGAAGAAGAAGTTCGAAGGCAATTGGGCCTGCCTGCACTGGCCGAAGGAATATGGCGGCCGCGACGCCACGCCGATCGAGAAGGTGATCTGGCAGCAGGAGGAGGGCGTCTACGGCAAGTTGACGCAGCCGTTCCAGATCGGCGAGGGCATGTGCGGCCCGACCGTGATGGCTTTTGGCAGCGAGGACGCCAAGCGCCGCCATCTGCCGAAGCTCGCCTCCGGCGAAGAGATCTGGTGCCAGCTGTTCTCCGAACCGTCCGCCGGCTCCGACGTCGCGGGCCTGCGCACGCGCGCGGAGAAGAAGGGCGACAATTGGGTCGTCAACGGCCAGAAGATCTGGACCTCGGGCGCGCATTATTCCGACTTCGGTCTGTTGATCGCGCGCACCGATCCGAATGTGCCCAAGCACAAGGGTCTCACCATGTTCTTCCTGGACATGAAGAGCCCGGGCGTCGAAGTGCGGCCGATCAAGCAGGCCAACGGCATGCAGGAGTTCAACGAGGTCTATTTCACCGATGTGGTGATATCAGACAGCCAGCGCCTCGGCGCCGTCGGCGAGGGCTGGAGCGTGTCGCTGACGACGCTGATGAACGAGCGGATGTCGATCGGCTCGCGGCTTGCGACCGGCGTCCCTGAAATGTTCGAGTTCTGCTCCAATCTGATGCTCGAGGACGGGCTCGCCATCGACGATCCCGCCGTGCGCTCGAAACTCGCGGGCTGGGCGGTGAAGTCGAGCGGGCTGAAATACACCAGCTACCGCGCGATCTCGGCGCTCTCGAAAGGCGATCGGCCGGGGCCGGAGAATTCGATCGGCAAGCTCGTCTCGGGCATGATGCTCCAGGACATCGCGACCTACGCCATGAACCTCCAGGGCGCGGCCGGTGTTCTCACCGGCGCGGACGAGGAGACGGTGCAGGGCCAGTTCCAGCAGATGCTGCTGTCCTCGCCCTCGATGCGCATCGCCGGCGGCACCGACGAGATCTTGCGCAACATCATCGCCGAGCGTGTGCTGGGATTGCCGGGCGACATCCGCGTCGACAAGGACGTGCCGTATAACAAGATCCCGACGAAGGGTCGGTGATCCAGCCGATCGCTGTATCGCGTAGGGTGGGCAAAGCGAAGCGTGCCCACCATATGCAGATGCGCCGGGGTAAGTCTGTCGGTGGGCACGGCGCTATCGCGCCTTTGCCCACCCTACGAGGAGCGCGAGCTAATTCATGGATGCAAAAGTGAGCCAGACCCAGGACCGCATCGGCGTGCTCGAAGAGCTCCTCAACGAGCGCTACTCCGTCCGTGCCTTCCTGCCCAAGCAAGTCGACCGTGCGACCATGGAGCATGTGCTGGCCACCGCGCAGCGCACCGCGTCCTGGTGCAACAGCCAGCCCTGGCAGGTCATCATCGCCAGCGGCGAGGCCAAGGAGCGTTTTCGCCAGTTGATCTACAAGGAGGCCTCAGGCGGCCTCGGCGACGACTACGACTTCACCCCGCCGCGCGAATATGTCGGTGTCTATCTCGAGCGCCGCCGCGAGAGCGGTTTTCAGCTCTACAACACGCTCGGCATCGCCCGCGGCGACAGAAGCGCCTACGCAAAGCAGGCGCTGGAGAACTACAATTTCTTCGGCGCGCCGCATGTCGCGATCATCCACACCAACGAGCCGCTCGGCATCTACGGTGCGATCGATTGCGGCGCCTATGTCTCGAATTTCATGCTGGCCGCGCAGGCGCTCGGGCTCGGTACCATTCCACAGGCGGCGCTGGCGCGCCACTCCGGCCTGATCCGCCGCCACTTCAACCTGCCCGACGATCGCCGCGTGGTCTGCGGCATCTCGTTCGGCTATGCCGACGACGCCCACAAGGTCAACAGCTACCGCACCTCGCGCGCGAGCGTCGCCGACACCGCCACGTTCGCGGACGAATGAGCCCGTCTCGCGCCCGCCATCCGGCTTTCACACACGCGTAAAGGCGGCCGCAGAAACGGCCGCCTTCACATTCGTCTCGGTCCGGTTGACGCGGCCGTTATCCGCCGCTGCCGCCGATCACGGCGCGCACGGTCTCGTCGGGCCCGAAGTCCTCGGCACCATCGACATAAAGCAGCGCAGCGAGCTTCGAGCGCGCACGATTGACGCGGCTCTTGATCGTGCCGACGGCACAGCCGCAGATCGAAGCTGCGTCCTCATAGGAGAAGCCGGAGGCGCCGACGAGGATCAAGGCCTCGCGCTGGTCCTGCGGAAGCTTCTCGAGCGCGCCGCGGAACTCCTCGAACTCGAGATGCGCGTTCTGCGACGGCTGCGTCTTCAGCGTCTTGGCATAGTTGCCCTCGGCATCCTCCACCTCCCGCCGCCGCTTGCGATAGTCGGAGCGGAACAGGTTGCGAAGGATCGTGAACAGCCACGCCGGCAGGTTTGAGCCGGGCTGGAACGAGTCGATGTTGGCGA
Source organism: Bradyrhizobium sp. 61 (assembly GCF_023073075.1). NCBI lineage: Bacteria > Pseudomonadati > Pseudomonadota > Alphaproteobacteria > Hyphomicrobiales > Nitrobacteraceae > Bradyrhizobium > Bradyrhizobium sp. 61. Next base: position 163,984 of record NZ_JADPIU010000050.1, on the reverse strand, counting down.
GCGCACGCAGAAGCGTTTCCTGCACCAGATCGTCGGCGCGGTCGGCATTGCCGCTCAGCGAGATCGCGAACGCGCGCAGACTTGGCACGGCCGCGAGGATGTCGTCACGCAGGGAGTCCGTGAGAGGCATTAATCCCTCCCATTGTTGTCGTTGGAGCCCCCAGCCCCATTCTCGTTTTGAGATCCGCCTCCCGGCGCATCAAGCTTCTTGATCAGTTCCGCGAACCGGTCCGGAACCCCCTGCCGCACCACGTCGTCGTACATGGCGCGCAGCTGGTGGCCGATCCGGGACTGAATCTCCGGAGTGAGGCCTCCCTTGCCGGGGGTCGTGCTTTTGCTGGCTTGAGACTTGAGATCTTTCATGACCTGTTCCACGTTTCCCCGAGTTAAGTAACTGTAAAATCGAGAAGTTCTCTCAACCGGGAGCCGTTCCCTGAATAGGCACAATTCCAGGTTCGACAAAAAGTTCCCAGATAAGCGGAACTTTTCTTGGCGTGAGGCGTAGACAGCCCAGCAGGGGAACCCGGGCCTCCCCGCTTGTTGCCTGGTTCGTCAAGGTTGGCCCGAAGATGAATGGAGTGGGGATGTCCCGTTCGCAGCTTGTTGCTGAACACTTGCCGTTGTTGCGCCGGTACGCGCGCGCCCTGACGGGCAGCCAGGCCTCCGGTGACGCCTATGTCGCAGCCATGTTGGAAGCGATGCTCGGAGATCCGTCCGTGCTCGACGAGAGCCATGGTCCGCGCGCCGGCCTGTTCCGGCTGTTCACCCAGATATGGAATTCGGTCTCCGTCAACGACGATGCCGAGGTGACGACCTTGCCGATGCCGCCGGAGCGGCGGCTGTCGAACATCACCCCGCTGCCGCGGCAGGCGTTCCTGCTGCTCTCGCTCGAGGGATTCTCGGAAGAGGAAGTCGGCTACATCCTCGGCACCGACGTCGCCGAGACGCGGCGGCTTGCTGATGCCGCGGGACGCGAGATGGCGGCCGAGATCGCGACCGACGTGCTGATCATCGAGGACGAGACCTTCATCGCCATGGACCTCGAGAGCCTGGTGAAGAATCTCGGTCACAATGTCGTCGGCGTCGCGCGCACCCATGCCGATGCGGTGGCGCTGGCCAAGAACAAGCGGCCGGGCCTGATTCTCGCCGACATCCAGCTCGCCGACGGCTCGTCGGGCCTGGACGCCGTCAACGAGCTGCTCCGTACCTTCGAGGTGCCGGTGGTGTTCATCACCGCCTATCCGGAGCGCTTCCTGACCGGCGAGCGCCCCGAGCCGGCGTTCCTGATCTCAAAGCCGTTCCAGCCCGCGATGGTGTCGGCGGTGGCGAGCCAGGCGCTGTTCTTTCAGCGCAACTCACGCAACCGCGCGCCGAAGGCGCCGGCGGCGTAAGCAAGCTTCCATTGGAACGGAAAATGGCGCGCCGCAAAGCGCGCCATTTTTTCGTTCGCCCACCCCTGCTCAACAACCTCGGCAGATGCTGTTGAGCTTGGCCTTCAACTTGGGTTCGTCCGCCCATGGCTCGACCAAGCGTTGCACTCCGTCGAGAGTCATGAAGATGGTCATCCGCTGGAGGTCGTCCTTGGCCTCGGAAGGCGGCTTCGGAAATGGTTCGCTTCGCTCCACCATTTTGAGAGCTGCCGCATCCAGGGGCGGGGAGCCTGTGCTTTCCACCAAAGCGTGCGAGATCAATTGGCCTGAGCGATTGATCACGAATGTGACGCCGGCATTGCCTATCTGACCCATCGCCTCCGGAGGAAGCACCCTGTGGCGCCAGACATGTTCAGTGGCCGCCTTGCGCCAGGCGGCCATGGCATCGTCATCCGTGAGCACGGGACTCGGCCTTAGCACTAACCCGGAAGGCTGCATCAGGAATTGACGGCGGTCGAAGACAATCGGCACTGTCAACGTGAATGACTCATCCTTGAGCTCCGAAGGCGGCGCCGGAAAGGGTTGGGCACGGGCGACGATCTGCAGCGCGGCAACGTCGAGCGGCCGAGAGCCGGTGCTCACGGCCAGAGCCTGCGAGATCAACCTGCCAGACCGGTCGATGACGAATGTGACCCTGGCTTCGCCGGTTTGCCCTAGTGCTTCAGCCGGAAATTGCCTGTAGCTGGCTATGTGGGCCGACAGCCTCGCCTTCCAGGCCGTCGCGCGTTCGGTCTGCACATCTGTCTGTGCGTGTATGGGGAAAACCGCCAACCATCCGAGAAGCGCGGCCAACAAGGGGAATTTCATCTGCATCGGTGCGGATACTAATCTCGGTCAGGTTGATTGCAAGGCTCGTTACCCGTATCGCGTTCACGCGGCTGTGGGCAATTCGAAGGGCCGGGAAGCCCGCTTGACGGCGGTCAAATTGCCTCGTTCATACGTCGGGTCGATGACATCAGTCGCGACCTCGAGCCGCCAGGAGATTTTTCATCATGGACCAGCAACTCCTCGATCGCCTCGCCATCCGCGACCTCGTCGAGAACTGGGCGGTGTGGCGCGACGCCGGCGACTGGGAGCGTTTCGCCACGGTCTGGCATGACGAGGGCTGGATGTCCGCCACCTGGTTTCAGGGGCCGGCGCGGGATTTCATGCGGGTCAGTCAGGAGGGGTTTGCCAAGGGCGTGCGCATCCTGCATTTCCTCGGCGGCACCAGCATTGATCTCGCAGGCGCGCGCGCCATTGCGCAAACCAAGATGACGATCTCGCAGCGTGCCCTGGTGCATGACGTGCTCTGCGACGTCGTCTGCACCGGTCGCTTCTACGATTTCCTGGAGAAGCGGCATGACCAATCAGGTATTGGCCAATGGGGCATCGTCCGCCGCCAGCCGATCTACGAGAAGGACCGGATCGATCCGGTCGATCCCGCCGCGACGCTTCAACTCGACCAAAAAGCGCTCGCCGCACTGCCCGAAGGCTACCGCCACCTCGCCTACATGCAGGAATTGATCGGCTACAAGGTCAAGCGCGACATGCCGGGCCTGATCGGCACTGAAGTCGAGAAGCTCTATGGCGAGGGGCGGGACTGGCTCGCGGGGAAGCCGAAGTGAGGCTCAGACAAAAGTAAGGCGCGACTGGCATCACCACAGTCGCGCCCTACGTCGCCGGCTTATGGGGCAGGGGGGAATAGCCGGCTGTTGAGACGACTCTCGGGCCTGAGAGTCGTTCCAGGCGGGTGAAAATTTTTTTGTGCGGCCTTTTTATGCGCCCTACCGTGAATTTCGCACACGGTTAAGTGATCTTAACGGCTGAGAACTGCCGGTCCTCCCATCGCGTTGTTCCCGTGATCGCCATGGGGCGAGGGATCGACAGCCATGTTGCAGATGCAAAAGGTATTTTTGGGTGTTGTCGCGATTGCCGCGACGCTTGGTGCCGTCCAGGTCGGTGCCGTCCAGCTGGCCTCTGGCCATGATCTGGCCGACCGCTGGCAGGCGGTCGCCGACAGGCCCACGCAAGATGCGGGTCACAACGTCAACCGTTCCGGCAAGGCCGACCGGTTCGCCGACGTCAAGCAGGCCCCGGTTCCCACCCGCACCGTGTCGATGCGGCTGAACGATCTGGCCGAGACGTCGGTGCTGCTGCGGGTCCGCGCGGTCATCGAGACCGGCAACGCCAAGCCGCCGGTGCTGCTCCAGAACCGGAAGCAGGGTCCCAAGAGGCCGACGATTGCCTGCGAGCCGATGGTCAGCTCCCTGACCGAGGTCGCAAAGCTGCTCCAGCCCGGCCGCTGTGTGACCTGATTCTTCTTCGCCGCCCCTGGCCGCCACGGACAAATCGCCTTCCCGCCGGGAGGGCGATAGTTCACGTCCACTTGATCCCCTATCCCCTCGCGTTATATCCCGGGTTTCTTTCCCCTTTGATTGACCGGGTAAACGCATGACGACGTCAGATACGGCCGCGCATACGCAGCCTTTCCAGGCCGAGGTTTCCGAGCTTTTGCACCTCATGGTGCACTCCGTCTATTCCGAGACCGACATCTTCCTGCGCGAGCTCGTCTCCAACGCATCGGACGCCTGCGACAAACTGCGCTATGAAGCCATCGCCAGCCCGGCGCTGCTGGGCGAGGGCGACGCGCTCAAGATCCGGATCATCCCCAACAAGACGGCCGGAACGCTCACGATCGCCGACAACGGCATCGGCATGGAGCGCCAGGAGCTGATCGACCATCTCGGCACCATTGCCCGCTCCGGCACCAAGGCGTTCGTCTCGAAGCTGAAGGAGGCCAAGGACGGCCTCGGCCTGATCGGCCAGTTCGGGGTCGGCTTCTATTCCGCCTTCATGGTCGCCGAGAAGATCGTCGTCGTCAGCCGGCGTGCTGGCGAGAGCGACGTGTGGAGCTGGACGTCCTCCGGCGGCTCCGGCTTCGAGATCGCGCACGCAAGCGATGAGGAAGTGGCGCGCGTGGCACGCGGCACCGAGATCGTCCTGCACCTGAAGGACGACGCCAAGAAGTATCTCGAGACCTACGAGATCGAGCGCATCGTCAGTGCCTATTCCGACAACATCCTGTTCCCGATCGGGCTGGTGCCGGAAGAGGGCGAGCCGCGCCAGATCAACTCGGCGAGCGCGCTGTGGCAGCGTTCCAAGTCCGAGCTGACGGCCGAGGACTACAAGAAGGCCTATCAGCAGATCGCCTCCGCCTTCGACGATCCCGCGATGACGCTGCACTACCGCGCGGAAGGCCGCTATTCCTACGCCGTGCTGCTGTTCGCGCCGTCGACGAAGCCGTTCGACCTGTTCGAGCCGAACCGCAAGGGCCGGGTGAAGCTTTACGTCCGCCGCGTCTTCATCACCGACGATGCCGATCTGCTGCCCGGCTATCTCCGCTTCATCCGCGGCGTGGTCGACAGCGAAGATCTCCCGCTCAACATCTCGCGCGAGATGCTCCAGAACAATCCGCAGCTCGCGCAGATCCGGAAAGCCGTGGCGACCCGAGTCGTGTCCGAGCTGGAAAGCCTTGCCGACAAGGACCCGGAGAATTTTGCCAGGATCTGGGACGCCTTCGGCGCAGTGCTGAAAGAAGGCATCTACGAGGATTTCGAGCGGCGCGAAAAGCTGCTGTCCTTGTCGCGCTTCACCACCACCTCGGGCGAGAAGCGTTCGCTGAAGGACGTCATCGCCGGTTTCAAGCCGAACCAGACCGAGATCTATTATCTCGTCGGCGACAGCATCGAGCGGCTGAAGTCCAATCCGCGGCTGGAAGCCGCGACCGCGCGCGGCATCGAGGTGCTGCTGCTGTCGGATCCGGTCGACGCCTTCTGGACCTCGATGCCATCGGAGTTCGACGGCAAGCCGCTGAAATCGCTGAGCCAGGGCGATCTCAATCTCGACCTGATCCCGCGCACCGACGAGGCCGACGAGGCGAAGCAGGACGAGCCGGCCGCAGACGAGGCCGCCACCATCGCGGTGATCAAGGCCGCGCTCGGCGAGCGCGTCAGCGACGTCAAGGTCTCGACGCGCCTCACCAGCTCCGCCTCCTGTCTCGTCGCCGACAGCCAGGGCCCGAGCCGCGAGCTCGAGCGCATTCTGTCGCAGCAGAACCGCGGCATGCGCACCAAGCCGATCCTCGAGATCAATCTGCGCCATCCGCTGGTAACGGCGATCACCAGGGCGCAGGCCGGCTCCAGGGCGGTCGACGATCTCAGCCTGCTCCTGCTCGAACAGGCGCAGATCCTGGACGGCGAATTGCCCGAAGACCCTGCCGCGTTTGCGGCAAGGCTCAACCGGCTGGTCCTGCAGGGGCTGGGCGGGTAGCGCGCGCAGCGCACCCTGCTCACCTTGCCGTCATCCGCCGGAGGAACAGTCGCCTCCGGCGTGGTGTTATGCCATAGGAGGACGTCGGCATCAGATCCGACGCCGCCATCGATTCGAGGATGTCTCCATGCGCCTGCCTGTCCTGACCCTCACCGCGATTGCCACGCTGTTCGTGGCGGCAGATGCCGACGCCCAGACCTATGATCCACGCTATCCGGTGTGCATGCACGTCTATACTTCGGGCGGCCGGGGCGGTGGCGGCGACTATTACGACTGCTCCTTCACCTCGATCCCGCAGTGCCGGGCCACGGCGTCGGGCCGCGCGGCGAGCTGCGATGTCAATCCCTATTACGCCTACAACGAACCGCCGCCGCCCCCGCGCAAGCGTCACAAGAAGGTGCAGTAGTTGTTCGCGATGCGGCACGCAGCAACATCCCTCATGCGTTTCTCATCCGGCCTGATCATCACCGTCGGCGCGCTGACCGCAGCTGCGCCGTCGCATGCGCAGACCTTTGATCCCAGCTTTCCCGTCTGCATGCACGTCTATTCCGGCGCGAACGGTGGCGGCGGGGAGTGGTACGATTGCTCCTTCACGTCGCTGCCGCAGTGCCGCGCCACGGCGTCGGGCCGCGCCGCGACCTGCGATCTCAATCCGTATTATCCGGTCAACGTTGCGCCGCCGCGCCTACGCTACAGGCGAGGCGGCTAGCGCCCACCGCCCGTTCAGCTGCGAATCCGGCGGAGCATGCAGAACTAGGTGCCGTGAGGCGCCTAGTTGGCAGCGGCGACGATCGCGTCGGTCAATTGCCACGTCATCTTGTCCGTGGTCCAGTCGCTGGCGTGCAGCCTGTCATCATCGCCCGGGTCGACCATGCGGTCGAACGAAATCCTCGCGACATCGTACCAGCCCTTCATCAGCCCGAAGCGACGAAAGACGTTGACGCCCTTCACATCCGCGATCTCGCTGATCGCCTCGACCATGGCCTCCGTCTTTTTGCGCTTGGCCGGTGTCAGCAGCGCCGGCACATATTGAAGGTCCATCAGGATCACGTCGATCCGCTCGGCGTCGAGCAGCCGGTCGACACCTTCGCGGATGGCCTTCTTGGTGTCCGCGAACGAGGGGCCGCCGGCTTGCCACACCGAATTGGTGCCGACCTGCCAGATGACGAGATCGGGATTCAGATCGAAGACGTCATGGTCGAACCGCTTGAGCTCAGCACGGGCCTCTTCGCCGCCGACACCCCGGTTGATCACTTCGACCGCGACATTTGGAAATCGTATCCGAAGATTCGCCAGCAGCCGCTGCGGATAGGGAGCGATGCCTCCTTCGCCCGCCGTGGTCGACGAGCCGATCGCAACCACCCTGGCCTGCCCACCCTCCACGCGGCCGGCGAAATTCTTCAGGCGCTGATCGAACGGCGCGGCCTGCACCGGAAACTCTGACGGATCGTGAGCCACGGGACGTCTCCCTTTCGTAGCCATGACAACGCAGGGTAGAAAAGCATAGCCCGTTTACCAGGGGGCGCCTAGCCTCGGTGAGGCCGGATCGCTACCCCGTCCTGACTCCCGACAACTTCGACCACCTTGCGCCAGCGGTCGGTCTCCGCCGTCTGCATGCCGCCGAACTCGCCCGCGTCGGATGGCTAGAGTTAATCACGTACTAACCTGGCTTTACCTTGTCTCTTAACACCTGGGCAGGGCGTGCGAGCTAAGCTTGAGGAAACAGCAGATACGTTCCGAGAGAATGGACGGCATGACCACCCGCGTCATTGAGCAACCGAAAGTCGCGCGCGCACCTTCGGCTTCAAAGATCTGGCTGAAGGCGATCGAGCTCACCGCGCGCATCGAGACGCTGCCGGGCCGGCTGTTCGCCGACGTCGTCGACGATTGGGCGCAGCGTCAGCCCGCTCGCACCGCGCTGGTCGCAGATGAGACAACGATCGACTACGCAGGCCTCTCGAAGCGCATCAACCGCTATGCGCGCTGGGCGCGCTCGGCCGGCGTGGCCAAGGGTGATGCCGTCGCGCTGATCATGCCGAACGGCATCGACTATGTTGCCGCGTGGCTCGGCATCAGCCGGGTCGGCGGCGTGGTCGCGCTGATCAACACCAAGCTCGTCGGCCAGTCGCTCGCGCATTGCGTCGATGTAGCCAGGCCGTCGCACATCATCGTCGCGTACGAGCTCATGGAAGCGTTGGACGGCGCGTCGCCGCACCTGAAGACAGAAGCAAAAGTCTGGACCCATGGCGATGCCCGCAGCGAGCGCGCGATCGACGTCGCACTTGCCGCGCTCGAGGACGGGCCGCTCTCGCCGGACGAGCATGGCGACGTGACGATCAACGACCGGGCCCTGCTGATCTACACCTCCGGGACCACCGGCCTTCCGAAGGCGGCGAGCATCAGCCACCGCCGCATCCTCAACTGGGGCTTCTGGTTCGCCGGCCTCACCGGCGCCAGCCCGCAGGACCGGCTCTATGACTGCCTGCCGCTGTTCCACTCGGTCGGCGGCATCGTCGCGCCGTGCAGCATGCTCGCCGCCGGCGGTTCGGTGGTGATCGCGGAGAAATTCTCGGCCTCGAACTTCTGGCCCGACATCGTGCGGCACGATTGCACGCTGTTCCAGTACATCGGCGAGCTCTGCCGCTACCTTCTGAAGGCGGCGCCGTCCGAATACGAGAACCGTCACCGCCTGCGGCTCGTCTGCGGCAACGGCCTGCGCGGCGACATCTGGGAGGATTTCCAGAACCGCTTCGCCATTCCGCGCATCCTCGAATTCTATGCGGCGACGGAAGGCAATTTCTCGCTGTTCAACGTCGAGGGCCAGCCGGGTGCGATTGGTCGCGTTCCGCCATTGCTCGCGCATCGCTTTCCGGCGGGGCTCGTCAAGCTCGATCCTGATAGTGGTGCACCGCTGCGCAACGAAGAGGGCTTTTGCGTTGCCTGCGCCAGGGGCGAGGCTGGCGAAGCCATCGGCCGCATCGGCACCGCGGATGAAGGCGGCGGCCGCTTCGAGGGCTATACCGACGCCGGCGAAACCGAGAAGAAGATTTTGCGCGACGTCTTCGCCAAGGGTGATGCCTGGTTCCGCACCGGCGATCTGATGCGGCTCGACGACAAGGGTTTCTTCCATTTCGTCGACCGTATCGGCGACACCTTTCGTTGGAAGGGTGAGAACGTCGCGACATCGGAAGTCAACGACGCCGTGCGCGATTTCACCGGCGTGATCGATGCCACCACCTATGGCGTCAGCATCCCCGGCACCGACGGCCGCGCCGGCATGAGCGCCATCGTCGTCAACGAGGGGTTTGACATCGAGGGGCTACCCGCCCATCTCGCGCAGCGTTTGCCGGCTTACGCCCGCCCCGTCTTCATCCGTATCTCGCGCGAGCTCGACGCGACCGAGACGTTCAAGCAGAAGAAGGGCGAGCTGGCTCGCGAGGGCTTTGATCCGGGGCTGATAAGCGATCCGCTGTTCATGCTCGACCCGAAATCCGGCGCCTACATCGCCTTGGACGCGGACGTGCACGCAGGGATCATCGATGGCGCGATCAGGCTCTAGCCGCACGAAAATCCGCCAGATAGGTCCAATTTTATCTGAATTGTCCAAGAAGCCATTTACTTCTGTCGGGTAAACAACACGGGCCTTGGGGAGGCGGTCATCAAGAGCCGCTGCAACACGAACCATCAATAACAAGAGTGAGCCAGCCATGTCGGTAAGGTCTAAGGTCATCGAAGCGATCCAGCAGATCGCCAAGGAGCAGCACGTCACGCTTCCTGCACTCTCGGACGATCTGTCCCTGCACGAGACGGGTTTCGATTCCCTCGCCTTCGCAATTCTGGTGGCGCGCCTCGAGGACGAGACCGGCGTCGATCCCTTCACCATTTCCGAGGACGTAGCGTTCCCCGCCACCGTGGGCGATTTCGTGCGGGCCTACGAAAATGTCCCCGCGTGAGATTTTCGCGCTTCGCGACTATCTGAGCCCGGAGCTCAAGGGCCGCACGATCTCCGATACCCATCATGTGGTGTCGCTGACGGATGTCCTGGGGCATACGGTTCTGGGCGGCCGCCTGCGTGAGCTGGCGGGCCGCTCTGTCCTGCTGAAGCTGTCGGACCAGCTCAAATCGGGCCTCGCCATGATCGAGCTCGATGGTGTCGCGCGGCGCATGCTGCTGTGCCCGCCCGATCTCAATCCGGCGCATCTCGATGCGCTGATCGCGGACGCCGAGATCGATGCCGTCGTCACCGACGAGCCCGCGCAATGGGCCGCAAAGGCGGTCGTGCTCGTCGTCACCGCGCAATTGCCGCTTCAGGCCGCCACGCCGGCCAGGACCGAACGCGCCACCGAATGGCTGATGCTGACGTCCGGCACGTCGGGCGTACCAAAAATCGCCGGCCATACGCTGGAAGCATTGACGGGCGCCATCGTCGCCGAAGGCCCTGCGCGCGGACCCGCGCCGGTCTGGGCGACATTCTACGATATTCGCCGCTATGGCGGCCTGCAGATTTTCCTGCGCGCGGTTCTCTCCGGCGGCTCGATGGTGCTGTCCGATCCGCATGAAGTGCTCGGCGACCACGTCGCGCGCCTGAACGCGCGCAACGTGTCGCATATCTCCGGCACGCCCTCGCACTGGCGCAAGCTCTTGATGAGCGGCTCGGCCGCACAGTTCGCGCCGGGATACGTCCGTCTGTCCGGCGAGATCGCCGATCAAGCGGTGCTCGACGGGTTGAAAGCAGCGTTCCCCAATTCTTCCGTCGGTCACGCCTATGCCTCGACCGAGGCGGGCGTCGGCTTTGCCGTCAATGACGGGCTGGAGGGCTTTCCGGCCGATTATCTCGGCAACCGCAACGGTGTCGAGATGAAGGTCGTTGACGGCTCGCTGCGCATCCGCTCGACGCGCACGGCGCATGCTTACATCGGCCGCAATGCGGCCGCGCTGACCGATGACGACGGGTTCGTCGACAGCGGCGACATCGTCGAGTTGCGCGGTGACCGCTATTATTTCGTCGGCCGCCGCGGCGGCATCATCAATATCGGCGGGCTGAAGGTTCACCCCGAGGAGATCGAGGCGGTCATCAACCGCCATGCCGACGTGCGGATGTCGCGGGCGAAATCGCGCCGCAGCCCGATCACCGGCGGCATCGTCGTCGCGGACGTGATCCTTGCCGACGGCACCGATCAGGCGCGGGTGAAGGAGATCCGCGACCAGATCCTGGATCGGTGCCGCGCGCAGCTCGCTTCTCACAAGGTGCCGGCGGTGATCCGCTTCGTCGAGGCGCTCGACGTCACTCCGGCCGGCAAACTGGCGCGCACCGATGCATAATGTCCTCGTCACCGGCGGCAGCCGCGGCATCGGCCTTGCGATCGGCAAGCGGCTGGCTGATGCCGGTTATAATGTGATTGCGGCGGCACGGCGCGAGAGCGAAGAGCTCAGGGCGGCGATCGGCCTCTCCGAAGGGCGCCTGCATTTCCGCGCCTGCGATCTCGCCGTGATCGACGCGATCCCGGCGTTCGCGAAGCTTATCCGCGACGAGTTCGGCCCGATCTACGGCCTCGTCAACAATGCTGGCCTCGGCACCGAAGGCCTGCTCGCCACCATGCACAATTCCGAGATCGAGGCGCTGGTGCAGCTCAACGTGCTGTCGCCGATCATCCTCACCAAATATGTCGCGCGCCAGATGATGGCGGACGGTGCCGGCCGCATCATCAACATCTCCTCGATCATCGCGACCACGGGCTATAACGGCCTGTCCGTCTACGGCGCGACCAAGGCCGCCGCCACCGGCTTCACCCGCTCGCTCGCGCGCGAGGTCGGCAAGCTCGGCATCACCGTGAACGCGATCGCGCCTGGTTTCATCGACACCGAGCTAACCCACAATCTCTCCGACGAAGGACGCAAGCGCATCGCCGGCCGCAGCGCGCTGCGTCGCCTGCCGGAGACCGACGATGTCGCGCGCATGGTGGAATATCTGCTCGGTGAGGGCGGCCGCAACGTCACCGGCACCGTATTCACGATCGATGCCGGGAATACGGCGTAAGCGGAACTCCGCCGCCACGATTGAGTTGATCCGTCGCGATGACATCAAGCCGGATTTGGTCGTAAGATGCCCCGCAATCGATTGGCTTACGTCAATCGATCTGCCCTAATCGAGAGGGAGCAGTCGATGGCCACTTCAAACATGACCGCTTCAAATCAAGCTCGGATCGAGGAGCCTCGCGCGAAGCCGGACGATGTCCATTGCCCCCCGATGACGCATCAGAATTCCGGCGGACACGGTCATGAAATGTATCCGCAGCAATTTGTGCGCCTGGTCGGCTGCCACGACCTCTCTCTCGACGCCCTGCGCAAGCGCGAGGACGAAAAGCTGCACTAGGCGTTCACTTCGGCAGGTCAATCCGCTCGCGTGAAAATTCCGGCGGCCCTTCGGTCAGGCGGCGTATGCGGCGTTCGCGTTCGTCCGTTGGCAATGCGGGGTCGAGCAGCCGCTCGATCTCGTGCACGGCCAGCGCCTCGATCCTGGTGGCGTCGGATGCGACCGGCTGGGCCGACGAGAATGCCGGGGGCGCGACCTTCAGGCCCAGTTCGACCAGCTTGCAGATCGCAGCCGAACGCGACAGGTGATGAGCTTCAGCCCAGGCGTCGACGGCCGCGGTCAGTGCTTCCGGCATCTTCACCGCGCTGAGCGGATCGAGCCCCGTGCGCCGGCGCACCGGAGCCGTCGAGTCCTTGTTGCCGAAGTCGGGCACTTCGATCATCCCATGTAATCTCTGGATATGCCCCTACCATAGCCGCTCTTCCGGCCGGCTGTTTGACGCCGATCAATGACGGACTGCGGCATTTGCAGCGTGGCGCGATCTTGTTGTCGGGGTGCATTTCGGCCAATGATCGGGAATCGAAAGAGGAGCGCCGGCCGGCGAACCCGGATCGATCCTGCCTCGTATCTTCCTCGGACGCGCTTCCCAACCATCCGGCATCACTCGATGACATCAGGCGAATCCTTCTACGGCAGCATTCCCGTCTTTCGCGGCTTCACCAGCCTGATGGACCCCGCGCTCTATTCGCCATTACCTGACGACTGGAGCATCGGCGTTGCCGACATCGTCGATTCCACCAAGGCGATTGCGGCGCAGCGCTACAAGGCGGTCAACATGGCCGGTGCCGCCGTGATCGCGGCGGTGACGAACGCATTGGAGGGACGCGAATTCCCCTTCGTGTTCGGCGGCGACGGCGCGAGCTTTGCGGTCGCGCCTTCCGATGTCGAGACCGCCCGCGACGCGCTGGCCGCGACCGCGACCTGGGTGCGGGAAGATCTCGATCTCAAGATGCGCGTCGCGCTGGTGCCGGTGAGTGCGATCCGCGCGCAAGGGCTCGACGTGCGCGTCGCACGCTTCGGTCCGTCGGCCAATCTGTCCTATGCGATGTTTTCCGGCGGCGGGCTCGCCTGGGCCGACGCCGCCATGAAGCGCGGCGAGTTCGCGGTCGCCGAGTCGCCCGCCGGCACGCAGCCCGATCTTTCCGGCCTGTCCTGCCGCTTCGAGGTGATGCCGTCCGCGCGCGGCCTGATCCTTTCGGTGCTGGTGATGCCGGCGCGCGGTGCCGATCCGCAAGCCTTCCGCAAGGTGATCGAGGACATCATTCATCTCGTCGAGCGCAGCCCGGATGGCGGCCGCCCGGTGCCGCCGCAGGGGCCGCCGCTGAAATGGCCGCCGCAGGGGCTGGAATTCGAAGCCCGCACCAGGCGTGGCGGCCCGCTGATTGCGCGTCGCGCCAGCGTCCTGGCCTACACGCTGTTCGTCTATCTGATCATGCGTTTCGACCTCAACGTCGGCGGCTTCGTGCCAAACATCTACAAGCGCCAGGTGGTCGAGAATTCAGACTTCCGCAAATACGACGATGGCCTGCGCATGATCCTCGACTGCACCCCGCAGCTCGAGCGCGCCTTGAGCGACCGTCTCGCGGCTGCGGCGCGCGAGGGCATCGTGCGCTACGGCCTCTATCAGCAGGACGCCGCGATGATGACCTGCTTCACGCCGTCGGCGTTGCGCAGCGACCACGTCCATTTCATCGACGGTGCGCGCGGCGGCTACGCGTCGGCGGCGACGGCGTTGAAGGCGATGATGGCGGGCGCGAGCTAGCGTCCCGCGCGCGTCCAGGTCTCGCCGCCGCACAGCGCGCCGACGCAGCCTTCGACCCGCAGCGAATCCGCACCAGTCACGGAGACGTTGCTCGCATAGGTGCTGCCGTCATCGGCATTATAGATCTGGCCCGACCATTTGTTCGGCCCTGAGGGCTCCATGCTGCTGAACAGCGGCAGGCCGATCATCGCGCGTTTGGCGAGCGCAGGATTGGGATTCTTGCTGTCGGTCGCAGGCTGGCCGGTCGCGGTGTCATAGGGCTCGCGCAGCCAGACGATATGGCCGCAGATGCCGCCGCCGCATTTGCTGATCTTGACGCGCGCATCGCCGGCCTGGGTCAGCCAGGTCCCATCGGCGCTCTGCGCGTGGGCGGCAGTCGCACCAAACAGCGTAGTCAGGATGACGGAAAGGATGGCGAATCTGCCGAACATAGAGAGCCCCCGAAAATGGAGGCGCCTCAATAGCAGTCCGGCAGGATAGTGCAACGCTGGATGGAATCACATTCCTGCGTTTATCTGCCCGCTTATTTGCCTGCGCTCATTTGCCCCAGCGGGCGAAGGCGACCGAGGTTGCGGTCGAAAGTCCGAACACGACCATGGCGCCGCCGACCAGTGCGAACAAGGTCCAGGCCGGCGCCTGCGCCGTCATGAGACCGACGCCGCCGATCGCGACGATCAGCAGCCGCGCCGTGGAGGCCAGCACCGGACCGCCGACGCGCGCTGCGCCTTGCGAGGAAAAATACAGCGACACGCCCATGCCGAAGAACACGAAGGCCGGACCGGCCCAGTGGAAATAGCTGTGCGCCGCCGCGGTGACGCCGGGATCCCCGGTGAAGAGCGATACCCACAGCGCCGGATCAAGCGCGATGACGAGGCCGATCAGGCCGACGGTCAATCCCGAAGCCGCGGCCGCGGTCCAGGCGACACGCCGCGCGCGTTTCACATGTCCGGCGCCCATCGCCATGCCGACCATCGGCACCGAGGCGATGCCGAAGGCGAAGGTGATCGGGATCAGCAGGAATTCCAGCCGCGAGCCGATGCCGTAGCCGGCCAGCATCTCGGTGCCGAAGGTCGCGAGGATTTTTGTGAAGATCAGAATCGTGAGCACGGTCTGGAGTGGCGACAGGCAGGCGACCGCGCCGACCTTGAGGATGTCCAGGAACATCGCGCGTTCGAAATGGAAGGCGCGGACCTTCAGCGGCAGCCGGCTGCGGCCGGACAGCAGATACCAGAGGAAGAAGATCGCCGCGCAGGTGAAGGCGATCAACTGGCCGGCGGCGACACCGGGCATGCCGAATTGCTTCACGCCGAACAGGCCGAGCCCCAGCGTGCCGCCGAGCGCGATCTGGAGCGCGCTCGCCCCGATCAGAATCATCGAAGGCAGGCGCATGTCGCCGGTGCCGCGGATCACCGAGGCCAGTGTGTTGACGAGCCAGATCGCGACCGCGCCGGAGAACAGCATTTGCGAATAGCCGCTGGCTTCCTCGAGCACGCGCTCGCGTCCGCCGAGCAGCGTGAAGAAGCTGCTGCCGAAGGCGAGCATCATCACCGTGAAGAACAGTCCGCCGCAGAGGCCGATGATGGCGGCATGCAGCGCCAGCGTCGCGGCGCGGTCACGATCGCCTGCGCCGAGCGCGCGGCTGATCGCGGACGAAACGCCACCGCCCATTGCGCCCGCGCTCATCATCTGCGTCAGCATCGCGAACGGAAACACCAGCGCGATCGCCGCCAGCGGAATGGTGCCGAGCCGGCCGATATAGGAGGTCTCGGCAATCGCAACCAGCGTGCTGCCGACCATCGCGATCATGTTGGGGATCGCGAGCCGCAGCAGTGTCGGCAGGATCGGCGCCGTCAACAGGCTCGCAATGGGGGAAGCGACCGGTGCACGTGGCGGCGCGGCGTCTGCGGAGGCGTCGATCGTCATGTTCACCGGGCGGAATATTGGATGACGATCGACATCTTATCGGGCGCAGCATCTTCGCGCCAGTCCTCCCCTCACGCAGGGCTCACCAGGGCAGGCCGCATAGGTCGATGGTGCCCAGCGTCGGCGCGCGGACGATGTTGAAGACGTACGGCGCCATGTAGTCGAAGCGGATCCGACCCTCCGGCTGCTCGCAATAGACCTCGCCCTTGAAGGGCAGCCAGCTGCGGGCTTCGTAGAACGCAAAATTGTTCGATTCGGAGAACAGCAGCCCGAAACGGACCGCCTCGTTGGCGCGCATGGTGTGGATGGCTGCGTCGATCGCCATGGTCGCGTAGCCGCGGCCGCGCCGGTCCTCGCGGGTGCAGACCCCGCCGATGCCGCCGATGTGAACCTTCTGTCCATTCCAGGTGACGGTACGGAAGTAGATGCCGACGTGGCAGACGAGGCCGTCCTCGGGCGTCTCGATCAGCACGCGAAGGTCGGCATTGGCCCATTTAACGTGGCTCCACGACGGCTTCTCGGCGGCGTCGCGTCCCCAGACCGCACTGAGCAGGGGCTGTGCGATCCGCCACGAAGCGTCGCCGTTCAGGATGTCGATCTCGATGCTCATTGCCTTCTCTTTCGCATCTCCGCGCCGTGGTGCGTTCGTTCTGCCATAAGCGCCTCAAAGGCAATGATATTTTACGGCCTGTCGAAGCGCGCCCCACGATGCGTCGATTTTATGCAATCCGGCCAATCGGCCGCATCACGCATTTTCGCAAATTGGCGGTATTTAACGGCGGTGGAACCTTCTATAAGAGTCCCCGTTAAGCCAGTTCCCCATCAGTCGCGGACAACAACCCATGACCTTTACGCTGCCCCCACTCCCTTACGCCTATGACGCCCTCGGCCAGTTCATGTCGAAGGAGACGCTGGAATTCCACCACGACAAGCATCATCAGGCCTACGTCACCAACGGCAACAACGCGCTTAAGGGCACCGAATGGGAAGGCAAGTCCCTTGAGGAGATCGTCAAGGGCTCGTTCGGCAAGAACCCGGCCGTATTCAACAATGCCGGCCAGCACTACAACCACATCCACTTCTGGAGCTGGATGAAGCCCAATGGCGGCGGCACCAAGCTGCCGGGCAAGCTCGAGAAGAAGATCAACGAGGACCTCGGCGGCTTCGAGAAGTTCAAGACGGACTTCCAGGCGGCCGGCGTTGGCCAGTTCGGCTCCGGCTGGGCCTGGCTCCAGGTCAAGAACGGCAAGCTCGAGATCGCCAAGACCCCGAACGGCGAGAATCCGCTGGTGCACGGCGCCACCCCGATCCTCGGCGTGGACGTCTGGGAGCACTCCTACTACATCGACTATCGCAATCGCCGTCCGGACTATCTGAAGGCGTTCGTCGAGAACCTCGTGAACTGGGAATACGTCGAGTCCCTGTTCGACAAGGCCTGAGCCATCACACTTTCCGGGTGCGGCGTCGCCGCTCCGGGATGACGAACTCGAAAAGGCGGTCGCATGCGCGGCCGCCTTTTTGCTGTGCGGAATTCGGTTGCTGCTTCGCATGGGCCTGCGCGAGGTGCGCATCGCTTCCCGTCATCGTACTGTTTGCATCGCGTGGGCGGCGCCCTTAATCAGGATGGGCATCACCCTCGAGCCCACCGAGCCCGTTGTCAGAGCCTTCCCCGAACAATCCGGCGCCTGCCGAGGACGCGGAGTCCGAGCCGCGGCCGGGGCGTGTGCGCAAGCCGATCGGCTGGTCGACCATCATCATCGCGGTGCTGGTGGCGGTGAGCGCGGGCCTGGTCTGGCGGCGTGATGGCACAGACGGTGTCCTGGAGATTCTCACGCACGACCTCTCGCTGTTCGGCGGCATCCTGCCGCGCGTGCTGGCGGGCTGCTTGCTCGGGGCCTTCATCTCCGAAATCCTGCCGCACGAAAAAGTCTCGCGCTCGCTCGGGCCGAAATCCGGCCTGATGGGCCTTTTGATCGGCACCGCCTTCGGCGCGATCCTGCCGGGCGGACCCTTCACCGCCTATCCTGTGGCGAGCGCGCTGCTCGCTGTCGGCGCCGATTTCGGCGCCACCATCGCCATGGTCGTGAGCTGGACCCTGATCGGGTACGGCCGCGCGGTAGCCTGGGAAATCCCGATCATGGGCACCGACTTCACGCTGTGGCGGATCCTGATCTCGTTGCCGCTGCCGGTGCTCGCCGGCGCGCTCGGCCGCTTCGTCTATGTCCGGATCTATCCGCAGCCGGCCGCGAAGGACGACGAGAATTGAGCGCCGCGCTTCTGATCGACATCCTGCTGTGGGGCTCGGTGTTCGGCGTCGGCCTGATCGCCTTCCGCCGCGGCCCGCCGGTGTTCAAGGCCTCGCTCCGCGAAGGCTCCATGGACTTCATCAACATCGTGCCGCGCATTGCGCTCGGCGTGATCGGCTCCGGCTACATCGCCGCCATCATCCCGCAGGAGGTGATCACCGGCTGGCTCGGGCCGGACAGCGGCTGGCTCGGGGTTGCGACCGCCGTGGTCGCCGGCGCCGCCACGCCCGGCGGACCCGTGATCGGCTTCTCCATCGGCACGGTGGCGCTGAAGTCGGGCGGCGGGGTGCCGCAGGTGGTTGCCTACGTCGTCGCCTGGGCCTTATTTGCCTTCCAGCGGGTGATTTTATGGGAAATCCCGTTCATGCCGGCCCGGTTCGTCTGGTTCCGCTGCGCCGTCTCGGTGCCGTTCCCGTTCGTCGCCGCCGCCATCGCGATGGTGATCGGCAAGCCCTGAGCCGGCCGTGGACAGGGGTAATGTTATAATATAACGTCGCTGGTATGGTTCCCGCCGCGTCCCACGCTCATCACCACGACCACGTTCATGGCCAGTCCCATGACCATTCTCATGGCGACGGGCATTCGCATGGGCACGATCATACCCACGCCCATGTCCATGATGCGGCCTCGCCCCATCCGGCCCAGGACGCGCCTTGGTCGATCCTGCGCATGACCATGGCCGGCCGCCTCGCGGCCGCGCTTGCCGTCTGCGCCGTGCTCTGGGGCGTGGTCTTCCTGGCGATGAGGTGACCATGGCGGCCGTGCACTTCCATAATGTCACGCTCGGCTACGACCGGCATCCGGCCGTGCATCATCTCAACGGCGAGGTCGCCTCCGGTGCGCTGGTCGCCGTGATCGGCCCGAACGGCGCCGGCAAGTCGACGCTGTTGCGCGGCATCGTCGGCATCCTCCGGCCGCTCGACGGCAGCATCCATCTCGGCGGGCTCGATAGCCGCGATATCGCCTATCTGCCGCAGAGCGCGGAGATCGACCGCAGCTTCCCGATCTCGGTGTTCGACTTCGTCGGCACCGGGCTGTGGCGCGACGCGGGCCTGTTCGGGGGCATCGGCAAGGCTGCGCGGGAGAAGATCCTGCGCGCGATCGCTTCCGTCGGCCTCAACGGCTTCGAGAACCGCCCCATAGGCACGCTCTCGGGTGGGCAGATGCAGCGCATCTTGTTCGCGCGCGTGCTGCTCCAGGACGCGCGCCTGATCGTGCTCGACGAGCCCTTCAACGCCATCGACAGCAAGACCACGGCCGATCTGCTCGCGCTGGTGAAGCACTGGCACGGCGAGGGCCGCACCGTGCTCGCCGCGCTGCACGACATGGAAATGGTGCGCAACCATTTCACCGAAACGCTGGTGCTGGCGCGGGGCCCCGTGGCCTGGGGACCGACGGCGGAGGTGCTGACGCCGGAAAACCTGCTGGTCGCGATGCGGATGTGCGAGGCTTTTGACGATAGTGCCACGGCTTGCGCCGAGGACGGACGCTCGCGGGCGGCGTGATCACAGATGATCTATGACGCGCTGATCGGCCCGTTCACCGAATTCGAGTTCATGCGGCGCGCGCTTGCCGCCGTGATCGCGCTGTCGCTGGCGGGCGCACCGATCGGCGTGTTCCTGATGCTGCGGCGCATGAGCCTCGTCGGCGACGCCATGGCGCATGCGATCCTGCCCGGCGCGGCCGTCGGCTTCCTGCTCTCCGGCCTCAATCTGTTCGCGATGACCGCCGGCGGCCTGGTTGCAGGATTTGCGGTTGCGATCCTCGCCGGCGTGGTCGCGCGTTCGACCGGGCTCAAGGAGGACGCCTCGCTTGCGACCTTCTATCTGGCCTCGCTGGCGCTGGGTGTGACCATCGTCTCGATCAAGGGCACCAATATCGACCTCTTGCACGTGCTGTTCGGCAACATCCTCGCGATGGACGACCAGACCCTGCTGGTGGTGGCCTTCAACGCCACGGTGACGCTGCTGGTGCTCGCGGTGATCTATCGCCCGCTGGTGATCGAGAGCGTCGATCCCCTGTTCCTGCGCACCGTCAGCCGTGCCGGCGGCCCCGCGCATCTCGCCTTCCTCGCGCTCGTCGTGATCAATCTCGTCAACGGCTTTCAGGCGCTCGGCACCTTGCTGGCGGTGGGCCTGATGATCCTGCCGGCCGGCATTGCCCGGTTCTGGTCGCGCGATCTCACGGTCATGATCTGCATCGCCGTCGTCGCTGCCGCCGTCGCGGGCTATGCGGGCCTCGTGCTGTCGTTTCAGACCCGCGTGCCGTCGGGTCCTGCGATCATTCTGGTGGCGACGGTGCTTTACATCGTCTCGGTCCTGTTCGGCCGCGTCGGTGGTATCGTCCGGCAGATGTTTCCCGGCCGGCATCTGGAAGCGTGACGATGCGGCGTCTCCTGCTTTGTGTGCTCCTGCTGATCGCCTCGCCGCTGCATGCGGCCGAGCGGCTCAACGTCGTCGCGAGCTTCTCGATCCTCGGCGATTTCGTCCGGAACGTTGGCGGCGATCGGGTCGACGTCACGACGTTGGTCGGCCCCGACAGCGACGTCCACGTCTACACGCCCGCGCCAAGCGATGCGAAGCGGATTGCGGATGCAAAGCTCGTCATCGTCAACGGGCTCGGCCTCGAAGGCTGGCTGCCCCGTCTGGTGCAGTCCGCAGGAAGCAAGGCGCAGGTGGTCACCGTGAGTGCCGGCATCGTACCGCTGAAGCTCGGCTCGGCCGCGGATCCGCATGCCTGGCAGTCCGTCCCCAACGCCAGGATCTATGTGAGCGACATCGCCAATGCGTTGGCCGCGACCGACCCTGACGACGCCGAGTTCTTCCGCGCCCGGGCAAAGGCCTATCTGGACACGCTCGAAGCGCTCGACCGCGAGGTGCGGGAGGCCGTGGCGAAAATCCCACTGGGCCGGCGCAAGGTGATCTCCACCCACGACGCCTTCGGCTATTTCGCCGCCGAATATGGTGTCCAGTTCGTGGCCCCCTTGGGGGTCTCCACGGAGACCGAGCCCAGCGCGCGGGACATCGCCGCCATCATCGGCCAGATCAAGGCCCAAAAGATCCCGGCCGTGTTCCTGGAAAACATCAGCGATGACCGCCTGATCCGGCGGATCGCGGCCGAGACCGGGGCCAAGGTCGGCGGGACCCTGATTTCGGACGGTTTGACCGGCGAAAAGGGGCTTGCACCCACTTACATTGATATGGTCAGGCACAATATAAAGGCCCTGACCAGCGCGCTTGACCACTAGGGCAGGGGGCCACCCCGCCTCGCGTCGCGCGGAAAAGCCCGACCCGGAGTTGTCATGTCTGAAGCGTCCCAAAAAATTCCCGTGACCGTGCTGACCGGCTATCTCGGCGCCGGCAAGACCACGCTGCTGAACCGCATCCTGTCGGAAAACCACGGCAAGAAATACGCCGTCATCGTCAATGAATTCGGCGAGATCGGCATCGACAATGACCTCATCATCGGCGCCGATGAGGAAGTGTTCGAGATGAACAACGGCTGCATCTGCTGCACCGTGCGCGGCGACCTCGTGCGCATCATGGACGGCCTGATGAAGCGCAAGGGCAAGTTCGACGCCATCATCGTCGAGACTACCGGCCTTGCCGATCCCGCGCCCGTGGCCCAGACCTTCTTCGTCGACGAAGACGTGCAGAAGAACGCGCGGCTCGACGCGGTCGTCACGGTCGCCGACGCCAAATGGCTGTCGGACCGGCTCAAGGACGCGCCCGAGGCCAAGAACCAGATCGCGTTCGCCGACGTCATCGTGCTGAACAAGACCGATCTCGTCACCAAGCCGGAGCTTGCCGAGGTCGAGGCCCGCATCCGCGCCATCAACCCCTATGCCAAGTTGCATCGCACCGAGCGCTGCTCGGTCGCCCTGGCGGACGTGCTCGACCGCGGCGCCTTCGACCTCGACCGCATCCTCGACATCGAGCCGGACTTTTTAAATGCCGATGATCATGACCACGACCATGATCATCACGGCCACGACCATCACCACCATGATCACGGCCACGGCCTGAAGCACTATCACGACGAGGACATGCAGTCGCTCTCGCTCAAGACCGACAAGCCGCTTGATCCGAACATGTTCATGCCCTGGCTCCAGAACCTGGTGCAGGTGGAGGGCGGCAAGATCCTGCGCTCCAAGGGCATCCTTGCCTTCCACGACGATGATGACCGCTATGTCTTCCAGGGCGTCCACATGATGCTGGAGGGCAACCACCAGCGGAAGTGGAAGGACGGCGAGCCGCGCGAGAGCCGCCTCGTCTTCATCGGTCGCGAATTGCCGGAAAAGGCCATTCGCGAGGGCTTTGAGAGCTGCATCGTCTCGTGATGAAAGAGTTTACGCCGGCCCCCGATTCCGCCTCGATCGTCTCCGTCACCGATCGCGTCAAGCCTGTTACGCTCGGGATGGGCGTGACCTCGGTGTATTTCCTTGGGCCCCGCGCCGCCTTCGTCGGCGGCGAGGAGAATGTCGCGTTCGTCGACGCCAAGGGCGAGATCACGACGGTCGCCGTGCATAGTAGCGGCATTCTGTCGACCGCCTCCGATGGCAAGCGCCTCGTCATGGGCGGCGACGACGGCAAGGTCGTGTCGCTCGACGCCAAGGGTGAGGTGACGCTGCTCGCCACCGACCCTAAGCGGCGCTGGATCGACGCGGTGGCGCTGCATCCCGACGGGGCCTATGCCTGGTCGGCCGGCAAGACGGCCACCGTCAAGAGCGGCAAGACCGAGGAGAAGTCGCTCGAGGTGCCCTCGACCGTCGGCGGTCTCGCGTTCGCGCCGAAGGGCCTGCGGCTCGCGATCGCCCATTACAACGGCGCGACGCTGTGGTTTCCAAACATGGAAGGCTCCGCCGAATTCCTGCCCTGGGCCGGCTCGCATCTCGGCGTCACCTTCAGCCCCGACAACAAATTCCTGGTCACCACGATGCACGAGGCGGCGCTGCACGGCTGGCGGCTTGCCGACAACAGGCACATGCGCATGACCGGCTATCCCGGTCGCGTCCGCTCGATGTCATGGAGCGCGGGCGGCAAAGGGTTGGCGACTTCGGGTGCCGACACAGTCATCATCTGGCCGTTCGGCAGCAAGGACGGCCCGATGGGCAAGGAGCCCGCGATGCTCGCGCCGCTGCAGGCGCGCGTGTCGGTGGTCGCCTGCCATCCCAAGAACGACATTCTCGCCGCCGGTTACAGCGATGGCACCGTGCTGATGGTGCGGCTCGAGGACGGCGCCGAGATCCTCGTTCGCCGCAATGGCACGCCTCCGGTCGCCGCGATTGCCTGGAACGCCAAGGGCACGCTGCTGGCCTTCGCCGACGAGAACGGCGACGGCGGACTGCTGGAGCTGTGAGGCCGATTATCCACGGCCTCTCCCCGTTATGTTATTTTTTGTTAACGTGTAACATAACCGACAAGCAGCCTCTGTAGGGTCGCAGATGCAGAGCGCGCGGCGTGCAATTTCGAATTGCCGCCGCGCGATCGAATGTGCCTGGCGCCGGTTTGTCCGGGGCCAGTGTGCATTTCGAATCCTCGCATCAACACGCGCCACCGCAGGGAATTCAGATGCCCGTCATCCCCGATCTTCCGACCATCACCAGCATCACAGCGACCGATCCGACCCAGACCGACGCCGGAACGGTGCACTACACCGTCACGTTCTCGAAGCCTGTTCTTGGCGTCACGATTGATCAGTTCAGCCTTGCAACGAGTGGCAGCATCGGCGGCGCGGGCATCACCGACGTGACACCGGTCGCCGGCAGCAACCTTTCGAGCTATACGGTCACGGTGAATACCGGATTCGGCTCCGGCTCGGTGGCGCTCCAGTTCACGGGAAGCAACGTCCACGATACCAATGGTTACTATGTCGGACCGTACCAATCCGAATCGAAGCTGACCGTAAACAGCCCGACGTCCTTCGCGATCGGCGACGTCAACGGAGACGGGAAGCTGGACGTCGTAATGGGGACAAACTTTTTCGTCAACCCGAGCTACGTCAGCGTGGCGCTGAACGACGGCACCGGTCACTTCTCCTCAGCCTCGAACACCTCGAGCCCAGGCCTATTGCCCTTGCTGGCGCTTGCCGATCTGAATGGCGACGGCAAGCTGGACATCACACGGGTCACCCTCGACGGTACCGTGACTGTTCGTCTCGGCAACGGTAACGGCACGTTCGGGGCCAACACGAGCTATTCCGCCGGCAGCGGCGTCTATCAAACACCTAAAGTGATCGACGTGACCGGCGATGGCGTGCTCGACATCGTCGTCGGCAGCACGGTCCTGCCAGGAAATGGCAACGGTACGTTTGGGACTGCCATCACCACGAATCTCGGCGTCGGCTCCATCGCCTATGGCGACTTCAATAGAGACGGCAAGCTCGACCTCGTGACGAGGAATTCGACCAATCTGGCAATAGCGCTGAGCTTCGGCAATGGTGACGGCACGTTCCAGGCTCCGTCGTCCCCGGTCGGGACGGCGACATCTGTCCTCACCGGCGATTTCAACGGTGACGGCAAGCTCGACATGGCGGCCGTCAGCAGCGCCACAATCTCGATCCTGCTCGGCAACGGCGACGGCACTTTCACCTCGTCCGGGACGACTCTTCAGGCGGCGGGTACGATCGGATCCGGCGCGGTCGCCGACATCAACGGCGATGGCGTGGCTGATCTCGTGGTCGTCGGAACCAACAACACGCTCTCGACCTTCTTCGGTCACGGCGACGGCACGTTCGGGCAAGTGAGGATCTCGCCGCTCGACAAGACCGCCGGGCAGATCGGCGCCGGTGACCTGAACGGCGACGGCAAGGCCGACGTTCTGGTCGGATATCAATTCGGCACCAATCCTTTCACTCAAAGTTCGGGCACCGATATCCTGCTGACCGGTTCATCCAGCGAGACGGGACCGGCGTACACGATCGTACGGACGTCGCCGGCTCTGACCATCACCGACGGGGACGTCACCCTCGGCGCCGACGGCAACAATTACATCAACGCGGCGCATTTCCATGGTGGGGCGACGACGTTGGCCGGCACCGGCAATGCCGGCGACACCATCTCGGTCACCGACGCCATGACTCACGCAGTCGTCGGCACGGCCACGGTCGGCCAGAACGGCACGTGGAGCCTCGGCGTGTCCGGCCTGCAGGACGGCACCACTTACAGCTATGTCGCGGCTGCGACCGACTCCCACGGCAACAGCAGCGTCGGCCCGGCGTTCACCTTCACGGTCGATGCGACCGCATCGCTCGGGATCACGGGCATCAATTTGTCGGCCGACTCGTCGGTGTCAAACCCGAAGGTCACCCTGCAGGGGACGACCGACGTGCCGGCGCAGGTGACCGTCTCGATCGGAGGGACCGACGTGATCGTCTCCAGCGCGACCGGATCGTGGCAGTTCAATAGCCAGGTCGTGCCATACGGATTGACGACGATAACCGACAAGCAGTCCCTGTAGGGTCGCAGATGTAGAGAGCACGGCGTGCAATTTCGAATTGCTGCCGCGCGATCAGTTGCGCTTGGCGTCGGCCTGTCCGGAGCCGGCGTGCAATTCGAATCCTCGCATCAAGCGCCACGCCAGGGAATCCCCATGCCACTCATCCCCGTTCTTCCGACGCTCGTCAGCATCACAGGCACCGATCCGTCGTCGACCGACGCGTCCGTCGTGCACTACACCGTCACCTTTTCGAAGCCGGTGTCCGGCGTCACGGTCGATCAGTTCACCCTCGCCACGACGGGGAGCATCAATGGTGCCGGCATCACGGACATCACGCCGGTGGCTGGCAGCAACGGCGCGAGCTACACGGTCACGGTCAACACCGGCTCGGGCAGCGGTTCGCTGGGGCTGCAACTGACCGGCACCAATGTGCACGATTCCAGCGGCTATTATGTCGGGCCGTTCCAGTCCGAAACGCAGATGAGCGGTCCGCGCTTCAGCATCATCAACACGGCGGCGGTCGGCGACGTCAACGGCGATGGCAAGCAGGATATGGTGTACATCCGAACCGTCAGCGCTTCTGCATACTTTCTTGATGTCAGGACCAATGACGGCACGGGCCAGTTCACGCAAACCTCGCTGACCGGCGCCTCGGAGCTGGAATCGTCGATTCGACTCGGCGACGTCAACGGCGACGGCAAGCTGGACGTCCTGATGGGCAACATCTTCACCGGGACGCTGGACGTCAGGCTGGGCAATGGCGACGGCACGTTCGCGGCGGCGACGAAGTATGCGACGGGTGGCAGCACTGGCGGCAATATCAGGGCGTTTGCCGACTTCAACGGCGACGGCAGGGCCGACGTGATCATGTCGAACAACATCGGCACGTCGCTGCTGCTCGGTAACGGCGATGGTTCTTTCGGATCGCCCATTGCCACGAATGCCTCCAACGCCTTCGCGAGCGGAGATTTCAACGGCGATGGAAAGATCGATCTGCTTGTGCAGGACTCGTCAAGTTCGCCGGTTGCCGTGCGGCTTGGCAACGGGGATGGCACGTTCCAATCCCCGATCACGGCCGGCACCTCATCCAGAACGATCAGCGGCGACTTCAACGGCGACGGCAAGCTTGATCTTGCACTCGGAACCAACAACTCGATTGCGATCCTGCTCGGCAACGGCGACGGCACCTTCGCGTCGCCACAGACCTTCCTGACACCGGCGCCCATCTGGAACTTGGCGGCCGCGGACTTCAATGGCGACGGTAAAACGGACCTCGCCGTGGTCGCTAGCAGCAACAATACGCTTTCGACCTTTTACAGTCGCGGTGACGGCACGTTCGGCCCGGCGGTGACGTTGCCGCTCGCCTCGGGCGCCAACGGAATCACCGTCGGTGACCTCAATGGAGACGGAAAAGCCGACGTGGTGGTGGAGTGGACAACGAGCAACTCCTCGACCGGCGAGGATGTTTTCCTCACCGCGCCGAATTCGACCACCACGCAATATACGATCAGCCGCACGCCTCCGGCCCTGACGATCGTCGATGCGGACGTGACGCCGGGTGCGGACGGCAACAATTACATCAACGCGGCGCACTTCCATGGCGGGATGACGACCCTGTCCGGCTCCGGCAATGCCGGAGACACCGTCACGGTCACGAATGCCGGCGACAATTCCGTCGTTGGCGTCACCACGGTTGGCAGCGATGGCAGTTGGAGCCTCGGCGTGTCCGGCCTCCAGGACGGCTCGACCTACAGCTACGCCGCGACCGCCACGGATAGCCAGGGCAACCACAGCAATCCCGGGCCCGCATTCACCTTTACGGTCGATGCGACCGCGCCCGTCCTCGCGATCACGAGCATCGAAAATTCCGATGCAACGCCCTTTTCGATCACCGTCCGGGGCACGCTCGACGTGGCCGACGCGACCTCCGCGCTCACCTTGTCGTTTGGTCCAACGGATCACGCGGTCACCAGCGCCGCCGATGGCACTTGGCGGCTGGACAATCTGTCTCCGGCAACCGGACTTTCCTATGTGACGGCCCGTCTGCGCGACGCCGCCGGCAATACCGGCGTGTCGCAATCGATCCCTCTCGCCTTTGGCTACACGCTGGCGAGCGGCGCCTCACTTGAGAACGCGATCGTCGCGGCGGCCTCCTCGTCCTTCAACCCGAGCCTTGTTGTCCGCGGCACCTCGGTCGGGGCGACCGTCTTGCGCAACGGAATCGAAGAAGACTACGGCATCTCGACCGGATCGGTGGTCAAGAACGGCGGCCAGCAGCATGTTTTTGGCACCGGCACGACCGGCGCGATGATCGAAGCCGGCGGCTATCAGGACATCCGCGCCGGTGGGCGTGCGACAGATACCCTGTTGTACGGTTTCGGGCAGGTCTACGCTAACGGCACCTCGGCCCACGCCACGATCAAGGCTGGCGGACAGCAGTCCGTTGCCGCCGGCGGCCGCGACGTCAACTCGACGATCGACGGCGGAACGCAATATCTGAGCGGAACGGCGACGGGCACGACGGTGGGCGCCGGCGGCAATCAATACGACTACGGCACGGCGAACGGCGTCGTGGTCCAGAGTGGCGGCTCCCAGCACGTCTATCAGGGCGGTAGCGCCGCCGGAACGACGGTCGCGGCGGGTGGCTACCAGGATGTTTATCAAGGTACCGTCACCGATACCGTGCTCGACGGCAATCAGCAGGTGCTCGGCAATGGCCACGCTGCCGGCACCGTCATCAATGCCGGTGGGCGACAATATGTCGGCTCCGGTGGGGCGACAACGGGCACGACGATCGCAGCCGGCGGCTTCCAATACGTGGACGCCGGCGCCACCGACGGCAGCGCGACGATCAATGGCGGCTTTCAGTTCGTCGCAGGTGCTGCGACCGCAACGACCGTCAGCGGCGGTGGCGAGCAGGATGTGGGGGCGGGCGGCAACGTCTCGAACGCGCATCTGGATGGCGGCAGCGAGCATGTCTACGCTGGCGGCCTGCTCCAGAACGTCGATTTCGGCGGCTCCGGCGGCGCAACGCTGGTGCTGGACATGCCGGCGGGCCTGACCGGCTCGATCGCCAATTTCGGCGCCGATGACTCCATCGACTTCCGCAACACCGTGATCAGCAGCCTCGATGTCGACAGCGCGAACAATCTGACGGTCACGACCGACGGCGGCCAGAGCTACTCCTGGGCTCTGCTGGCGCAATACTCGGCCTCGTCCTTCGCGCTCTCGGCCGACGGCAATGGCGGCACAGTGCTGAGCTATACGCCGCCCCAGCAGACGTTGCTCGCGGCCGCTCACTAAGGCGGAGAAAACAAGACGACCGGGCATCGGCTTCCACAGCCGGTGCCCGTTCAAATTGACCTCGTCGGCACTCTCGCATAGATCGTTTGCCAACCCGTGCGAGGGACCATGCGGTTTTTGACGACCTTCCAGATTGCTGACTTCGCGGACACGCTGGTCAGCCTGTTCACGGCCTTCGTGCTGGGCACCCTGATCGGCGCCGAGCGGCAGTACCGCCAGCGCACCGCGGGCCTGCGCACCAACGTGCTGGTCGCGGTCGGTGCTGCCGCCTTCGTCGATCTCGCGATGCACCTGACCGGTGCCGACGGCGCGGTCCGCGTGATCTCCTATGTCGTATCAGGCATCGGCTTCCTCGGCGCCGGCGTCATCATGAAGCAGGGCATGGACGTGCGCGGGCTCAACACCGCGGCGACGCTGTGGGCCTCGGCCGCGGTCGGCTCCTGTGCCGGCGCCGACATGGTCGCGCAGGCGGCCGCGCTGACCGTGTTCGTCATCGCCGGCAACACCATGCTGCGCCCGCTGGTCAACGCCATCAACCGCATTCCGCTGAACGAGAAGGCCTCGGAGGCGACCTACTACTTCAAGCTCGCCGTGGCGGCCGACGCCCTGCCCGACATGCGCGACCGCCTCGCTGAAAAGCTGGAGGCCGCGAAATATCCGGTGGCCGATATCGACGTGGTTGAGATCGGGGATGACATTCTCGAGGTCGTCGCAAAGCTGGTTGCGACCGCAGTCGATCCGAACGAGCTGAACGCGGTGGCGACCGATCTCCAGCACCTGCCGGGCGTGCGCCACGCCACCTGGGAAGTCAGCACCTCAGACTGAGCGCGGCGTTTTGGCGCGCGAAGGCACGGTTCCCGCCTCGTCCGCCATGGAACCGCAGTCGGGCAAGTTCGTTGATCCCGCGGATAAAGGCGGTGATCGACATGCCCGGCCCAAATGACAAGCGCAGACTGAAACGCGACCTGATGATCGCCTGCTCGCTGTTCGCAGCAGGCGCCGTGGTGTCAGGTCTATCGCTGGCGCAGATCCGGGCCGAAAGCCGGACGCAGACGGCGCAGGCGACGCAACCGCTCCAGGGCACGCCGTCCAGCGATCAGGACAAGACGCCCGCGCAGGCCAAGCCCGGTGGCGACCGGCCGACCACGCCGGCCCCCGAGCCCGCGCGCCCCGATCCGCAGACGCAGGGTGCGGCGACCAAGCCGGCACTGCCGGCGGCGCCCGCGGAGAAGATCGCGCCCCCGATCAAGGAGAAGTAGCCCGGCGGCCGGCGTATTGTGACGCGCATTTGATCTCGCCTCGGCAACCGGCCCGTTCCATAATCTGTCGCGCCAACGACAGATGGGGCCTCCCATGAAGATCGAAGACGTCCGCCGCACCGCCTATTCGATGCCGCTCACCAACCCGGCATTCCCGCCGGGGCCATATCGCTTCTTCGACCGCGAATATTTCATCATCACCTACAGGACCGATCCCGAAGCCCTCGCCGCCATCGTGCCCGAGCCGCTTGAGGTGGCGGAGCCGGTGGTGAAATACGAATTCATCCGCATGCCCGACTCGACCGGATTCGGCGACTACACCGAAACCGGGCAGGTGATCCCGGTCCGCTTCAAGGGCGAGGAGGGCGGCTACACCCACGCGATGTATCTGGACGACGAGGCCCCGATCGCCGGCGGCCGCGAGCTGTGGGGCTTTCCGAAAAAGCTCGCAAGGCCCAAGATCGAGATCGAGAGCGACGTCCTGGTCGGCTCGCTGCATTACGGCTCGGTCCTCTGCGCTTCGGCCACGATGGGCTACAAGCACCGCAAGGTCGACCACGACACGGTGCTGAAGTCGATGGCGGCGCCGAACTTCATCCTGAAGATCATCCCGCATGTCGACGGCAGCCCGCGGATCTGCGAGCTGGTGCGGTTTCATCTCGATGACGTCGTGCTGAAGGAAGCTTGGACCGGCCCTGCCGCGCTCGGGCTGTTTCCCCACGCACTCTGCGACGTCGCCCGCCTGCCGGTGCGCGAGGTGGTCTCCGCGCTGCATTTCAAAGCGGACCTGACGCTCGGGCTCGGTAGCGTGGCGTTCGATTACTTGGCGAAATAGGTCGGCAAAAAGAAATGCCCGGCACAAGGCCGGGCATCGCTATCAACCGGAAGCGCTGAGAGGTCAGCGCACCAGGACATTCCGGAACTGCCAGGGATCGCTCGTGTCGATGTCTTCCGGGAACAGTCCCGGACGATCCGTCAGCGGCGTCCAGTCGGTGTAGTAACCCTTCACCGGGCCGAGATACGGCAGCTGGATCTCCAGCAGACGATCGAAATCCATCTCGTCGGCTTCGACGATGCCTTCGTTCGGGTTTTCCAGCGCCCACACCATGCCGCCGAGCACGGCGGAGGTCACCTGCAGGCCGGTGGCGTTCTGATAGGGCGCGAGTTGGCGGGTCTCTTCGATGGAGAGCTGCGAGCCGTACCAATAGGCATTGTTGTCGTGGCCGAACAGCAGCACGCCGAGCTCGTCGATGCCGTCGACGATCTCGTTCTCATCGAGGATGTGGTGCTTTTCCTGCATCTTCGCGGCGCGGCCGAACATTTCGTGCAGCGACAGCACGGCATCGTCAGCCGGATGGTAGGCGTAGTGGCAGGTCGGCCGGTAGACCGCCGTGCCCGATGCGTCACGCACCGTGAAGTAATCGGAGATCGAGATCGACTCGTTGTGGGTGACGAGGAAGCCATACTGCGCGCCGCGGGTCGGGCACCAGGTGCGCACGCGCGTGTTGGCGCCGGGCTGCATCAGATAGATGGCCGCGCCGCAGCCGGCTTCGTGGGTGCGCGCATTCTCGGGCTTCCATTTTTCATGGGTGCCCCAGCCGAGCTCGGACGGCTGAACGCCTTCCGACAGGAAGCCTTCCACCGACCAGGTGTTGACGAAGACGTCAGGCTCTTTCGGCGACTTGGAGCGCTGGGTGTCGCGTTCGGCGATGTGGATGCCCTTGATGCCGGCCTGCCGCATAAGGTCCGCCCACTCGGCCTTTGTCTTCGGCTTGGGGGCATTGAGCTTCAGATCGGCGGCGACATTGAGCAGCGCCTGCTTGACGAAAAAGGAGACCATGCCGGGATTGGCGCCACAGCAGGAGACGGCCGTCGTCGAGCCGGCGGGGCGCGCCTTCTTGGCGGCCAGCGTTACTTCGCGAAGCGCGTAATTGGAGCGCGCTTCCGGGCCCTTCGAGGAATCGAAATAGAAGCCGAGCCAAGGCTCGTTGACGGTGTCGATATAGAGCGCGCCGAGCTCATTGCAGAGCTCCATGATGTCGGTGGAGCCGGTATCGACCGAGAGATTGACGCAAAAGCCCTGGCCGCCGCCTTCGGTGAGCAGCGGGGTCAGCAACTCGCGGTAATTGTCCCTGGTCACGGCCTTCTGGATGAAGCGGACGTTCTGCTTCTCGCAATGCGCCTTGCGTCCCTCGTCCTTAGGATCGATCACGGTGACGCGCGACTTGTCGTAATCGAGATGCCGCTCGATCATCGGCAGCGTGCCTTTGCCGATGGAGCCGAAGCCGACCATGACGATGGGACCAGTGATCTTCGCGTAGATCTGCGAGGGGTGGCTCATGGGATGGTTTCTCCGGAACGTGCTGGCAGACAAAGGGTGGGGGGGGGGTGGATCAGGCGCTGCGGCGCTTGGCGGTGACTTCGATCTCGACCTTCATCTCGGGCTTGGCGAGCGCGCTGACGACAAGCAGTGTCGCAGCCGGCCTGATGTCGCCGAGAACCTCGCCGCAGACGGCGAAGTGGGCATCGATGTAGCTGGCGTCGGTGACGTAGTAGGTCGCACGGACGATATCGGCCATCTCGAATCCGCCCTCCTTCAGGGCGGCTTCGATGGTCTTGAAGCAGTTGCGTGACTGGCTCGTGACATCGGCCGGCATCGTCATCGTCGTGTAGTCATAGCCGGTGGTTCCGGCGACAAAGGCGAACTCGCCGTCGATCACGGCGCGGCTGTAGCCGACGGTCTTCTCGAGGGGAGAGCCGGTGGAGATCAGGCGACGGGACATGGTCGTGGGCCTCGACTGAAGGGGGTGTTTGGCGGGTTAAAGGGCGTTTCTCAGGCCCGCGCAACCCCAAAGGAACGGGCACGCGCGAGCATCGCCGCGGAACGCGGCTTAAGTCGTCGCCATCATGGCAATCCCTTAGGCCGCGTGCGCCTGGAGGGCGCGAACTACCCTCCGTTTGGGCAGGGCCGTGCCGGTCGGCACGATCATCCCCTCAACGCCATCCAGCGCACCGGCCTGGAATTCGATCGCCAGCAGGCGATCGCGCTCGAACGGGCCGGGCAGCATCAATGCGCCGGTCTTCTCGGGCGAGAAGCCGAAGCGGGCGTAATAGGGGGCATCGCCGAGCAGGATCACGGCGGCATGCCCGCGTGCCCGGGCGGCGGCCAGCGCTTGATGCATCAGCGCGGCGCCGATCCCGAGCTCGCGGAAGGCAGGGTCCACCGCCAGCGGTCCGAGGACCAAAGCGGGCCTGCCTCCGGCGCTGACGTGCCACAGCCGCACGGTTCCCACGAGTGTCCCCTCGCGCACAGCCGACAGGGCAAGGCCTGCGGCAGGTGCACGTCCGTCGCGCAGGCGCTGGCAGGTGCGGTCATGGCGGTTCTCGCCAAAGCTTGCATCCAGCAGCGCTTCACGGGCGGCGACGTCGGCAGCACGTTCCGCACGGATCGCGAACGGAGCGGCTTTCGAAGTGAGGGCGACTTGTGGCTTCCGAAAAGCAGTCATGGCGCGTCAGTCCCCGCTTGAACCCGCGTGCGAGAAGCACGCCGGCTCAAGACGTCGTCAGAATGGCAATGTCAGGAAGGGAGCCGGCGGACCGGCTCCCGGGTTCGTCAGGCCTCGGAAAAGAGAGGCTGCTTAGATGTGGTACGTCTTCAGCGGCGGGATGCCATTGAACGCCACCGCCGAGTAGGTCGACGTATAGGCCCCAGTGCCTTCGATCAGCAGCTTGTCGCCGATCTCGAGCGTGACGGGGAGCGGATACGGGCTCTTCTCGTACAGCACGTCGGCGCTGTCGCAGGTCGGGCCTGCGAGCACGCACGGCGTCATGTCCGCGCCGTCATGCGGGGTGCGGATGGCGTAGCGGATCGACTCGTCCATCGTCTCGGCGAGACCGCCGAACTTGCCGATGTCCAGGTACACCCAGCGCACCTCGTCCTCGTCGCTCTTCTTCGAGATGAGCACGACCTCGGATTCGATGATGCCGGCATTGCCCACCATGCCGCGGCCCGGCTCGATGATGGTCTCCGGAATCTGGTTGCCGAAGTGCTTGCGCAGCGCGCGGAAGATCGAGCGGCCGTAGGTGACGACCGGCGGCACGTCCTTCAGGTACTTGGTCGGGAAGCCGCCGCCCATGTTGACCATGGAGAGGTTGATGCCGCGCTCGGCGCAGTCGCGGAACACCTGCGAGGCCATCGCCAGCGCACGGTCCCACGCCTTCACCTTGCGCTGCTGCGAGCCGACATGGAAGGAGATGCCGCACGGCTCCAGGCCCAGGCGCTTGGCAACGTCGAGCACGTCGACAGCCATTTCCGGGTCGCAGCCGAACTTGCGCGACAGCGGCCATTCGGCGCCGGCGCAGTCATAGAGGATGCGGCAGAACACCTTCGCGCCGGGAGCGGCACGGGCGACCTTCTCGACCTCAGGAACGCAGTCGACCGCGAACAGCCGGATGCCGAGCGCGAAGGCGCGCGCGATGTCGCGCTCCTTCTTGATCGTGTTGCCGAAGGAGATGCGGTCGGGCGTCGCACCCGCGGCCAGCGCCATTTCGATCTCGGCGACCGTCGCGGTGTCGAAGCAGGAGCCCATGGACGCCAGCAGCGAGAGCACTTCCGGCGCCGGGTTCGCCTTGACGGCATAGAACACGCGGCTATCGGGCAGCGCCTTGGCAAAGGTCTGGTAATTGTCGCGCACGACCTCGAGGTCGACCACGAGGCAAGGCTCGGTGTCCCGGCCCTCGCTGCGGCGGTTGCGCAGGAATTCCTGAATACGTTCGGTCATAGCACTCTCCCAAACGGCCCAGCGACGGGGATCCGTTCAAAAAATGTCGTCGGATGAGAGCGCTCCGGCCAGATCACGCGATGGAGGCGTGACGAGCCAAAGACTCACATCAGACTGTGCTGCCGTGGATTGGTTGGGAATTTCCCGCCCGCACACCTGGCAATGAAGGACAAGCCTTTTCAGTAGCCCGCGCCGGCGTTGGACTGCCGGTAGAGACCAAAAAAGCCCGATCCGTCGTTGCTTTAAGTCGCGTCCCCCGTTGAGAGCGGGGTGCGCCGGTTCGCCTCCGGCTGCCAGTCACGGTTGCAAAAAGTGAAGTCACCTTCGACTAGGCATCTCTTTGAGAGAGATGCTGGACGCTCCGGGTTTGCTTCCTCGTCCGACCTTTCGGTCTCGCGACTTCCGCACTTCCGAAGAGCCCCTCGGCTTCTTCACCCCTTGGCGGCTGTCCGGCCTCTTGTCCGGATACCTACCGACTGACACACGACCACAGGCACGTGCGAAATTGGGCAAGAGCGCACATAAGCGTTTTGACTCAGCTTCGCAAGAATTTTTTTAGGCTGAGGACAGAATTGCCTAACATCTGCTTGCGCAGTGTTGCGCGAGCGGCGCGGAAGATGAACGCGCGTTAAGTTTTCTCAGCCGTGCGCGCGTCTTGCGCGCGCGAGGAAGCGTCAGCGGCGCTTCGTGAACGGCTCGACGCGCTGAGCCGCGCGGATGAACGCGGTCATCACGAGCACGCCGAGCGCGAACAGCACAGCCTGTAGGATGTGCGTGCCCTGCTCGCCGAGCCCGAACAGGATCGCGAGCGCCCAGCCGCCGGCGAACGCGGCGCCGAACACCTCGGCGCCGATCAGGATGGCCGCGCTGACGACAGTGATGACGCTCGGCCAGACGATCTGACGGGAAGAGGAGACAGGCGCGTTCATGAGCTTTGGGGTCCGTGGCTTCGAGGGCCGCAATCTCCCCGAAAAGGCGGCCGGGAGCAAGGGCAAATGGCCCAAAAAAGCCCCATCGCGTGCTATAGCTGACCCCAACAATCGAGCCACAAAAACCGGGACTTGCGATGTCAGACCCCCGCCAAACCACGGACCCCGAGACCAACCCGCTGCTGAAGGCCTGGGTGACGCCGTTTGCGACCCCGCCCTTCGACGAGGTCAAGCCCGAGCACTTTCTGCCGGCCTTCGAGCAGGCCTTCGCCGATCACTCCGCGGAGATCGCGGCGATCACCAACGATCCGGCGGCCGCCGACTTCGCCAACACCATCACGGCGCTGGAGCGCTCCGGCAAGCTCCTCACCAAGGTCGCGGCGGTCTTCTACGACCTCGTCTCGGCGCATTCCAACCCGGCCATCCTGGAGATCGACAAGGAGGTCTCCTTGCGGATGGCGCGGCACTGGAATCCGATCATGATGAACGCCGTGCTGTTTGGTCGCATCGCCCATCTGCACGAGAACCGCGCCAGTCTTGGTCTTTCGCCCGAGCAGCTCCGGCTGCTGGAGCGCACCTACACCCGTTTCCACCGTTCCGGTGCCGGCCTCTCCGAAGAGGCGAAGGCGCGGATGGCGGAGATCAACGAGAAGCTCGCCCAACTTGGCACCGGCTTCAGCCACCACCTGCTTGGCGACGAGCAGGAGTGGTTCATGGAGTTGGGGGAGGCCGACCGCGAGGGCCTGCCGGAGAGCTTCGTCGCAGCCGCCAAGGCTGCGGCGGAAGAGCGCGGCATGGACGGCAAGGCCATCGTCACGCTGTCGCGCTCCTCGACCGAGCCGTTCCTGAAGAGCTCGGCCCGCCGCGACCTGCGCGAGAAGGTCTACAAGGCCTTCACGGCGCGCGGCGACAACGGCAATGCCAACGACAACAACGGCACCATCGTCGAGATCCTGCAACTGCGCGAGGAGAGCGCCAAGCTTCTGGGCTATCCGACCTTCGCCGCCTACCGGCTCGAGGATTCCATGGCCAAGACGCCGGATGCGGTGCGCGGCCTGCTGGAGCGGGTCTGGAAGCCGGCGCGTGCGCGTGCGCTCTCCGACCGCGACGAGATGCAGGCGCTGATCACGGAAGAGGGCGGCAATTTCAAGCTCGCGCCCTGGGACTGGCGCTTCTATGCCGAAAAGCTCCGCCTCCAGCGCGCCAATTTCGACGACGCCGCGATCAAGCCCTATCTCACGCTCGATCACATGATCGCCGCCGCCTTCGACTGCGCCACCCGCCTGTTCGGCATCACCTTCGAGGAGCGCAAGGACGTTCCGGCCTGGCACCCGGACGTCCGGGTCTGGGAGGTGAAGGGGCCGGACGGCAAGCACAAGGCGCTGTTCTACGGCGACTACTACGCCCGGCCGTCGAAGCGCTCCGGGGCGTGGATGACCTCGCTACGCGACCAGCAGAAGCTCGACGGCGAGATCGCGCCGCTCGTCATCAATGTCTGCAACTTCGCCAAGGGCGCGAACGGCGAGCCCTCGCTGCTCTCGCCCGACGATGCCCGCACCCTGTTCCACGAGTTCGGCCACGGCCTGCACGGCATGCTCTCCAATGTGACCTATCCGTCACTGTCGGGCACCGCGGTGTTCACCGACTTCGTCGAGCTGCCCTCCCAGCTCTACGAGCACTGGCAGGAGCGGCCCGAGGTGTTGCAGCAGTTCGCCCGCCACTACCAGACCGGCGAGCCGCTGCCGGACGACCTGCTCCAGCGCTTCCTCGCCGCGCGAAAGTTCAACCAGGGCTTTGCCACGGTCGAGTTCGTCTCCTCGGCGCTGGTCGATCTCGAATTCCACACCCAGCCGGCTTCCGCCGCGCAGGATGTTCGCGCCTTCGAGAAGAAGGAGCTGGAGAAGATCGGAATGCCCGAGGAGATCTCGCTCCGCCACCGGCCCACGCAGTTCGGCCACATCTTCTCCGGCGACCATTATGCCTCCGGTTACTACAGCTACATGTGGTCGGAGGTGATGGACGCCGACGCCTTCGGCGCCTTCGAGGAGGCCGGCGACATCTTCGATCCTGCGGTGGCAAAGCGCCTGCACGACGACATCTACTCCTCGGGCGGATCGGTCGATCCCGAGGCCGCCTATGAAGCCTTCCGCGGCCGCCCGCCGGAGCCCGACGCGCTGCTGCGCCGGCGCGGCCTGCTCGACGGCGCGAAGGCAGCCTGATGGGCATGCGTGCCCTGTTCGGCCTGTTGCTCGCCGCTGCGATGACGTTCGCAGCCGGCGCGGCGAGGGCGCATCCGCATGTCTGGATCACCGCGACCAGCGAGCTGCTCTACGCGCCTGACGGCTCGATCACCGGCGTCCGCCACGCCTGGACCTTTGATGACATGTTCTCGGCCTATGCCCTGCAGGGGCTCGAGAGCAGGACCAAGGGCGCCTATACGCGCGAGGAGCTCGGGCCGCTGGCGCAGACCAATGTCGAGTCGCTGAAGGAATACGCCTACTTCACCTTCGCGCGAGCCGACGGCAAAAAGGAGCGATTCCAGGAGCCGGTCGACTACTTCCTCGATTACAAGGATACCGTGCTGACCCTGCACTTCACCTTGCCGCTGAAGAACCCGGTCAAGCCCAAGCAGCTGGTGCTCGAAGTGTTCGACCGCTCCTACTTCATCGACTTCCAGATGGCCAAGGACAATCCGGTCAAGCTGGTCGGCGCGCCCGCCGGCTGCCAGATGAAGCTCGATCGTCCCAACGACGGCTCCGCCGCCGCGCAGAAGCTCAACGAGCAGACCTTCCTGAACGGTGAGAACTCGAATTTCGGCATGATGTTCGCCAACAAGATCACGGTGGATTGCCCTTGAAGCCGCAACTCTCCCCGTTCGCACGCGGGCTGCTTGCCTGCGCTGCGGCTGTCGTCGTGCTGGGTGTGGCGGACGCCGCGCTTCACGATCTCCTCGCGCAAAATCCGTTCGGTGCACCACGCCCGGCGCAGGCCGCGGAGCCCGAGGCCAGCGGCGTCATTGGCTGGCTGTTGGCAAAGCAGTCGGAATTCTATCGCCAGATGTCGGCGACCATCCGCGCCGCCAAGTCCGACGGCTCGGCGGTGTGGACGCTGCTCTTCATCTCCTTTGCCTATGGCATCTTCCACGCCGCCGGCCCCGGCCACGGCAAGGCGGTGATCGCCTCCTATCTCGTCGCCAACCGCGAGACCGCGCGGCGCGGCATCGCGCTGTCGTTTGCCTCGGCGCTGATGCAGTCGCTGGTGGCGATCCTGATCGTCGGCATCTCGGCCTGGGTGCTGAACGCCACCGCCAAGACCATGTGCAAGGCGGAAGGCGCGATCGAGATCGCGAGCTACGGCCTGATCGCGCTGTTCGGCCTGCGGCTGGTCTGGGTCAAGGGCCGCACGTTCATCCGCGCGCTGCAGGCGGTCCAGCCGGTGCCGGCGATCGCCGGCGTGCCGCATGACCATCATGATCACGGCCATCACCATCACCATGATGCCCATGATCATCACGACCACGACCACGATCACGGTCACGGTCACGATCACCATCATCACGACCATGGTCACGCCCATCACCACCATGCGCACGACCACGTCCATGACGAGCATTGCGGCCATTCCCACGGTCCGACGCCGAGCGAGCTCGCCGGTCCCGGCGGCTGGCGGCGCGGGTTCGCTGCAATCCTGACCGTCGGCATCCGGCCCTGCTCGGGTGCGATCCTGGTGCTGGTGTTCGCGCTGGCGCAGGGCCTGTTCTGGGCCGGCATCGCCGCGACCTTGCTGATGGGGCTCGGCACCGCCATTACGGTCGCGGCCATCGCCGTTGTCGCCGTCTCCGCCAAGGACATCGCCGCCCGCCTCAGCGCCGGGCGCGACGGCGGCGGCGCGCTGTTCATGCGCGGCATCGAATTCGGCGCCGCCGGCCTCGTGCTGCTGTTCGGCGCGGGCCTGTTGTTCGGCTACGTCGCCGCCGAACGGACGACGTGTTTCTAAGGTTGCTCTTTCCCTCCCCCCTTGTGGGGGAGGGTGGCTCGCCGCGTAGCGGCGAGACGGGTGAGGGGTATCTCTCCGCGAGCAAACCTCTCACGATTAAATCGTGCGGAGAGATACCCCTCATCCGTCGCGCTACGCGCGCCACCTTCTCCCACAAGGGGAGAAGGAAGAAAGATCACACCGGCAAGAACCGCTTCAGCGCCGGCATGAAGAAGATCCCGAGATTGATCGCAAAGCCGATGCTCCAGAGGATCGACCGCAGCGTCGGGCGGTTGCCGAGATAGGTCAGCACGTAGGCGATCCGCACGATCAGGAACAGCACGGCGAGCTCGTCGATCAGCCGCTGCGGCGAATCCCGGAATTCGGCAAGCAGCACCGCGAAGGCGAGGAACGGAAAGGTCTCGATGCCGTTCTGGTGGGCACCAAGCGCGCGCTGCGCCAGCGCATCCTCGAAGAAGGCGGGGTCGCGCGGCCGGGAATTGTCGAAGATGCGAAACCGCGTCCATTTGATCGAGACGATCGTCGCCAGATAAAGCAGCAGCGCTCCCAATACGCAGAATTCCGCGAGTGTCATCAGCCCCTCCCCGCTTGGGCGCGACCCTAGCGAAATCGACCTCATCTTGACAAGTTCGGAGCAACGCGCGACGCAACTGATCATGACGACAATTGCCCCCATCGCAGCGCAAAAGCCCGCCGTCCGGTCCAGCCTGCGGCGCGTCGGCGTGCTCCTGGTCAATCTCGGCACGCCCGATACGGCCGATGCGCCCGGCGTGCGGGTCTATCTCAAGGAGTTCCTCTCGGACGCCCGCGTCATCGAGGACCAGGGGCTGGTCTGGCAGTTCGTGCTCAACGGCATCATCCTGCGCAGCCGTCCCCGCACCAAGGCGCTGGACTATCAGAAGATCTGGAACAATGAGCGGAACGAGTCGCCGCTGAAGACCATCACGCGCTCGCAGAGTGACAAGCTTGCGGCCGCACTGTCTGACAGCGACCACGTTGTCGTGGACTGGGCGATGCGCTACGGCAATCCCTCGATCAAGTCCGGCATCGACGCGCTGATCGCGAAGGGGTGCGACCGCATCCTCGCCGTGCCGCTCTATCCGCAATATTCCGCCTCGACCTCGGCGACGGTCTGCGACGAAGTGTTCCGCGTGCTCGCCCGCTTGCGTAACCAGCCGACCCTGCGGGTGACGCCGCCTTACTACGAGGACGAGGCCTATATCGAGGCGCTAGCGATCTCGATCGAGACGCATTTGGCGACGCTGCCGTTCACGCCGGAGCTGATCGTGGCGTCCTTCCACGGCATGCCGAAATCCTATGTCGACAAGGGCGATCCCTATCAGTCCCACTGCGTCGCCACGACCGAGGCGCTGCGCCGCCGGCTCGGCATGGACGAGACGAAACTGCTGCTGACCTTCCAGTCGCGCTTCGGCAATGACGAGTGGCTCCAGCCCTACACCGACAAGACCATGGAGCGCCTGGCCAAGGAAGGCGTGCGCCGCATCGCGGTGGTGACGCCGGGCTTCGCCGCCGACTGCCTGGAGACGCTGGAGGAGATCACGCAGGAGAATGCCGAGATCTTCAAGCATAATGGCGGCGAGCAGTTTTCCGCGATCCCCTGTCTCAACGACAGCGATCCCGGCATGGACGTGATCCGCACCCTGGTGCTGCGCGAGCTTCAGGGCTGGATCTGATGGTGTCTCCCATGAACCGCCGCGAGACTTTGGCGCTTCTTGGGACGATCGCCGCGCTGCCGGCCTCGGTGCTGGCGCAGCAGCCGAACGCCACGCGGCGGCTCGGCGTGCTCTCGGTCACGGCCGCGGATGACGCGATCGGGCAGGCCCGCAGCACGATCCTGGTCGAGACGCTCGCCGCCCATGGCTGGAAGGAGCACGACAACCTCAGGATCGATTGGCGCAGCGGCGCCGGCGACCGGGCACGCATCGCGCGCCTCGCCGACGAACTCGTGGCGCTCAAGCCGGACATCCTGCTCGCGGTCGGCACGCCCTCGGTCGAGGAGCTGCGCCAGCGCACCACGGCGATTCCGATCGTGTTCGCCGTCGTCACCGATCCCGTCAGCCAGGGCTTTGTCAAAAACCTCGCTCATCCCGGCGGCAACATCACCGGCTTCACCGATTACGACGGCCCGCTCGCCGGCAAATGGCTGGAGATGCTGACGCAGGTCACGCCAAAAGTGTCCCGCGTCTTCGTCGTCTACAATCCTGCCACCGCGCCGTTCGCGCCCCTGATGTTGCGCACGATCGAGGACGCCGCACGGACGCTTCACGTGACGGTCGAGGCAGCGCCGGTCCATGACTCCGGCTCGATCGCCGCGCTGGCTTCGCGGAAGGACGGCGGCCTGCTGGTGCTGCCGGACTTCTTCACCATGGCCAATCGTGCCCAGCTCCTGGCTGCAATCGGTGAAGCCCGCGTGCCGGCGGTGTTTTGGAGCCGCACCTTCGTCGACGAGGGCGGGCTGATGTCCTACAGCACCGACAGCGCCGAGCAGCTCCGCCGCGCTGCCAACTACATCGATCGCATCCTGAAGGGCGCGCAGGCAGCCGACCTGCCGGTCCAGAATCCCACCAAGTTCGAGCTGGCGATCAACCTGAAGACGGCGAGGGCGCTGGGGTTGACGATGTCGCCCTTGCTGCTTGCGCTCGCCAACACCGTGGTTGAATAGGGGCGCCGAAGCTACCTTCAACTGGTGATTCCGGAATTCCTGGGGCAGAATGACGGTGGGGATGTTGCCGCGAGCGATGCGGCTCGAACGGGGCGGGCGCGATTACATGCGGGGATTGTTGCTTGTAGCCGTCGTGGCCTGCGGACTCGCTGGCTGCAACACGACCGGGGACGTAGCGTCGACCATGTATCCGGAAGCGGTGCGGGCCGGCGGTGCCGTCAAGAGTGATACGGCCATTGTCCTGGTCGCAAACGGCGGCAGCGAGACGATCAACTATCTTCAGTTCGTTCACAACGGTTTTCCCGCGATCAATGCGCGAGGGATCAGCCTTGCTCCGGACGGCTTTGTTGCGATTCCGGTCGCTGTCGGAACGACGGGGCTTGAGCTGCAAAACTATACGACGACGGGGCGCCCAGGCACCTATCTCCCGAATGGCGCGTCGATGGGATTCGTGCCGGTGCATACGCCCAAGATCGATCTTCCCGCCCCCGGACTGTATTACGTTGCGACCGTCTTTCCGGGGCAGCAACGCAGTTTCGAGACAAGGCCGACGGCCGCCCAACTGGCGAAGCTGCGAAAGGAGCGGCCCGAGCTCGCCGCGCTGAAGCCGGTGAATTTTACATGGTCCAACTAGGACACCGGTCGTTGCTAGGTTGCCTCCGTGCCCTTTCAAGGGCTTTCTCACAATACTTATCGGCGATCGTTCCGCCTCCGTACTTCTTGTGGAAATGTCGCCCCGCGCCGACGTAAATGGTGACCGCTGAACCGGTAAGGTCACGTTCCCGACCAATGACAGCGCCGGAAGGGGCTTTCCCGCCTTGGAGGAAATATGAGCGGTTTCGATGTTTTCGCGATTGTTCTGGTGTTGCTCGTCATCGTCACGCTGGTCGCCGGCGTGAAGACGGTGCCGCAGGGCTATGACTGGACCATCGAACGGTTCGGCAAATACACTCAGACGCTGAGCCCCGGGCTCAATCTGATCGTGCCCTATTTCGATCGCGTCGGACGCAAGATCAACATGATGGAGCAGGTGATCGACATTCCCGAGCAGGAGGTCATCACCAAGGACAACGCCACCGTGACGGTGGACGGCGTCGCCTTCTACCAGGTGTTCGATGCCGCCAAGGCGAGCTACGAGGTCTCCAACCTGACCCAGGCCATCACGGTCCTGACCATGACCAACATCCGGTCGGTGATGGGAGCGATGGATCTCGACCAGGTGCTGTCGCATCGCGACGAGATCAACGAGCGCCTGCTCCGCGTCGTCGACGCCGCGGTCTCGCCCTGGGGCCTCAAGGTCAACCGCATCGAGATCAAGGACATCGTGCCGCCCGCCGACCTCGTCGAAGCCATGGGCCGGCAGATGAAGGCCGAGCGCGTTAAGCGCGCCGACATTCTGGCCGCCGAAGGCCAGCGCCAGTCCGAGATCCTGCGCGCCGAGGGCGCCAAGCAGGGGCAGATCCTTCAGGCCGAAGGCCGCAAGGAAGCTGCGTTCCGCGACGCCGAGGCCCGCGAACGTTCCGCCGAGGCCGAGGCGAAGGCGACGCAGATGGTCAGTGAGGCCATCTCCAAGGGAGACGTCGCCGCGCTGAACTATTTCATCGCCGACAAGTATATCAAGGCGTTCGGGCAACTGGCCGACTCGCCGAACCAGAAGGTCATCATGCTTCCGGTCGAAGCGATGAGCATGCTGGGCTCACTCGCCGGCATCGGCGAGATCGCCAAGGCAACGTTCGGCGAAAGCGCGGCGTCCGCGGCCGCTGCCGCCCGCCGCGGCGGCTCGGTGCCGACGACCGGCCCCACGCCGCCGGCGGTACCGCCGCGGCAGGGGTAATCAAAGCGCATGCACTTTCGAAAAGTGCATGCGGCAATTTAAAGCGCATGCCCCGGAAAAGTGGGGACCGGTTTTCCGATCAGGGCATACGCCAGCATAAAGAGGTCGTGTCATGACCGACATGTTCGTATCGCTCGGCACCTGGAACTGGCTGAT
Organism: Bradyrhizobium sp. 61; assembly: GCF_023073075.1. NCBI lineage: Bacteria > Pseudomonadati > Pseudomonadota > Alphaproteobacteria > Hyphomicrobiales > Nitrobacteraceae > Bradyrhizobium > Bradyrhizobium sp. 61. Next base: position 119,502 of record NZ_JADPIU010000050.1, on the reverse strand, counting down.
CTTCGGCTTCATCCTGATGGCGCTGGAGGTGCTGGCGCCGGGCGTATTCCTGTTCTGGCTCGGGCTCGCCGCGCTGCTGGTCGGCCTGATCTCCTTTGCTGTCGCCGTGTCGTGGCAGATCCAGCTCGTGATGTTCGCAATCTTCGCTGCCGCCGCCGTGCCGGTGTGGCGCCGGCTCGCGCGGCCGAAGCTGGACGCAAGCACCAGCCCCTTCCTGAACAAGCGCAGCGAGGCATTGCTCGGCCGCGAGTTCACGCTGGAGAAGCCGATCATCGACGGCAACGGCACCGTGCGCCTCGGCGACACGGTGTGGCGCGTGGCCGGGCCGGATACGCCGGCCGGGACGCGGGTGAAGGTGGTGCAGGTTGACGGTGCGAATTTGACGGTCGCGGAGGCGTAGTTTGTTTCCCTCCCCCCTTGTGGGGGAGGGTGGCTCGCCGCAAAGCGGCGAGCCGGGTGAGGGGTATCTCTCGGCTTGTGAATCTCTTACTTCTGAATTCGCGGAAGCAACCCCTCATCCGGCGCTTCGCGCCACCTTCTCCCACAGAGGGAGAAGGAAGATTGGAGCGCGCGGCTGCGTCCAGATTTTACCTCTTCCACCTCTCCGCAAACCGGTGCAGCGGCATGAACGTCTCGCACAGCTCGCGCCCAAGCGCCGTCAGCCCGTAACCTCCACCGTCGCCCAGCTCCACGAACCCCGCATCGCGCAGCTCCGTCAGCCGCGCCTGCAGCACCGTCGGCGAGGCCTCGTCGCAGGCCGTGCGCAACGCGCGGGAGGTGAGGGCTTGGTCGCGCAATTCCCACAGGATCCGCAGGCTCCAGCGCCGGCCGAGGAGATCGAGCAGCGCCATGATCGGCCGGCCGGTGCGCGAGCCGCGCACGGTCCGGCTCCCTGATGCTGCCTGCTTCGCCATCCCGGCCCTCTTGCGTGGTGCTACAAATAATGTAGCGTCTTGCTACGATAATTGTAGCAACGGAGACAGCTGATGTCCCAGGCCACGCCGCGCATCGCGCCGCTCGTCCCGCCTTATCCCCCGGAGATCCAGGCGCAATTCGACCGCGTCATGCGCGGCGCCCCGCCATTGGCGCTGTTCCGGGTGATGGCGGGCCACGCCCGCGCCTGGGACAAGTTCCGCGCCGGCGGCCTGCTCGATCCCGGTCCGCTTTCCCTGCGCCAGCGCGAGATCGTGATCGACCGCACCTGCGCGCTGACCGGATGCGAATATGAATGGGGCGTGCATGTCGCGATCTTCGCCGGGCCGGCGCGGCTCAGCGAAGATGAGGTGCACGCGACCGCGCGGGGCGATGCGACGTCACCGTGCTGGTCGCCGGCGGAGCAGGCGCTGATCGCGGCGGTCGATGCGCTGCATCACCGCGCGACGTTGGACGACGCCGAATTCGCCGCGCTGTCGGCACATTACGACGAGACCCAGATCCTGGAGATCATGCTGCTGTGCGGCTTCTACCGCACGGTGTCGTATCTGGCGAACGGGCTGAAGCTGCCGCTGGAGGAGAAGGCTGCGCGGTTTCCGGTGGTCTAACCGCCGTCATTGCGAGCGTAGCAGTGCCGCTCTTAGTTCCTCATCCTGAGGAGCGCGGAACGCGCGTCTCGAAGGATGAAGGCCCGGCCGGTGGCCTCGCCCTTCGAGACGCGCGCCGTTGGCGCGCTCCTCAGGGTGAGGGTCAAGACAGCGGCCCTACGCCACGCCCGCCCGCAGCAGATCGTGCAGGTGCACGATGCCCACCACCTTGTCGGCTTCGGTCACCACCAGCGTGGTGATCTTGCTTGTGTTCAGCACCTCGATCATCTCGCTGGCGAGCATCGAGGGCGGCACGGTCTTCGGCTGCCTGGTCATGATGTCGTCGACCGACACCGTCAGAAGATCCGGCCGCATGTGGCGGCGCAGATCGCCGTCGGTGATGATGCCCGCGATTCCGCCGGCATCGTCGACGATGCAGACGCACCCCAGGCCCTTGGCCGACATCTCCATCACCGCGTCCGACATCTTGGTGCCGAGCGGCTTGAGCGGGATCTCGGCGCCCGTGCGCATGTAGTCGCGGACGAATTTCAGCATCGCGCCGAGCTTGCCGCCCGGGTGGAAATGCGCGAACTCCAGCGCGGTGAAGCCGCGGCCTTCGAGCAGCGCGATCGCGATGGCATCGCCGATCGCGACCTGCATCATCGTCGACGTGGTCGGCGCCAGATTGTGCGGGCAGGCCTCGCGCGCCTTCGGCAACTCGATCACGATGTCGGCGGCCTGGCCCAGCGAGGACGCCGCGTTCGACGTCACCGCGATCATCGGGATCGCGAAGCGCGCCGAATAGTTCACGAGGGTCTTCATCTCCGGCTGCTCGCCGGACCAGGACAGCGCCATGATGACGTCGTCGGTGGTGATCATGCCGAGGTCGCCATGGGCGGCTTCCGCGGTGTGGACGAAGAAGGCCGGCGTGCCGGTCGAGGCCAGCGTCGCCGCGATCTTGCGCGCCATGTGGCCGGACTTGCCGAGGCCGGTGACGATGACGCGGCCCTTGGCGTTGCGGATCAGGTCGACCGCCTTGGCGAAGGTCGCGCCCAGCGGACCGCGCAGGGCGGCGGCGAGCGCATTGATGCCGCCGCTCTCCGTCTCCAGCGTGCGGAGCGCGGATTCGACGCTGTCGGGAGTAGGGCCGGATGATGGGGTCATCAGCGGTTTCGAGCTCGACATGTTCAGGTCCAGGGAGGAGGGGCGCTCGCCCGTTGGCGCCTGCTTAGCATGGCCAGACCGGCGAGGCGACGAGAGCGCCAGGGCCCTCAACCGGTCATTAACCATAATTGTTTTAACTCCATTAACGATGGTTCCCGCCCGCCGGCGGAGGTCGTCGCGAAAGTGCTTGATTTCGTTGGAGTTATTACATCGTGGGGGCGCCTCCAGGCACGGGCCGGAGCAAACGCGGGCATTTCCTGCGCGCGGCTTTGCCGTGCCTGGCGCTGACCGCCCTCGGAAGCGCGCCGGCGGCCGCCCAGAGCCTCACGCCCGACCTGTTCAATCCCAACCGCGGCGGCTTTGCCGCGCCCGACACGCTGCCGACGCGCCGCACGGCGGGCGTGCCGCAGGCGCCGTTGGATGCGCTCCCGGCGCTGCCCGATCCCAATGCCGATCCGCGCAAGCGCCAGCAGGCGCCGGCGACCTCGCGCGTCGGCCAGGTGCCGACCTACGGCCTGCCGGCCGCCAACGGCGCCAGCGGCTCCGGCTACGACTCGCTCAACCGCAAGCGGCAGCAGCCAAAGCTCTATCCTGGGCAGCCGAAGCCGAAGCGCCCGGTCGGACCCGGCTCGCCGGTGCCGCCGGCAACGCCGGACCGGACGCTCGGGCCGCCGCGCATCGCGCCGCCACCGTCGGAAACCGCAAACAAGGCGCCGGTGCCGCGGGCGATGGCGGGCACCGTGCCCGGCCAGCCGCTGCGCCGCCGCCTCAAGGCCGACGACGATGCGTTCGGAGCGGTCGGCGACTATGCCGGCAGCTTCCTGATCAAGGGCGGGCTCGAGCTCTCGGCCGGCTACGACACCAATCCGGCGCGCCTGAACAAGCCGGTCGGCTCGCCGGCCTATGTCGTCGCGCCCGATCTTCTCGTGATGTCCGACTGGGAGCGCCACGCGCTGGTCGCGGATCTGCGCGGCTCGTTCTCCGGCTACACCAACAACATGCCGGCGACGATCGACGGCTTCGCCTCGCCGTCGCCGGTCGAGATCGATCGCCCCGACTTCACCGGTCATGTCGACGGTCGTTTTGACGTCAGTCGCGACCTCAAGCTCACCTCGCAGTTCCGGCTGCGGGTCGCGACCGACAATCCCGGCAGCCCGAACGTGCAGGCGGGCCTGCAGAAATATCCGATCTACGCCAGCTATGGCACCACGATCGGCTTCGACCAGACCTTTAATCGCTTCCAGGTGGCCGCCGGCGCCACCGTCGATCGCACCGCCTACACCGATTCCAAGCTGACCGACGGCTCGACCTTCAGCAACGACGACCGCGACTTCAACCAGTATGGCGGCATCGGTCGTTTCTCCTACGACCTCAAGCCGGGGCTGAAGCCGTTCGTCGAGATCGAAGGCGACAGTCGCGTGCACGACCAGCCCGCCGACCGCAACGGCTATTTCCGCGATTCATCGGGTGGCTACGCCAAGGTCGGCTCGAGCTTCGAGTTCTCGCGCATCCTGATCGGTGAGATCTCGGTCGGCTATACCGCGCGCAATTATGTCGACCCGCGCCTCAGCCAGCTCGCGGGCTTCCTCACCGCGGGCTCGCTGATCTGGAATGCGAGCGGCCTGACCACGGTTAAATTCGCCACCGACACGCAGATCGCGGAGTCCACGGTCCCCGGCTCCTCCGGCGTGCTGGTGCACACCTACGGGATCGAGGTCGATCACGACTTCCGCCGCTGGCTCACCGCCGTCGGCAAGTTCACCTACGGCACCTACGACTACCAGAACCAGAATCGCAACGACAAAACCTACTCGCTCGAAGGCAATCTGATCTACAAGCTCAACCGCAACATCTGGATCAAGGGCACGCTGCGCCACGACATCCTGAACTCGAACCAGCCGGGTTCGAGCTCGCAGGGAACGGTGATGATGGTGGGGGTGAGGTTGCAGAATTAGAGGGCGGCGGTGCGTCGCGTTTGAGCGTATGCATGTGCGGCTTAGTTGGCTCCGCTCTCGCCACTTACTCCGCTGTCATGCCCCGGCTTGACCGGGGCATCCAGTACGCCGCGGCCTATCGTTTCAATTTCAACTGTCTCTGGAATGCTGGATCGCCCGGTCAAGCCGGGCGATGACAACGTTTGTTGAACTGGCAGCAGAACTAGCCGCAGGTTACCGCGGCAGATCCGTCTTCCCCATCAGGAACGTGTCGATCGACCGCGCACACAGCCGGCCCTCGCGGATCGCCCACACCACCAGCGACTGGCCGCGGCGCATGTCGCCGGCGGTGAACACGTTCGGGCGCGAGGTCTGGTAGTCGAGCGTGTTGGCCTTGACGTTGCCGCGCGGGTCGAGATCGACCGAGAGCAGCTTGAGCAGGCCCTCGTGCACGGGATGCACGAAACCCATCGCGAGCAGGATGAGCTCGGCATCGAGCTCGAACTCGGTGCCGGCAATCGGCTTGAACTTGTCGTCGACGCGCACGCAGTGCAGCTTCTTGACTTGGCCGTTCTCGCCGGAAAACTTCTGCGTCAGCACGGCGTATTCGCGGACCGCGCCTTCGGCCTGGCTGGAGGAGGTGCGCATCTTGAGCGGCCAGTTCGGCCAGGTCAGGCCCTTGTTCTCGCGCTCGGGCGGGGCGGGCATGATCTCGAGCTGGGTGACCGAGAGCGCACCCTGGCGCAGCGAGGTGCCGATGCAGTCAGAGCCGGTGTCGCCGCCGCCGATGACGACGACATGCTTGCCGCCGGCCAGGATCTCCTGGACGCCGCCGAGCGGCTCCTCGGAGACGCGGCGGTTCTGCTGCGGCAGGAAGTCCATGGCGTAGTGGATGCCTTGGAGGTCGCGGCCGGGGATCGGCAGGTCGCGCGGGGCTTCTGCGCCGCCGGTCAGCGCGACGGCATCGTAATCGTTGAGCATCTCGCGCGGGTCGACATTGCCGTCAGCGCCGACATGGCTGTTGTAGTGGAAGGTGACGCCTTCGCCTTCCATCTGCTTGACGCGGCGGTCGATGACGCCCTTCTCCATCTTGAAGTCGGGGATGCCGTAGCGCAGCAGGCCGCCGGCCTTGGCGAACTTCTCGAACAGATGCACGTCGTGGCCGGCGCGCGCGAGCTGCTGCGCGCAGGCCATCCCGGCCGGACCCGAGCCGATCACCGCGACCTTCTTGCCGGTCTTGACGGTCGCCACTTCCGGCTTCAGCCAGCCATTGTCCCAGGCGCGGTCGACGATCGCGCATTCGATGGTCTTGATGGTGACGGGGTTGTCGTCGATGTTGAGCGTGCAGGACGCTTCGCACGGCGCCGGGCAGATGCGCCCCGTGAACTCCGGGAAATTGTTGGTCGAGTGCAGGTTGCGCGAGGCCTCTTCCCAATTGCCCTGATAGACGAGGTCGTTGAAGTCGGGGATCTGGTTGTTGACCGGGCAGCCGGGCGTGCCGGGCGCCACCGAGCCCGTGCCGTGGCAATAGGGGATGCCGCAATTCATGCAGCGCGCGGCCTGATCGCGCGTTTCCTTCTCGGTCAAGGGAACGACGAACTCGTTGTAATGCTTCACGCGCTCGGCGACCGGGGTGTACTTGCGGTCATGCCGTTCGATTTCGAGAAAACCCGTGATCTTGCCCATTAAACCCGAAGTCCCTGCCGCTTAAATTCGTCTTCTCTCTAGCCAGACCCTCATCCTGAGGAGCGGCGCACTGGCGCCGCGTCGCGAAGGATGAAAGGCCCCGCTGGTGACCTCATGGTTCGAGACGCAGCTATCGCGCTCCTCACCATGAGGGCTTATCGCTCTACGCGCCGATCGCGATTTTCGGCTCGGCGTCCGCGTTGGCGGCCATTTCGCGCAGCGCGCGCCGGTACTCGACCGGCATCACCTTGCGGAATTTGGGCAGCCAGTCCTTCCAGTTGGCAAGGATGTCGGCGGCGCGCTTGGAGCCGGTCGCTTTGGCATGGCGCGAGATCAGGACGTGCAAGCGCTCGACGTCGGAGTCGAGCAGGTTCTTGAACACGTCGACCCGGCCGTGCGCCTCGAGGTCACCCGAGTGGTTATAGGTGCCGGCGTTGATCAGCTCTTCCGACAGCACCGGCTCGAGCTCGACCATCGACATGTTGCAAAGCTTGTCGAAGTCGCCGGTCTCGTCGAGCACATAGGCGATGCCGCCGGACATGCCGGCCGCGAAGTTGCGCCCGGTCTTGCCGAGCACGACCACGATGCCGCCGGTCATGTATTCACAGCAATGATCGCCGGCGCCTTCGACGACCGCCACCGCACCCGAGTTGCGCACGGCGAAACGCTCGCCGGCGACGCCGCGGAAGTAGCACTCGCCCTGGATGGCGCCATACATCACCGTGTTGCCGACGATGATGCTCTCCTCCGGCACGATGCCGCTGTTGGCGGGGGGCTTGACGATGATCTTGCCGCCCGAGAGGCCCTTGCCGACATAGTCGTTGGCTTCGCCTTCGAGTTCGAAGGTGACGCCTTGCGCCAGCCACGCGCCGAACGCCTGGCCGGCGGTGCCCTTGAGGCCGACATGGATCGTGTCGTGCGGCAGGCCGGCATGACCGTAGATCTTGGCGACCGCGCCCGACAGCATCGCGCCCGCGGAGCGGTTGGTGCTGTTGATCCTTGCCTCGATCTTCACCGGCGCGCCGCGGTCGAGCGCAGGCGTCGCCTTCTCGATCAGCGTGCGGTCGAGCACCGCCTCCAGATGATGGTTCTGGCGCTCGGAGTGATAGATCTTCTGGCCCTTCTCTTCCTTCTGCTTGACGAAGAGCTTCGAGAAATCGAGGCCCTTGGCCTTCCAGTGCGCGACCAGCCTGGTCTGGTCGAGCAGCTGAACCTGGCCGATCATCTCGTTGAAGGTGCGGAAGCCGAGCGATGCCATGATTTCGCGGACTTCCTCGGCGACGAAGAAGAAGTAGTTGATCACGTGCTCGGGCTGGCCGGTGAAGCGCTTGCGCAGGACGGGGTCCTGGGTCGCGACGCCGACCGGGCAGGTGTTGAGGTGGCACTTGCGCATCATGATGCAGCCGGCCGCGATCAGCGGCGCGGTGGCGAAGCCGAACTCGTCGGCCCCTAAAAGCGCGCCGATCACGACGTCACGGCCGGTGCGGAACCCGCCGTCGACCTGGACCACGATGCGGCTGCGCAGCCGCTCGCGCACCAAGGTCTGGTGGGTTTCGGCAAGGCCGATCTCCCACGGTGAGCCGGCATGCTTGATCGAGGTCAGCGGCGAAGCGCCGGTGCCGCCCTCGAAGCCCGCGATGGTGACATGGTCGGCGCGTGCCTTGGCAACGCCGGCGGCGACGGTGCCGACGCCGATCTCGGAGACCAGTTTGACCGAGACGTCGCCCGTCGGGTTGACGTTCTTGAGGTCGTAGATGAGCTGCGCCAGATCCTCGATCGAGTAGATGTCGTGATGCGGCGGCGGCGATATCAGGCCGACGCCCGGCGTCGAGTGACGGACCTTGGCGATGGTCGCGTCGACCTTGTGGCCGGGCAGCTGGCCGCCTTCGCCGGGCTTGGCACCCTGCGCCATCTTGATCTGCATCATGTCGGAGTTGACGAGATACTCCGTGGTGACGCCGAAGCGGCCCGAGGCGACCTGCTTGATCGCCGAACGCATGGAATCGCCGTTCGGCATCGGCTTGAAGCGGTCGGCTTCCTCGCCGCCTTCGCCGGTGTTCGACTTGCCGCCGATCCGGTTCATGGCGATCGCGAGCGTGGTGTGCGCCTCGCGCGAGATCGAGCCGAAGCTCATCGCACCGGTGGCGAAGCGCTTGACGATGTCCTTGGCCGGCTCGACCTGGTCGATCGGGATCGGCTTGCGCTTCTCCTCGTCCGCGTTCTTGATCCGGAACAGGCCGCGCAGCGTCAACAGCCGCTCCGACTGCTCGTTCAGGATCTTGGCGAAGGCGCGGTAGCGTTCCAGCGAATTGCCGCGGGCGGCGTGCTGGAGCAGCCCGACCGACTCCGCGGTCCATGCATGGTCCTCGCCCCGGCTGCGATAGGCATATTCGCCGCCGACGTCGAGCGCGGTCTTGTAGACCTGCGCCTCGCCGAACGCGTCGGCATGACGGCGCACCGCTTCTTCCGCGATCTCGGCAAGGCCGACGCCCTCGACACGGGTGTGGGTGCCGGCGAAGAACTTGCCGACGAAGTCCGCCTTGAGGCCGACGGCGTCGAAGATCTGCGCGCCGCAATAGGATTGGTAGGTCGAGATGCCCATCTTGGACATCACCTTGAGCAGGCCCTTGCCGATCGACTTGATGTAGCGCTTGACGATCTCGTAGTCGTCGAGCGAGCCGGGCAGGCGGTCCTTCATCGCGATGATGGTTTCGAACGCCAGATAGGGATTGATCGCTTCGGCGCCGTAGCCGGCCAGGCAGGCGAAGTGATGCACTTCGCGCGGCTCGCCGGATTCGACGACGAGGCCGACCGAGGTGCGCAGTCCGACGCGGATCAGATGATGATGCACGGCGGCGCAGGCCAGCAGTGCCGGGATCGGCACCCGGTCGCTGCCGACCATGCGGTCGGACAGGATGATGATGTTGACGCCCTCGCGGACGGCGGCTTCCGCACGCGCGCAAAGCTCGTCGAGCACCTGGTCCATGCCGGCAGCACCGAGACCGGCGTGGAAGGTGGTGTCGAGCGTGCGCGACTTGAAATGCGACTCGGCGACGTCGGAGATCGAGCGGATCTTCTCGAGATCCGCATCGGTCAGGATCGGCTGGCGCGCTTCGAGACGCTTGGTGGTGGCGAGGCCTTGCAGGTCGAACAGGTTCGGCCGCGGTCCGATGATGGAGACGAGGCTCATCACCAGCTCCTCGCGGATCGGGTCGATCGGCGGGTTGGTGACCTGCGCGAAGTTCTGCTTGAAGTAGGTGAACAGCGGCTTGGCCTTGTCCGACAGCGCCGAGATCGGCGTGTCGTTGCCCATCGAGCCCGCGGCTTCCTCGCCGGTGGAGGCCATCGGCGTCATCAGGATGGAGATGTCTTCCTGGCTGTAGCCGAACGCCTGCTGGCGATCGAGCAGCGACAGGTTGGAGCGCACGCCGGTGGTCGGCACCTTCGGCAGCTCTTCCAGCACGATCTGGGTCCGCTCCAGCCACTCCTTGTAGGGATGGCTCCGGGCGAGTTCGGCCTTGATCTCGTCGTCCGGAATCAGGCGGCCCTGCTCGAGGTCGACCAGCAGCATCTTGCCGGGCTGCAGCCGCCACTTGGTGATGATCTGGTCCTCGGGGATCGTCAGCACGCCCATCTCGGACGCCATCACGATGCGGTCGTCCTTGGTCACGAGATAGCGCGCCGGCCGCAATCCGTTGCGGTCGAGCGTGGCGCCGATCTGGCGGCCGTCGGTGAAGGCGATCGCGGCGGGGCCGTCCCACGGCTCCATCAGCGCGGCATGATATTCGTAGAAGGCGCGGCGCTTCTCATCCATCAGAGGATTGCCGGCCCACGCCTCCGGAATCATCATCATGACGGCGTGAGGCAGCGAGTAGCCGCCCTGCACCAGGAATTCGAGCGCGTTGTCGAAGCAGGCGGTGTCCGACTGGCCTTCGTAGGAGATCGGCCAGAGCCGGTTGATGTCCTTGCCGTAGAGCTCGGAGCTCACGGAAGCCTGGCGCGCCGCCATCCAGTTGGTGTTGCCGCGCAGCGTGTTGATCTCGCCGTTATGCGCGATCATGCGATAGGGATGCGCCAGCGACCAGGCCGGGAAGGTGTTGGTCGAGAAGCGCTGATGCACCAGCGCCAGCGCGCTCTCGAAGTCCGCCTCGTGCAGATCGGGATAGTACTTGCCGAGCTGGTCGGCGAGGAACATGCCCTTGTAGATCACGGTGCGGCACGACATCGAGCAGGGGTAATAGCCCGCAAGGCCGCGGTCGCGGCGCTGGTAGATCGCCTGCGAGATCGACTTGCGCAGGATGTAGAGCCGGCGCTCGAAATCGTCCTCGGTCTTGGCGGTGCCGTTGCGGCCGATGAACACCTGCATGCAGGCGGGCTCGGTCGGCTTCACGGTGACGCCGAGCGAGGAATTGTCGGTCGGCACGTCGCGCCAGCCGAGCAGGGTCAGGCCCTCTTCCTTGATCTGGTCGGCGATGATGCTCTTGATGACGTTGCGCCAGGCGGTGTCGCGCGGCATGAACAGCGCGCCGATGGCGTATTCGCCCGGAGCCGGCAATGCGAAGCCAAGCTCCCCGGCCTTGCGGCTGAAGAAGGCGTGCGGGATCTGCACCAGGATGCCGGCGCCGTCACCGGCGCGCGGGTCGGCGCCGACGGCGCCGCGATGCTCGAGGTTGCAGAGGATGCTGAGCGCGTCCGCGACGATCTCGTGGGACTTCTTGCCCTTGATGTTGGCGATGAAGCCGACGCCGCAGGAATCCTTCTCCAGGCTCGGATCGTACAGACCTACAGCCGGCGGGCGCGAATTGTGTTCCTGAATCGGATCAGTCGTTTTCGAGGCGACCGTCGCCGACAGTTCTTCTGCCACGATGTTTGCGCGCTCGAATTGCGACCCGTTCATTGTTCCAATCCTCTCCATGCGGCAAGCTGCCTCACCGCTATCTTCGGCGCACCTTGGGCGTTCCGCGGCACCCGCCTCTGGGTCACCGCTCGTCCGCTGCGAGCCGCATTTTCTTAAATTCAGGCCAAGGCGTTCTTCGTCCCCGAGAACGGCTTTGCCTGTTGCCTTCCTGGCGCTCGAAAGCACCGACTTTCGTTGCAATCCGTATGCCGGAACTACAAGCAAAATTGAGACAGTCTTCCTGTCCTAACCATCACCTTGCCAAATTTTTGTCTATCACACAAGCGCGCGGAAGTCCCGATTCCCAGAGTGTCAATCAGCGCTTTCCGCATGGCACGCGGCCCCGGTTTTGAAGCAAACGCGCCCTGATCCGGCCCTGCCGACGCCGAAATCCCGAATGAAGCTTCGGATCAGCCCTTCGAAAGGCGCGCCACGCCGCAAGAAGCGAAAGAGCGCGAGGCATTCGGGGGCCTGACAGGAGCGTGTCGACCATGAAGTTTTTCACAGGATGTGTGGCCGCTGCCACGCTGGCGCTGGTGGCAACGGCCGCCGAGGCACAAGTTCCGGCAAACGGCGCTGCGCGGGGCGCCTATATCGCGGTCTCGGATTTCGACGGACCCTATGGGCCGCCGGAAGCCGCGCCGCCACCGCCGCCGCGTTACGGCTACGGCTATGGCTACGAGGAGCGTGGCCCGGCGCCGGCGCTGCTGCCGTCGATCGAGGTCTACGCGGTGCTGCGCGACAACGGCTTCTCGCCGCTCGGCATCCCGCGCCTGCGCGGCAGCGTCTACACCATCGCGGTGATCGACCGCCGCGGCGACGACGGCCGGCTGGTGATCGATGCCCGCGACGGGCGAATTTTGCGCTTCATGCCGGCCGCTGACGCCTTCGGCATGGCCCCCAGTGATGAGGTGCCGACGGTTGCACCTTACCGTCCGCAAAGCGCGCTGCCGCCGCCGACCATGGTCCGCGGCGGCCCGCCGCGTCCGCCGGCCTCGATCCCGCATGTCGCCAGCCGCACCGTGCCGCTGCCGAAGGCCGCCCCGCGCCGCGGCGAGGCGCCTGTCGCCGCCGCCAAGCCGGCCGCGCCAGCTGCGCAGCAGGCAGAAGCGCCGCAGGCGCAGCCCGCACAACAGACCGCTGCGGTGCAGGCAAAGCCCACTGAAGCCGCAACTCAAACCGCCGCGCCAACCGTCGGTCAGGCCAAGCCGGCCCCGACGATCATGCCGACGCAGGAGATGCCGGCGGCGCAGGGGCTGGACTAGCGCGCGCTAGTTTGACGCGACTGCGCGCCACGCGCCGGACGGAGACCTGAGCAAAACAAAAGCGCCCGAAGACCTCGGGCGCTTTTTCATTGCGGCGATCGCGTGCTCAGCTGCGCGCATACCCCGCGGCTTCCAGGATCAGGTTCGCCACGTCCTTCGGATGCGACACCAGCGAGAGGTGGCCGGCATCGAGCTCGATCGTGGTTGCGTTCATGCGCTTGGCGAGGAAGCGTTCGAAATCGGGATTGATGGTGCCATCGTTCTTCGACACCGCGTACCAGCTCGGCTTCGTGTGCCATGCAGCTTCCGTGGTGCGGCCGGCGAAGATCGAGGCGGCCGTCGGCCATTGCACGGCGTAGAGCTCCCTGGCCTGCTCCGGCTTCACGCCATTGGCAAAATACTTCAGGAAGGCGTCTTCCGAGAGTTTTGTGTAGCCGTCGCGCTCGACGATGCCGGCGCGGGCCGGGCCTGCCGGAAACTGCTTCGACAGCGCGACGAAGTCTTCGTTCGCATCGGGCGCGCGTGCGGCGACGTAGACGAGGCCGGTGACCTTGGGGTCGTTGCCGACCTGGCTGATCACGGTGCCGCCCCAGGAATGCGCGACCAGCACGGTCGGACCATCCTGTTCGGCCAGCGCACGCTTGGTCGCCTCGACGGAGTCCGCAAGCGACGACAGCGGATTTTGCACGGCAGTGACGTGCAGGCCCGCGGCCTGGAGGATCGGGATCACCTCCGACCAGCTCGATCCGTCGGCCCAGGCGCCGTGCACCAGCACGACGTTCTTCGCCTTCACCGTCTGCGGCGTCTGCGCGTGAGCAAGGCCGATGGGGGCCGCCAGCAGGCTCGCTGCGACGAAAAGGCTGCGCCAAAGTGACATGATCGTGCTCCGTAGTGTTTTTGCTGCGATGCCCAAAGGACGGAGCGCGTGGTCGCGGCGTTACGTGTCCTCACCGTTCTGTGATGCAATGCAAAACGAAAAAACGCCCCGGGGCACCGGGGCGTTTTCGCAACTTGGCGGCTGTCGGCGTGCTTAGGCGGCGACCGAGCTCTCGATCACCTGCGCCTTCGGCGCGCCCGCGTTGATGGCGATCTGGCGCGGCTTCTTGGCTTCGGGAATCTCGCGCACGAGGTCGACGTGAAGCAGCCCGTTCTCGAGCGAGGCGTCCTTCACCTGCACGAAGTCGGCAAGCTGGAAGGCGCGCTCGAAGGCACGCGCGGCGATGCCGCGGTAGAGCACTTCGGACTTCGAGTTCTCGTTGGCGACTTTCTCGCCCTTGATCGTCAGCGTGTTTTCCTTCGCGACGAGGGAGAGCTCGTCCTTGGCGAAGCCGGACACCGCAACCGTGATGCGGTAGGTGTTCTCGCCGGTACGCTCGATGTTGTAGGGGGGATAACCGGGGCTGCCGTCCGAACCGGCCTGGTCGAGCAGGCTGAAGAGGCGGTCGAAGCCGACGGTGGAACGGTAAAACGGAGTCAGGTCGTAGGTACGCATGGTCTAGTCCTCCATTGAGCGACTGTTGGCAACCCGCCCGCCAATCGGGCCGGGCTTTAGTCTGTGTGCAGCCTGATGTTCCGGTTCCGAAACACTGGTAGCGGCCTGCACCATGGTGATATGGGTTCAGGGGAACGGCGTTCAAGAGGGCGGCAAGTTGCGCCTTTTCGGCGCTCCAGCCCCTTGATTTGCAGCATTTCTCGCCCAATGACGCTGATCTCGATTCCGTCCAATCCCGTTCCCGAAGACGTCGTCAGCGGTACCATCAAGACGCCCGATGGCGCCGAGCTGCGCTTTGCGCGCTGGGCGCCGCCGGCGAACCGCAAGGGCACGGTCTGCGTCTTCACCGGACGCAGCGAGCAGATCGAGAAATATTTCGAGACCGTGCGCGACCTGCGCGACCGCGGCTTCGCGGTGGCGATGATCGACTGGCGCGGGCAGGGCCACTCCTCGCGCCGCCTGCGCGATCCGCGCAAGGGCTATGTGCGCGACTTCTCCGATTTCGAGATCGACGTCGAGACCTTCGTGCAGCAGGTGGTGCTGCCGGATTGCCCGCCGCCGTTCTTCGCGCTCGCCCATTCCATGGGCGGCACGGTGATGCTGCGGGTGGCGCACGCGGGCAAGCGCTGGTTCGACCGCATGGTGCTGTCGGCGCCGATGATCGACCTGCCCGGCCGCGCCACCTCGTTTCCGGCGCGGGCGCTGCTGAAGACGATGCGCCTGATGGGGATGGGCGGTCGCTATGTCCCCGGCGGCAGCGACCACATCACCGGGCTCAATCCCTTCATCAACAATCCGCTGACCAGCGATCCCGTGCGCTATGCGCGCAATGCCGCGATCCTGGAGGAGGATCCGACGCTCGGGCTCGCGTCACCAACGGTCGCCTGGGCCGATACCGCCTTCCGCGCCATGAACACCTTCAAGGGCAAGAACTACCCGTCCCAGATCCGCCAGCCGATCCTGATGCTGGCGGCCTCCAGCGACACCGTGGTCTCGACCGCGGCGATCGAGGAGTTCGCCTATCATTTGCGCGCTGGCTCCCATCTCGTGATCGCCGGTGCCAAGCACGAGATCCTCCAGGAGCAGGACCGCTACCGCTCCCAGTTCTGGGCCGCCTTCGACGCCTTCGTGCCGGGCACGCCGCTGTTCAAGTGAGGAAGCAGCGGCGGTGCGAGGTAAGAAGACCAGCTTACAGCGTCTTCAGATACTCGATCAGGTCGTAGCGCTCTTGCTCCTTGAGCACGCGGCCGATGGTGCCGTCCTTGCCGGGGCCGGGCGTGCCATCGAACGAGTGACCGGCATTGCTGTTGCCGAAGGTCTCGGTGCCATCAGGCGCTCGCGTCGAGAAGTGCGACTGGCCGGTCTTGCAGCTCTCGCCGTCGACGACCGCGAAGCCGACCTGCTTCGGATCGTAGTCGCGACCACCACCCATGCAGAACGATTTGGGGCGCTCGGCCGCGGGGCTCAGCATCCAGTAGAGCGAGGGCACCGATCCGTTGTGCAGGTAAGGCGCGGTGGCCCAGACGCCGTTGAGCGGGCGCGCGCGATACCAGGGCGGCGGCTCCTTCGCCTCGGCCGGCTGCGGACCGGGATTCGGGCAGTTCTTGCGCTCACCCCACCAGGCCTGCTGAACCTTCGGGTCGATCTTCGCATCGTCCATCGCTTTGCGGCTGACGATGTCGACGAGCACCATCAGCCCGACCGAGTACGGCATGTCGGTCGAGGAGATAGCCGGCAGATTGCAGCTCCACCAGGCATTGAGCTTCTGCGTGGGATCGAGCTCGAGAAAGCCCGGGACCTGAACCGTCCGCGTCTGCAGCACGCTCGCCTGAGCGGGATCGGTCCCCATGCCTTTGACGCTCTTCTGGACCTCGTTCAGGAATTTGTCTTTGCCGATGGTCTCCCAGCGCGACGAGGACCAGATGCTCTGGTCCGGAAACTCGGTGTCGAACACGGGATCGTTGACCGGCCCGAGATGGCATTCGACGCAGATCTGCGCGTAGAGCTTGCGGCCGTTCTTGACGCGCTCGCCATCGATCTTCCAGGCATTGTCGCCGAAGATGTCCGACGGCCATTTCGGCGATGTCAGTCCGGAGAGCTGCTTTTTCGGATAGGGCGCCGCCCCCTTCAGCAGATCCTCGATCAAGTTCAGATTCTTGATATCCATCGACGAGCGGAACAGCGTGTCCTTGGGGCTATTGTCGGACAGATTGAGCAGCGCCGTCACGCCCAGCGCCTCGCCGGCGTTGCGGATCAGCGGTTGTTCGATGGACGCGTCATATTGCGCGAATTTGAGCCAGGGCACGGTCCAGATCGGCGGGAAGCTGACCGGCGCGTCCTTGGCATGCAGATTCTTTTCGAAGCCGCTGAGGCCGCTGAGCGTCATGTCCTGGGCGAAGACCTGATTGCCGATGCGGTTGAGCGCGTCGAGACGGCCGTATCCTTCCTCGGTGTCCTGCTGCTTCTCTTCCCGCTTCGTCTTCTCGTTGAACCTCGTCTTGCCGTCGATGGTTTTCGCGTAGGTCTTCTCCCAGTCGATCAGGAACGTGCTGATCGTGCGCAGCTTCTGCTTCAGCGCATCGCGATCCGCATCGCTGGCGGAGGGGCCGAGCACACGGTCGGCGAAGCGCGTAAAGCGACCCGGCACGAGGAGCGTGTAGGCGATCGACAGACCCGTCGTGACCTCGAGCTTCCTCAGATCGGTCATCGCCGGGCCGCCGTCGAAACGGATGTCGATGCCTTTGTAGTGAATCTGGCCGGTGTGGCAGGCGGCGCAGGTCAGGCCGATCCGGTCCTCGCCAACCTGGCCGGTCGCAGGATCGGGTACGCCGGTCATGCGTGCAAAGCCGACGGGCAGGCCGTCGACGTTTTCGGCCTGGGTGCCCCAGTTAACCGGCGGATCCCAAAGCCGCGCCGGCACGGGCTTCGTCTTGTCGTAGACGTTGGCATAGCCGAACCGGCGCAGCGTGGCGTCGTCGGTGTTGATCGTCTGCGGGCTCGGGATGAAGCCGAAGCGCTGCAGATGGTCGCTGTCATGCAGCATCCCGGGCTTTGCGAAGAAATGAAGCCGCGGCTGCTCGAGCGCCATGAACCAGCTGTAGGGCACCGGGAAGGTCGCGGTGCCCTGGCTGGCGTGATGAAACCAGTGCCGGTCCTCCAGCGCCCAGTTTTGCTCGAGCCAGTACGCGGCCCGGGGTTCGACAAGCTTCGGCAATGGCGGCGCCACGAGGTCACCGAGGATGCCGGGCAGCATCGGCTGGAATTGATCGGGAAAGCGCAGCGCCACGACGCCAAAGACGAGCAGCGCGGCGACTAACCCGCCGGCAACGCGCAATATGAGCGAGGGCGGTTTGACCGGCTGGCTGACGACCCGCTGCGTGATCCTCTCAGGGAATTTGCGCTCGTTGAACAGCGTACGCACGTCGGCGATGCCGAGGTAGCGGTTCTCGCCTTCGCCCTTGCCCATGATCTTCAGCAGGATGGGCCATTCGAACTGCATCAAGATCCGATAGTACCAGCGCGCAGTGCTCCCGGCGCGCTTGAGGTTGTCGCGCATGTAAGTTTGTATTTCCGACGCGTTGATGCCGGGCTCGGTGCCGCCGCCGTTCGGATCGGTATAGTCCCTGCCGAAGCTGGCCAGGCGGGCGATCTGATCCTCATTGACCTTGCCGTCGACGCCGAGGATGCGCGAACCGGCGCCGCGCTTGTCCAGGGGGCCGCCGCGCAGCGCATCGAGCTGTGCGCCCGAAAAGATGCTCTTCAGGATGTGACCGAAGCCGTTGGCGATCAGCGCGATGCCGCGGGTCTCGACGCGGGCCACCGTCTTCATCAGCCCCTTGTCGCCGCTCGCATTCGCGATCGTCTGCGATAGCTTGCCGATCGGGACGGTCCCGCCGTCGACGAAGCCTTCGCCGACCAGGCCGCGCAGGAAGGGGCAGGGATTGTCTGGCGAGACCTGGATCGAGGGATCGAAGGGAGGCTTCGAGGCGGGGTCGTTCATGGCCCAAAATCCTGAAAACAGCGAATCGTGAAATGAAGACGCGCCGATAGAGCGCGGAAAGTCCTAACAAACCGACAGCAACTTATACTACTTCAGCGTGTAAAGAAGTGTGGCTGAATTCACGGTCCTGTCAATAAAAGCCGGCCCGAGGTTGCGAGGGGACGGGGGCGGGACCGAGAAGGCCCGCCTGTCAGGACTCGGCCGCGCGTTTGACGTCGCTTTGCACCAAGGTCAGCTTGCTGAGCGGCACGCCCGCGTTCAGAAGCCCCTCGCGGTAATGGGCGAGGTCCTCGGGCCGCTTCCAGTGGAAATTGCGCAAGTGACGATCAACATTCAGCGTCGGGTAGTTGCGCATCAGCACGCCGACGGCCTCGCCCGCTTCATCGTCCCGGCCCAACTGTGCCAGCGCCGCGGCACGGATCGCCAGCGCCTGCATGTGGTTTGGGTTGATGTAGAGCTGCTCGCGCGCCCAGGACAGGGTCGCGTCGTATTGCCCCAGCAGATAATGGCTGAAGGCGTTCAGCGCGGCCCATTGGTAGCGCGGGTCGCTATTGTCGCGCTGCGCGGCCATCGAAAACAGCTCGATCGCCTCGCGGTGCTCGCCGATGACGAAATGGCAGATGCCGAGCACGCCGCGTGCGCCGTTGTCGTAGGGGTTGAGCGCAACCGCGCGCTTGGCGGCGTCCATCGCGGCCTCGTAATGCGCCTCCATGGCATGCGCCCAGGACAGGATCGAGAAGGCGAAGGAGGAGCGCGGATCGAGCCGGACGCTGGTCTCGGCGAGGGCCATCGCCTCGGCCCACATCTCGCGCGTGCCCTTGACCCACCCGAACTGGATGCTCTGGATCTGGATCGTGGCGAGATAGGCGTGCGCGATCGACAGTTTGGGGTCGAGGCTGATGGCTTCGCGGAACAGGTCGACGGCGGTGGCCAGGTCCTCCTTGGTCTGCCGGTAGTAGTGCGACAGCCCCTTGAGGAAGCGGTCCCAGGCGGTCACGTCGGTGGAGAGCCGCGCCGGCGCCGAGGCCTCCGCCCGGACGATCTCGGTGGCGATGGCGGCGGACAGATTGGTGGTGATCTCGTCCTGCATCGCGAACAGTTCGCCGATGTCGCGGTCGTAGCGGCCGGTCCAGAGCTGCTCGCCGGTCTCCGGCGCGACCAGCTCGGCGGTGACGCGGATCTTGGCTCCGGCGCGCCGCACCGAGCCCTGGATCAGATAGGTGGCATCGATCTCGCGCGCGATCAGGCGGGTGCTAGTGTTCTTGCCCTTGAACGCGAAGGTCGAGTTGCGGCTCAGCACGCGATAGAAGGATTGCAGCGACAGCGCGTGGATCAGATCCTCGGTGAGGCCGTCGGAGAAATATTCGTCCTGGGCGTCGCTGAGATTGGCGAAGGGCAGCACGCCGACGATCGCTGTGCGGTACTGCTGCGACAGCACCGACGCCTCCCGGAGCTCGGGCGCGAGCGCTGGCGCACCCTCGGGCATCCAGGTCCAGACCCCGATCGGGTCCTTGATGTTCTTGAAGCGATGGTTGCCGGCATCGACCAGCAGCGCGGTCAGGTGCTTGCTCGCCTCCCGGTAGGCCTTGGCCGAGATGGCGAAGCCGCCGGGGCTCGCCACCGCTTCGAGGCGGACGGCAATGTTGACGTCGTCACCGAATACCTCGTCCTCGTCGGCGATGACGTCGCCCATGTGGATGCCGAGGCGAAACTGCATGGCGCGCTCGGCCGGCAGGTGATGGTTGCGCTCCGCCATCAGCGTCTGCATCGCGATCGCCGCCTCGGCGGCGCCGACGATGCTCGGGAACTCCAGCAGGAAGCCGTCGCCGGTGTTTTTGACGACGCGGCCGCCATGGTTGAGGATGATGGGATGGATCGCGCTGCGATGGGCCTTGAAGGCGGCATGGGTGCCGGCCTCGTCGCTGCCCATCATGCGCGAATAGCCGGCGACATCGGCGCAGACGATGGCGGCCAGACGTCTTTCCATAATCCGGAGCTCCAAGGGATCGATGACCGGCCCCCGCGTGGCAGTCGCCTCGAATCCCGCACTTCCAAGAACCTGCCTTTATAGAGCAGATAAGGCCGGGCGAAAGCATGATCCGCATTGCAAATTTGAGGTAAATTCTCCGCAATCCTGGCGGTGGACGGCGGCGGCCGAACCGAATAAGCCCGCCTTTCAAGGCTGACGGGGGCACCTCACATGCTGGGCATTCACGAGATCTGGCTCTTCATCCTGTCGGGCATATTGCTCAACATCACGCCCGGCCCGGACTCGGTCTACGTGATCGGCCGCAGCATGCAGATGGGCTGGCGGGGCGGCGCCGCGGCCGCGCTCGGTATCAGTTTTGGCTGCTTTTTCCACGTTGCGGGCGCGGCAATCGGCCTTTCGGCGCTGCTGATGGCCTCATCGACCGCCTTCTCGATCCTGAAGCTGGTCGGCGCGGCCTATCTCGTCGTGACAGGACTTCAGATGCTGTGGTCGCGCCCGGCGCTGGCCGCAGCCATCGACGAGCCGGAGCGGAGCCCGCTGCGGCGGGTCTTCCTCCAGGGCGTCTTCACCAACGCGCTCAATCCCAAGGTCGCGCTGTTCTTCCTGGCCTTCCTGCCGCAATTCGTCGCAGCCGATTCCCCGCACAAGCCGCTCGCCTTCCTGACGCTCGGGCTGATCTTCATCTTTACGGGAACGTTGTGGTGCCTCGTGCTGGCGGCGTTCGCGGCAAGGGCGGCCCACCGGCTGCGCAAGTCTGAGGGCGCGATCGCCTGGGTCAACCGCGCGCTCGGCGGCCTCTTCATCTATCTCGGCATCCGCGTCGCCATGCTGGAGACGCGATAACTCATTCGAACGGATGACTGGTCCGGCATGCAGTCGGCCCGATAGAGGCCGCGCGGGGAGGTTTCGATGGTTGGTGGAAGCTGCCTATGCGGCGTCGTGCGTTTCGAGATCGATCAGGTGCGTGCGCTGACGCATTGCCATTGCGCCAATTGCCGCAAGCTGACCGGTGCCGCCTTCGCCACCTACGCCCATGTCGATGCCGACAAGTTTCGCTTTGTTGCCGGCGAGGACATGACGGTGGCTTACGAATCCGCACCGGGGAGCTTCCGCCATCGCTGCAAGACCTGCGGCTGCCTGACGCCGGGCAAGGCGAGTTATCTGCCGACCGTCAGCATTCCCGCCGGCCTGCTCGATGACGATCCCGATGTCAGGCCCCGCCTCCACGTCTTCACCTCGTCGCGCGCACCGTGGTGGACGATCCAGGACGATCTGCCCCAGCACGAAAAATGGGTGCCGGGATACGAACCCAAATCGTAGGCCTCAGGCGAACTCCTTCAGCAGCGCGCTGCCCGCGAGATAAACGCCGAGCAGGATCATCGCGATCAGGAACCAGCGGCGAAACGCTTCCGCCGGCATCCGCGCCCGCACCGACTGGCCGACGAACATGCCGGCAAAGGCCATGGCCATGCCCACGGCGCCCGGCACGGCGTTCGCCGGCGTCAGTAATCCGCCGGCGGTGAGATTGAAGGCGAGCGCCAGCGTCGCCGTCGTGAAGAACACGCCGAGCGCCTGCACCAGTTCGTCCTTCTCCATGCCGATCGCCTGCATGAACGGCATCGAGGGGATCACCTGCACGCCTGTCGAGGCCGAGATCACGCCGGTGATCACGCCGACCACGCCGCCGACCCATTTCTCGTTCTGCGGCGCGACGTGGAACTTGAATTTGCTGAGCCCGATGATCGCGTAGATCACGAGCAGGATTCCGAGCACGATCGTGCCGTAACGGGCATGCGGGCCGGTCAGCGCGCCGGCATTGAGCCAGCATCCGATCACGGTGCCGATCATCAGCGGCCACAGCCGCCTCAGGATGTCGCGCAGATAGGGGCCGGCGAAGGTCTGCCAGATATTGGTGACGATGGCGGGCACGATCACGATGGCGATCGCGCGGCTCGGCGCCATGTTCACCGCGAGCAGGCCCATGGACACGGTCGGCAGGCCGAGCCCGACCACGCCCTTGACGAATCCGGCGATCAGGAAGACGGCGGCGATGAGGATGAGGAGCGGGTCAATCATATCTTGCACATTGACCGAAGCCGCGCGCGGGCACAATCTGGAGGTTACGGAGACAGCCTTCGTTCCCGGCGGAGGCTGAGGAGAATCCAGCCATGCGCTTCGACCTCGTCGACCTCCAGCTCTTCATCGCGGTAGCCGACCAGCGCAGCATCACGCGCGGCGCGGAGCGATCGAATCTCGCCTTGGCCTCTGCCAGCGCGCGCATAAAAGGGCTCGAGGACGCGCTCGGCGTCGCGCTGCTCAAGCGCGGGCGGCGCGGTGTCGAGCTGACTGCGGCGGGCGAGAGCCTGCTCGATCATGCACGGGTCGTGATGCACCAGGTCGACGCCATGCGCGGCGATCTCGCCGGCTTTGCCAGCGGCGTGCGCGCGAGCGTGCATTTTCTCGTCAACACCTCGGGGCTGTCGGAGCATCTGCCGAAGGCGCTGGCGGGCTTCCTGCGCGAGCATCGCGACGTCGCCATCGACATCGAGGAGCGCGAGAGCACCGATATCGCGGCAGCGATCACCGCCGGTGCCGCCGATCTCGGCTTTGCCGCCGAGCACGCGCTGCCCGACCATATCGAGCGCTTCGTCTTCAGCGAGGACCACCTGACGCTGGTGATGTCCAGGCGCGGCCCGTTCGCCGGCCGTCGCCAGATCGATTTTCAGGAGACGGGGGATTGCGAGTTCGTCGGGCTGACCAGCGCCACTGCGCTCCAGATGCACATTTCGAAGCACGCCGCCCGGCTCGGCATGCGTCCGCATTACCGTGCGCGTCTGCGCGACTTCGACGCGATCTGTCAGATGGTCGCCGCTGACGTCGGCATCGCCCTGGTGCCGATATCTGCCGCCCGCCGCTGCGCCAAGCTGATGCCGCTCGCCATGGTCCGCCTGCGCGATGCCTTCGCCAACCGCAAGCTCGTGATCTGCGCACGCAGCTTCAAGGCGCTGCCAAGGCCGGCCAAGATGCTGGTGGAGCATTTGCGGGCGGCGGCGATGTGAGCCTACGCTGCGGCTGT
Source organism: Bradyrhizobium sp. 61 (assembly GCF_023073075.1). Lineage (NCBI taxonomy): Bacteria > Pseudomonadati > Pseudomonadota > Alphaproteobacteria > Hyphomicrobiales > Nitrobacteraceae > Bradyrhizobium > Bradyrhizobium sp. 61. Next base: position 96,478 of record NZ_JADPIU010000050.1, on the reverse strand, counting down.
GCGCACAACTGCGCTCCCTCCCCCCTTGCGGGGGAGGGCGGGGGAGAGGGGTACCCAGGAAAAGGTGTCTCTGTCGCGAAGAAGAGAGATCGATGGAGTCCCCGTGTGGACCCCTCTCCCTGGCCCTCCCCCGCAAGGGGGGAGGGAACGCACCTGTCGCGTTGTGAGGCCGTTCGCCTACCGCGCGCTACTTCGCCGTCTCGACTCCGGCGTCCTTGATCACCTTCGCCCACTTCTTCGTCTCGTCCGCGATGAAGCTGCGAAAATGCTCCGGCTCGTCGCCGATCAGCGTCGCGCCTTGGGCGGCGAGCTTTTCCTTTACGGCCGGATCCGCCATGGCCTTCGTCGCCAGGCCATGCAGCGCGGTGACGATCTCCTTCGGCGTGCCCTTCGGCGCCACCATGCCGTACCAGTTCTCGATACGAAGATCAGCAAAGCCCGCTTCCGCGGTGGTCGGCACGTCGGGCGCGGTCGCGGAGCGCTCGGCCGAGCCGACCGCGATCGGCTTCAACGCGCCCGCCTTGACCTGCGGCAGCAGCACCGGAAGATCCAGGAAGGTCATCTGCACCTGCTGGCCCAGGAGATCGTTCACCGCGGGAGCTGCGCCGCGATAGGGCACGTGCACGATGTCGATCCTGGCCGTCAGCTTGAACAGTTCGCCGGCGAGGTGCGGCAGGCTGCCGGGGCCGGAGGAGGCGAAATTGAGCTTTCCGGGCTGCGCCCTGGCGAGCGCGATCAGCTCGCCGATGTCCTTTGCGGGCACGTTGGTGGCAACCACCAGCATTTCCGGCAAGGTCGCAACCAGCGTCACCGGTGTGAGGTCGCTCGCGGTGTCGTAGGCGACCCGCTCCATGCTCGGGCTGATCGCGAGCGCGCCGGCTGAGGAGATGGCGATGGTGTAGCCGTCGGGGGCGGCCTTGGAGACCGCGTCGGTGCCGAGCACGCCGCCCTGGCCGCCGCGATTGTCGATCAGCACCGGCTGGCCCGATAGCTCCGACATGCGCTGGCCGATCACCCGCGCGATGATGTCGTTGGGCCCGCCGGCCGGGAACGGCACGATCAGCTTGATCGGTTTTGCGGGGAAATTCTGCGCGGAGGCGAGGGCGGGAAACAGGAGCAGGAATGCGAGGAGGAGCTTAGGCCAGTTGTTCATGCAGGCTCTTTTCATGCACGCTCCTTGGGGCGCTTATCCGTTGAGCAGTTTCAGTGCTTCTTCGTGAACTCTAGCGTCGCCGGCCGCGACGATGCGGCCGCCGCCCTGGGCCGGCTTGCCTTCCCAGGTGGTGACGACGCCGCCGGCGCCGGTGACGATCGGGATCAGGGCTGCGATGTCGTAAGGCTTCAGCTCGGTCTCGACCACGAGATCGACGTGACCGGCCGCCAGCATGCAATAGGAGTAGCAGTCGCCGCCATAGCGCGACAGCCGCGCGCCCTGTTCGATGCGGCTGAAAATGGCGCGGTCGCGTTCGTTCATCAGCAGCGGGCTGGTGGTGTAGCTCGTTGCTTCCGACAGCGAGGCGCAGCGACGGACCTGGAGCCGGCGCTCGCCGGACGGGCCTTTATAGGTGGCGGAGCCGTTGTCGCCGGAGAAGCGCTCGCCGATGAAGGGCTGGTGCATCATGCCGTACACCGGCGCGCCCTTGTGCAGCAGCGCGATCAGCGTGCCCCAGATCGGAAAGCCGCCGATGAAGGATTTCGTGCCGTCGATGGGGTCGAGCACCCAGACATAATCGGCGTCCTCGCGCTCATTGCCGAATTCCTCGCCGACGATGCCGTGCTGGGGGAAGCTCGCCTTGATCAGCCGGCGCATCACCGCCTCCGCGGCGCGGTCGGCCTCCGTCACGGGGTCGAAATCCTTGGTCTTGCTCTTGTCGTCGATTGACAGCGAGGTGCGGAAGAACGGCAGGATGGTTTCGCCGGAGGCGGTGGCGAGCCGTCCGATGAAGGCTGAGAAGTCGATCACCGTCACGGCGCATCCTCAAAACGAAAGTCGGGTGAAGCTCGCTCCTGCCTAGCTCAATTCGCTTCTCGCGTGCAGCGCTGAGTTGGTTTGCTCCCTGGTATTTTGGATGCCGCAACCGGCTGCCCCATCCCAGTCATATGCTGGCCAAATATCGATCATAGAGTTGAAAACTTAGTTCCGAGTATGCCTCGTTCGTATGCAAACGGTTATCAACCCATTGAATTTCCTTATCAAAGAAACTGAATCTGGGTTTCGCCATAAGCAATTGAGCCATGTGCATATTGCATGGGAAACGGCTCAAAAGCCCTTGCACTTTGTGCGTCGCGGCCGCATATTGTTGCGGTGCGGTAGCGCTCTGCGTTACCGCTGCCCTCCTTGGGCGTTTCCTCCCTAGACTTGGGCCGCTTCTTCATCAGAAGCGGCCCTTTTTTCTTTGAGCCTCGATCTTCACTTCGAGCGCGCGAAAACGCGAAGCGAAGATTCGACGCACGATACGCTGGCAGCTTGATCTGATGCTTGATCGGCGACGCGATCGCGCGGCGACGGCTCGCTATTATTCCGCCGCGGCCTGGAACGGGCCGAGATCGCCGAACGGGATCGTCGTCGCCAGCACGTCGGCGAGCACACCGAAGTCGCTTGCCACTTGCGCAAAGCGCGGACTGCGCTCGCGCCGCCGCTCGTCCATGTAGATCGCGCGGTTGAGCTCGAGCTGCACCGCATGCAGGCCGCTCGCGGGGTTGCCGTAATGCTCGGTGATGAAGCCGCCGGCATAGGGCTTGTTGCGGCCGATCGAATAGCCGAGCCCGCCCATGGTCTCCTCGACCCTGTCCGGAAGCAGCGGTGTGCAGCTCGTGCCGTAGCGGTCGCCGATCACGATGTCGGGCCGCCGCGGCTCGTCCCTGCTGACGCCGACCGAGGGCATCGAGTGGCAATCGACCAGCACCACGGTGCCAAACATCTGGTGCACCTTGTTGATCAGCCGGCGCAGCGCGCGATGATAGGGCTTGTAGAGCGTCTCGATCCGCGCCAGCGCATCGTCGACCAGGATGCGTTCGCGGTAGATCTCCTGGCCGTCGCCGACCACGCGCGGGATGGTGCCTAACCCGCCGGCGACCCGCATCGAGCGGGTATTGGCAAAGCTCGGCAGCCGTCCGGTGAACATGCGGGGATCGAGCTCATAGGGCTCGCGATTGACGTCGACATAGGAGCGGGGAAAGTTGACCCGCACGGTCGGAAAGCCGCGCTCGCTCAAATGGCCGATCAGCTCGTCCATGAAGGAATCTTCGGACCGCCGCAGCGTCGTCAGGTCGATCCTGGAGGCGCTGAGGAATTCGTCCGGATAGGTCGAGCCGGAATGGGGCGAGTTGAAGATGACAGGCGCGCGCCATTGCGCGGGCTCCACGATCTCGAAGGCGGGCGACACGTCGCCGTCAAACCGGGTCATCTTCTCAGGCTTCGTCCCTTCGCGCCGCGGGATCCGGGTCTCGGATCGAATTGATTCGGCCGGTGGAGCGGCTCTTATGTGTCGTCATTGTCTGGAATCGCAACCATTCTGCCAAGCGAAAAGATGTGATCGGCGCTGGAACATGTCTTAACCGTGTGGGCAGGGAAGCGGGGATGCGCCGGCGCGGCTCGATTGATTCGCGCCGCATTCGGGTTCACAAGGGACCGGCAGCGCAGCCAGCCCAGGGTAAAGATTTTCACCCCAAATTTACCCTCTGTCGGGCTTAGTAACCTCTGCTGATATCCTCTGGGGATTTGACGTTTCCTGCCATGCCCAAAATCCTGCTCGCCGAAGACGACAACGACATGCGCCGTTTCCTGGTCAAGGCGCTGGAAAACGCTGGTTTTCAGGTCTCGTCCCATGACAACGGCATGGCCGCCTATCAGCGGCTCCGGGAAGAGCCGTTCGAGATGCTGCTGACCGACATCGTGATGCCGGAGATGGACGGCATCGAGCTCGCCCGCCGGGCCTCGGAACTCGACCCCGACATCAAGATCATGTTCATCACCGGCTTCGCCGCGGTCGCCCTGAACTCGGATTCGGACGCCCCCAAGAACGCCAAGGTGCTGTCCAAGCCCGTGCATCTGCGCGAATTGGTCAGCGAAGTGAACAAGATGCTGGCGGCCTAAATCGGCCCCCTTCGGTCCTTGCACCGGCTCCCCTGAGCCGTTATAGGGACCCGACCCGATCTAGAGAGATCTAGGGCGCGTAGCTCAGCGGGAGAGCACTACCTTGACATGGTAGGGGTCACAGGTTCGATCCCTGTCGCGCCCACCATCCTTCGCTCGCGATAGCCGAGAGAAGGATGCGACGCCGAAGCCCAAAGGGCGCAGGCGGGCTGCAGCTGAGAGCTTCGGCCAGGCAAGCCCAAACAATCCGCGATTGCGAAGCGTGCGTGTAGCCCGGATGGAGCGAAGCGCAATCCGGTGCTGCATCGAGCAACGCCCTGACGATACCCGATCGCAGCTATTTCAGTTCCGTGTTCGCGACCGGCAGGACGGAGGCGACAGACCAGCCGTTCGCATCCCGCACGTAGGTCTGGCTGATCAGAAACGTATTCTGTTGGGGTGGCTTGCCGGGAAGGCCGCGCGTGAAGACGATGGGAACGAGGACCTGCATGACCTCGTTCGAGATCACGGCGACGTGGAATTTCGACATGTCGGGTTCGAGGTGCCAGGTGCCCTCGTAGTAGCCCTTGAAGCGGTCCGCGACCGCATCACGGCCTCTGGTTTCGATGCCTCTCGCAAACAACAGCGTGCCGGGCGAATTCCACAGCATGGCCTTCACATCGTCCGCGTTGTGCGCATTCTGCGCGGCAATGAATTTTTCGAAGATGGTTCGCGCCTCGGCATCATCTGCCGCGGCCAGCGCCGGCCCGGCTGACCAGGCGGTCGCCGCGAGAAACAGCGCTGCGGCAATCGCCGCAACATGACGGCGCCGTGCAAATGGCCGTAACCTGATGGAGCCGCGGGACATCTTGGAAGGGGGCATGATCATCTCTCTTTTGAATGACGATGATCATACCATTGATCGCCGCGCCGGCTTTTCAGGATCGCGCGAGCGGAGGTCACCGTTGCATCACGGATGCGTTGGTTCAGCCACGTCCGATGCCGCGGACGTGGCGCATCGTCGTCACACCGCCACTCGCCTCACGTCAGCGGCAACAGATGATCCGGGATCGGCACGGGTGCGGCCGGCACCAGCGATGCGACCGAGACGTGCGGCCAGGTCAGCCCGGCGAAATCCAGCATGACCTTCTGTGAATACTGGATCTGCGTCGTCGCCACCCTGACGTGGCCGCCCTTGAAGCCCTTGTTGGGCACGAACGGGATCGCGGCGACGAAGCTCGGAACCAGCGGCACGTTGCTCCTCTGGCGCGGTTGCAGGATCACCGGCGGCGTTCCCGGCGGCAGGGCCGGCACGTCGATGTCGTAAACCACCGTCTCGATCCAGAACACCGCGTCCATCTGGAAGGCGTTGGCGTTCGAGCCATTGCCGCCCGGCGTCGGAGCGGGCAAGCCCTGAAGGAACGCGATGTTCGCGGCGCCGCCGGCAAAGCTCGGCGCCTGCGGATGCGGGCCGGGCGAGGGGATGGCCGGCAAGGGGCCGCCGGACAGCGGCGTGCCGGGCTTCGTGGATGTCTCGATGACGATGGTCTGCGTGATGGTCTGATGCGCGATCTGATCGCGCAGCACCGTGTTCGGGTCGGTGATCATCGCCTGGGTGAGCTTGCCGGAAGCCATCAGTGCGGTCAGATCCTGAGGTAGCCTGCGGGTCGTCTTGTTGGTCGCGGTCTGGTTCTGGAATGTGATCTTGTTGCCCGGATTGCCGCCGATGAACGGGGTGATGTCGATCGCTGCGATGGTCGGTTTGCCGGCGACCGGAGGCAGCGCGGTGCCTTGCGCGACGATCGTCGTGCCGTGCGGGATCGACGCCATGCGCGCGACGGTGAACGGCTCGTGCGGAATGGTGGTGGCCGGCACCGCCAGCCAGATGCCGGGTTCGAAGTGAATGCCCACGGGCGTTCCCGTGGTGATGTCGTTGATGGTCTGGAGGTACGGCACGCCGTTGAGGAATGCATCCGCCTGCTGCAGCGAGCCGCGATTGGGAATCGAGCCGAGATTGTTCGAGAACGACATCGTCTCGTCGGTGAGATTCAGCTCCAGCACGTTGTCGTCGGGGTCGGTGGTGCTGATCGGCCCCGGCATCGGCGTCGGCGTGATCTTGCTGTCGGGCCGGAAGATCGTGTTGAACCCCTGTCCGGTGAAGGTGCCCGTGAAGGCCGACAGCGGACCGAGGATGGGCGGCAAGGTGACCGGCGGACGCGCAGCTCGGGCGGCGGCACCAGCGGCGGGCTGCGCGGCGTCCCTGAACACCTCGTCGACCTCGTGGATGGAGAAATTCGCTGTCTTGGTGAATGCACTGGTGAGTGGTTTGGGCTCGTCCATGGTGATCCCTCGCGATGCTGCAGCTGTCGATGCCGGCATTTCCCCGGGCCGGCTGTCCGGGCAGGTGAGTCCTGCGCTATTGCGCCTCGTGATCCCGATCGCGTCTCGTGATCTGCCCGACGCCAGGCATGACAACATCGTTCACGCGCGCTCATGCGCGCGTGCCGACTACGAACATCGATCGGCCCTACGTTGTCGGCCGGGCCGGATACTGAACGGATCTGCGTGAATCGATCGTGATTTTCAACTTGTGGTTCGGGCAAATGTGCGGTCGGGAAATAGCCGAGCCCTGCGAACTGAGTGAAGCATTGCTTCCTTCTCCGTGCTCGAAAATGAGATCATCAAAATGGATGTCGGGCGCCTGGCCGGCTTCGGTTATGATGGACCATCATACAACCTTAAGATGGTCGCAAATGTGTGCCAGGTCACAGGGCCAAAGAGTCGCAGCAACGAGAGACGAGCGAGGCTGCCCATGAGCGTTTCCGTCATCGAGCAAGCAAAGATCCAGGCGCAGGTGCTGGTGCCTCTGGTCAAGGCATTGCAGGCCGAGCTCGGCGAGGCGCGCGCCAACGCGCTGGTGCGCAAGGCGCTCGGCGATCTCTATCGCGGCTTCGGTGAGGAGTTCTGGAAAACGAAGAACGAGACCGATCTCGGCAACGCTGTATCGTCGGCGTTCAAGACCTATGCCCGCGACGACGCGCTCGCCTATGACGTCGTCGAGCAGACGGCGGACACCTTCGCGTTCGACGTGACGCGATGCGCCTATGCCGAGTTCTACAAGGCGCTGGGCGAACCGGAGCTCGGCTTCCTCCTGGTCTGCACCGCCGATTTCGCGACCGCGGAAGGGTTTGGTCCCGACGTCAGGCTCACGCGCACGCAGACGATCATGCAGGGCGCCAGCCATTGCGATTTTCGCTACCGGCGCGACGCCGGGAGATCACAGTGAAGGGAATGCAAAATGATGCGGGCAAGCTGCCTTGCCATCGCTGCGCTGGCGCTGACGGCATCACGCGCCGATGCGGCGATCATCGACTGGCAGGCCGAGCTCCAGCGCTGCCGCGTACTGCGGCAGAACGTGGCGCCGCTGCTTCAGGCCGGCGAGGGAATATCCGCCGTCGGCCGCTCCAACAGATCCGTCCGTCGCTGCATCTGGATCCAGCGCATGGCGGTGCGCAGGAAAATCCCCGGCGCGGAGGCGTGGTAGCAGGCGCCCGTCAGGTGGACTGGCTCTTCTGCCGGAGCAGCAGGTCCTTCAGTCCTGTCGGATAGAGGCTCGGTCCGCCCTGCGGAGCGGCGTCTTGCGTCGATCGACAGTCCTGCGGGCGTCGCCTCAGCCGGCGGACACGCCCGGCTTGAACAGGGCTCCGACCGGCAGCTTTTCCTGGAGGTCATACGAACTCGGCTGGTTCTCCTTGACCCATCTTTTTTCGGCGTGGGATTCGAATGGCGGCGGAATTTGCCCCTGAATCGACCAAAGGTCGGCCGGTAGCTCGTCGATGGTGACCTCCCAGTCGTATCCCCGGTCCTTGACGTAGGGCGCGATCAACTTGTCGACTGCTTTCACCCACCATTCCCTGATGACGGGGCCGGGCATCGTCCTCGCCATGTGGTCGATCTTGAAGCGGACGAATTTCTCGTGCGAAGCTCCGCCGACATAGACCGAACCTGCGGCGACTTCCTCGAAGATCATCACGGCGTAGAATTTCGGGATGGGAATCCTCGCATACATTGCAGTGACCTTCTCTGCGAATTCCTTCTTGTCATGAGCCGAGTAGGCCCCGACGGGGTGATAGACTTTCCACAACGGCACTCGAGTTCTCCTTGACGTTGGCTGGTTCTTAGGGAAGCCCGCGCAGCATTTGGTATGATGGGGATAATATCACTGACTGCGCCGTCGGCTCTTCAGGATCTGGCGATCCGCGGTAACCGCTGAATCACGTCTGCGTTGGCTCAGCCTTGTTGGGGCCGCCACAGCTGGGCGAGCCGGAGCTCGGCTTTTCTCCTTTGTCTGCACTTCCGACTTCGCGACTGCGGAAGGGTCCGGCCCCGACGTCAAGCTGACGCGGGCGCAGACCATCATGCAAGGCGCGCGAGCCATTGCGACTTCCGCTACCGGCGCGACGTGGGGGGATCACAGTGAAAGGAATGCGAACGATGCGGGCGACCTGTCTTGCAATGGCTGTGCTGGCGCTGATGGCGTCATGCGCGGATGCAGCGGTGATCGACTGGCAGGCCGAGCTCCAGCGCTGCCGGGCGCTGCGCGCGAACATCGCGCCGCTGCTTCAGGCCGGCGAGGGGATATCCGCCGTCGGCCGCTCCAACAGATCCGTCCGTCGCTGCATCTGGATCCAGCGCATGGCGGTGCGCAAGAAGATCCCCGGCGCGGAGGTTTGGTAGCCAGGCGCCCGTCAGGCGGACTGGCGCTTCCGTCGGAGCAGTACATCCTTCAACCCGTTCGGATAAAGGCTCGGCCCGCCCTCGACGTCGAGCTCCGCAAGATCGAACCAGCGTGCGACGATCTCTTCCCCGTTATCCTCGCGGAAATCGATGCGGTCCTGGCCGCTGAACGCGCCGTCTGGAAGCGCGATCTCCGCGATGAACATCACCTCATGCCCGGTCGATCCCTCGTGCACAAAAATGTTCTCCATCACCAGCGGCTCGCCGATGATCGTGATGTCGATGCCGAGCTCTTCGTTGAATTCGCGCACCAGCGCAGTCCGCCAGCTCTCGCCAAACTCGATCTCGCCGCCGAGCGGGCGCACGCCCTTGATCCGCCCCGCATCGTCACGCACCTCGGCCGCCAGCAGGCGCCCGTCCCGCCAGTGCAGGCCGAGCGCGACGACGCGGATGTGAGGGTGGGGCCGCCATGTGGACATGGGGGCATCGTTATCGTGCCCGCCGCCGCTGCGCAATGCGCGGTGGCGAGACCTTGTTGGCCCGGATGCGCACTGCCTTCGGCATGCAAATGCTTTGCAGCCTTGATCCGTGACTCTCCGCCTGCCATTGTCCGATCCTCCATTAGGGCGACGAGCCTGGTGAGATACAATTTGCGGCGTTCGGCGAAACGTGTCGCTTCGCCGGACGTGACGAGAAGGCAGTTTTCGAGATGAACAGCGTGAACAAGCCCGGCGGCAACTATTTGCCGGTGATCATCCATGGTGGAATTGCGTATGTCAGTGGTCAGCTGCCGCGTCGCGGTGAGGACCTGCTGTATGCGGGCAAGGTCGGCGCGAATGTCGATATCGCGGCCGCGCAGGAGGCGGCTGCTCTCTGCGTCGATCTCTGCATTTCGGCCATCAACCACGCAACAGGCGGAGAGGACAGGATCGTCCAGGTCCTGCAGCTCGTTGGATACATTGCTTCAGCGCCTGGATTTACGCAGCAGTCGCAAGTCATGAACGGGGCCTCCGACCGGCTGATCGAGCGCTTGGGCGATCGCGGTCGTCACACGCGCACGTCTGTCGGCGTCGCCGAGTTGCCGCGGGGCGCTCCCGTCGAGCTGAGTATGATTGCCGCTGTTCGGTCGTAAGAAGCGGTCTTATCAGACGAGATATTTCTTCACCGCCGCCTCGTCCCACGCGATCCCGTTGCCCGGCTCCTCGCCCGGCAACCCAAAACCATCCTTGATCGCGAGCCGTGTCGCCAGCACCGCGTCGGCCCAGTCGACATATTCCAGCCAATGCGCGGTCGGCGTCACGCAGAGCAGGTGCGCGCTGACCTCGGAGAACAGGTGCGTCGACATCTCGATGCCGGCGGCCTGTGCGAGCGAGGCGGCGCGGAGCCAGCCGGTGACGCCGCCGATGCGCTGCACGTCGGGCATCACGTAGTCGCAGGCCTCCGCGGACAGCGCCGCCTGCATCGAGAAGGCGCTGTCAAAATTCTCGCCGATCTGGACCGGCGTGCGGAGCGCATCCGCAATGCGCGCGTTACCAGCGTAATCGTCGTGGCGGATCGGCTCCTCGATCCAGGTCAGCCCCTCGTCGTCGAGCATCTCGCCGCGGCGGACGGCCTCGGTCACCGTCAGGGCCTGGTTGTAGTCGCACATCAGCGTGACCTGATCGCCGACGGCCTTGCGCACAGCGCGCACCACGGCGAGATCCTCCCGCGCATCGGGCCGGCCGACGCGGATCTTTGCGGCGTGAAAACCTTCGGCCAGCAGCTTGTGGGCCTCGTCCACCGCGGCGCCCGCCGGCATGATGCCGAGCCCCTTCGAATTGTAGGCCCTGACCGGCTTCGGCGCGCCGCCGAGCAGGCGCGCCAGTGGCAAGCCTTTGCTGCGCGCCAGCGCATCCCATGCCGCCATGTCGATACCGGATTGCGCCAGCCGCTGCAGGCCGGCGAGGCCGAGCAGGGTGAAGCGCTGGGTCAGCTTGCGCTCGATCTCGAACGGCAGCAGCTCGTCGCCGGCGACGAGCTCCGACATTTCCGTGACCATCGCCGTCAGCGGCTTCAAGGCCGACGGCGTGATCGAGAACAGATAGGCATGCCCCACCGCGCCCTGGTCGGTCTCGCAGTCGATCAGCACCAGCGGCGCCTTTGCGACCGTGCCGGTCGAGGTCTTGAGCGGCAAATTCATCGGCACGATCACGGGGCGCGCATTGAAGCGCCTGATGCGGATAGTCTCGGTCATATGGAGGATCTCCCGGCGGAGTGAATGCAGGTTCATGCCGATCTTAAACATTCGCCATGAAACGAAAAGCCATTTGCTGCGACCCACCATGAAATGGGGTTGCGCGGCCTCGCATTTGCGGGCTCTGTGCCGCCGCAAGCTCTTGCCGCGAATTCCCGGGATTTGCGACAAGATCGCACACGACGGAGCCACAGGGTGAAACAAGAGATCTCCGAAGAACAGCGCAAGAGTGGCATCCTCACGGGGGCCGTGATCGCCTTGCTCCTGCTCGCTTTGCCGGTCGCGGTGTGGCTGGACCTGACCGACCTCAGCAAGACCGCGCTGCGCCGGCAGGCCGCCGACCTCAACTCGGTCATCACGAGCGTGCGCAGCTACTATGCGTCCAACGTCGTCGGCCGCATCCTGGCCAATCCGAATGGCACCACCAGGGTCGTGCACAATTACGAATCCGTCCCCGGTGCGATCCCGATCCCGGCGACGCTGTCGCTGGAGCTCGGACGGGTGATCGGCGCGCAGCAGGAGAACATCACCTACCGCTTCGTCTCGGATTTCCCGTTCCAGAACCGCGCCGCGCACCAGCTCGACAAGTTCGAGAAGGACGCGCTCGACGCGCTTCGCAAGGACCCCGAGCAGAAGATCGTCGAGACCGAGACCTCGCTGTTCTCCGACAAGGTCCGCCTGGTCGCGCCCGTCACGATGGGCCCTGCCTGCGTCAGCTGCCACAACAGCCACCCCGAGAGCCCGAAGAAGGACTGGAAGGTCGGTGACATCAGAGGCATCCAGGAGGTGATCATTGCGCAGCCGATCGCCGCCAACATCTTCTCGTTCAAGTTCCTGCTGGCCTATTTCCTGATCGCCGCCGGCTGCGGCCTGTCGTTCCTCTCGCTCCAGCGCCGCCAGGCCGGCCGTATCAAGGGCATGAACAAGGAGCTCGAATCCGCCAACGACTTCCTGGCTTCGTTGTCGATGAAGATCTCGCGCTACATCCCGCCGCAAGTCTACAAGAGCATCTTCAGCGGCCAGAAGGACGTCACCATCCATACCGAGCGCAAGAAGCTCACGATCTTCTTCTCCGACATCCAGAATTTTACGGCGACCGCCGAGCGGCTGCAGCCGGAATTGTTGACCCAGCTCCTCAACGAATACTTCACCGAGATGTCGGCGATCGCCCATGAATATGGCGGCACCATCGACAAATTCATCGGCGATGCCATGCTGATCTTCTTCGGCGACCCCGAGACCAGGGGCGACCGTGCGGACGCCGAGGCCTGCCTCCAGATGGCCTGGCGCATGCAGCAGCGTCTTGCCGAGCTCAATGCGAAGTGGCGCGCCTCCGGCATCGAGCAGCCGTTCCGCTCGCGCATGGGCATCAACTCAGGCTATTGCAATGTCGGCAATTTCGGCAGCAGCGACCGCATGGACTACACCATCATCGGTGCCGAAGCGAACCTCGCTGCGCGTCTGCAATCGATCGCCGAGCCCGGCGGAATCGTGCTGAGCTACGAGACCTTTGCGCTGGTCAGCGACATCGTCCGCGCGCACGCGCTGCCCGCGATCACGATGAAGGGCATCAGCCGCGAAATCATTCCTTATTCGGTCGACGCGCTCAACGACGCGGCGGCGGAAAGAAGCGGGGTCATCACCGAGCGCGCGCCCGGCCTCGAACTCTATCTCGACCCCGCCGTGGTGAAGTCAGGCGATGCCGCGCGCGTCCGCTCGCTGCTGGAAAACGCGCTGGCTTCGCTGAAGCCGGCGTGAAGGTGCGCGCAGACTTGCGTAGCCGCGTTTCTGATTGAGAGAGTCCCCGTGCGGACCCCTCTCCCTAACCCTCCCCCGCAAGGGGGGAGGGAACGCATTTGCGCGTGCGGTTGGATTGAGGTGCTGACAATTGGCTTTGGTCCTGTGAACTCATTGAGCTTGTGAGCCCAGCCTTCGCCGCGCGGCACACTGCGCTCCCTCCCCCCTTGCGGGGGAGGGCGGGGGAGAGGGGTGGCCCAGCAAAAGGTGCGTGCCTGAACGCCGCGCTGCACCAACCAGCGTCGACGCGAGACTCACCGCGCCGCCCCTTCCGTGAACGCGGTCTCGATCACATCGCCAAAAGGCTGCCAGGAACGGCCGTCGAACTGGACAAGCCGCATCTGCTTGATCGGCAGATAGCTGTTGGGCGAGGTGCTCATCCTGATGTTGGGCAACGCAACGGAGGGCTGCTGATCCCTCAGCGAAGCCGCCTGACGCATGATGTTCTCGCGCGACAGGTCGTCGCCGCATTGCTTCAGCACCTGCGTCAGCGCCTCGGCTGCGCCGTAGCCGTAGACCGCGGCGCTGTTGTTGGTGCTTTCGACGTGGTGGTACTTGTCCATGAAGGCGAACCAGTCCTTCATGGCGGGGTCGTTCTTCCATGCGGGGTCGCTCGGATCCTTCAGGAACGCCGCCGAGATCACGCCGGCCGAATTCTCCAGGCCCGCGGGCGCCATCGCGTTGGCGATCGAGGCGGAGGCGTCGTTGACGATGATGACCGGGCGCCATTTGAGTGACGCCGCCAGCTTGATCACCTTGGACGCGGTCGATGGCACGCCGAGGAAGACGAAGATGTCCGCGCCGGCGCGCTTGAGGATCGAGACATGCCCTTCGAGATGCTCATCGGCAATGTCGAAGGCGATGTCGACGAGGACGAGGCGGTTCAGGTCGCCAAGACCTTCCTGGATGCCCCTGTAGAGCATGCGTCCGAACTGGTCGTTCTGCCAGAGCACCACGATCTTCTTCTTGGGGTAATAGGCCTGGATATAGTTGGCATAGATGCGCCCCTCCGACCGGAACGACGGCTGCCAGCCCATGGTCCAGGGAAACGCCTTGGCCTGGCTCAGCTCCTCGTCGCCGGAGGCGACGAACAGCTGCGGGATTTTCTTCTCGTTCAGGTACCAGCGCGTGGCGATATTGCCGGGCGTGCCGAACGAGCCGAACATCAGGTGCACGTCGTCCTTCTCGACCAGATTGCGCGTCAGCTCCAGCGCGGTGGTCGGATCGGAATTGTCGTCGCGCGTGATGAAGCGGATCTTGCGGCCGTTGATGCCGCCGCGCGCGTTGACCATGTCGAAATAGGCGGCCTCCGCCTGGCCGATGGCGCCGAATTCCGAGAGCGGTCCCGAATACGGCATCACGTTGCCGATGCGGATTTCATCGCCGCTCGCGGGTTGTTCGGCGTGTTGCTGGGACATCGCGCCAAGCGACGCGATAGCGATCATCGAAACGAACAGCATCCTGCCGATGACGCGCATGCTCGATACCTTGATATTGGCCCCTCCAAGAGGTCGGCTCAATCCGCACCAAGTCCGCTTGATCTACGTCAAGCGTTTGTCAAAGCTGTGGCTGCGTGGGCGCTCAGCAAACGACAGGCGTGCTGACGCGCCGTTCGTGTTGAGGTAAGTCGCTCCGTCATCCTGAGGTGCGAAGCCCACGATGCAGCGCATCGCGGGCGGAGCCTCGAAGGATGAATGGCCCCCGCTACAACCGAGCGGAGACGGCCGGGCCGTCGCCCTTCGAGGGCCGCTGAAGAAGCGGCCACCTCAGGGTGACGGTGATAGCCTCATTGTCGCGGCCGGGTTCGTAGGGCCCGACCATGACGCTGCGGGAGCTTGGAGTGCCCGCGCCCACTACGGCAGCTCCCGCGCCTCGAGCTGATGCACCAGCAGCAGCGTCGGTTCGGCGAGACTGTCGCCGGAGCCGTCGAGGCCGAAGGCGGCGGCGATGCCGTCGCGGCTGCGCAGCAGCGTGCTGCGCGGGCAGTGGCCGGCGCCGCACAGCGTCTTCTTCAAGGTCTCGCCCTGCGCCACGAGGCTCGCCGGATCGTTCGCGGCCCAGGCCAGCACGATCGGCGCATCGACGTTGAGGATGCCGGGGAAGACCGACCGCTTGTCATATTGGGTGGGGTCAGTGCCGAGATAGGCCTTCTCGCTGTCGCTCGCGTCCTTGCCCGCGCGGTAGATCCCGGACACCAGCACGACGGCGGCGACATCGGCGCGGTCGGTCTGGAATTCGGGATGCGCCAGCAAGGTGGCGACATGGAAGGCGCCGGCGCCGTAGCCGACCGCGACGATCTCGCGGGCATCGCCATTGAACAGGTCGATATTGCCGTGGACCCAGGATAGCGCCGCCGCGACGTCGGTTGCACCCATCGGCCAGGTCGCCGCAGGCGCAAAGCGATAGTTGACGCGCACGCCGATCATGCCGTTGCGCGCGGCAAAGCACATCGCCTGGTCCTGGACCTCGCGGGACAGGTCCGGCGCGCCGCGATCGCCGGTGAAGGTGTCGCCCCCCACGAACACCAGCACGGGCCGGGGCGTATCCGCCTTGGTCTCGCTGCTGGTGGCGACGTCGAGCACATTGGCCTCGCTCTCGCCGTAGCGCAGCCCGCGCGAGAACGAGATCTGCTCGCACAGCCGCGCGGTACCGCCGGCGGTCGTGTCGTTGTCGGTGAGGCCCACCCGGACGAGATTGGACGGCCCCGTGAGCCGCGCGGGCGACGGACCGTGTGCGGAGGCTGCCGTCATGCCCAGGATGAGGAAGAAAGCGAGATAATTCTTCATGTTGGTATGTTGGTGCCGGCCCTGCGTGCCCGATATGGGATCGCGCGTTTGACCTGTCTTTTCAATTCGCCTTATTAGTTAGTTCGTCTTGAGGCGATTTCACGGCACCCGGTTTCTTGCCCATGTTCTTGCCCATGCGCGGTTCAATTCCCCGGCTGGAACGTGCAGTCGGCTCCGCTGCCATCCTTGCGACGGATGGCATTGGGGTCGATCGTGCAGCTCAGCTTGCTCAGGCTCTCGAAGCTCGATCCCGCCGCACCATCGGGCGGAATGCCAGCGAGCGCTTCTGTCGCGAAAATTTCATTGGCCGTCGAGCCGTTCACGGTCCTGCTCTTCTTGCCGAAGGTCAGCTCGCAATTGCGTAGCGTGATGTCGACATTGCCGGTGCGGCAGACGATTCTGTCCACGGTCACCACGATCGGCTTCTTGTAGGGAATCTCGGCATTGGCGGCGAACAGCATCGCCACCGCCTTCCTCTCGGCGCCGGTCAGGTCCGGCGACAGCGGCGCGATCACGCCCGCGAGCGCCAGCGCCGTCGAGCCCGAGACTTTTGCAGGCGTTGCCGCCGAGGCTCCGGCGGCGTTGAAGGCGCCGGCAAAAGCGAGCGCGGAGATGATGCGAGCCCAAATCCTGGATCGAGCCCTTGTCGTGAATGTCATTCGCGTTGCTTCCTCTCCGGTCACGGCTTCGCCGCCGCAAGGCGCCCCGAGCCTATGACAGAATTGCTAGTCCGGGCAGAGCCAAGCGCTTCAGGCTGCTTGTCGATCGCCTTGATGATCGCAGCCGCCGCCGTCTGGCCGGACTGGAGAGCGCCTTCCATGTAACCGAAATAGGCAAAGCAGGTGTGCTCACCGGCAAAGAACAGGCGGTCCTCGAAGCCCTTGGCCAGCAGCGGCCCGGCGAGGCACACCTCGCCGGGGGCGGGACAGGAGTAGCCGGCGGCAGTCCATTCGTCGCGCGGCCAGGCCATGAACTCCGGCTGATCGGCCAGATGCGCGACATAGCCCTTGTAGACGCTGCCGATCTGCTGCGCGTAGAACGCGTCGACCTGCGTCTGGTCACCGGGCCGGTAGTGCTTGAGAGCTTCCGCCGCGACGTCGGCGCCGGCAAAAAGGCTGAGCTCGACCGGGTGCTTCGGCGGGGCGATCTGGTTGTCCGTCCCTTCCCAGGTGACACCGAACTGGTTCGAGATGGCCGTTGGGGCGAGGCCCTCGCCGATCCAGAAGCGCTTCTTGAGCGGGCTGAGATATTTCACCGCCGTCCCCATCGTGACGTAGTAGTCGTGCGGCAGGTGGGGCGTGATCGCGATCTTGGCGTTGGGTGAGTCCGGCCACAGGCTCGGGGGTATCGCGAGCACGGCATAATCGGCGGCGAAGGACGTGCGTGCCGTCCCGTTGCCGGAGGGGCTGAACTCCAGGGTCACGCCTTCGCTGTCGATGCGGATGGCGCGCACCGGCGTCGACAGGTGGGTGCTGGCGCCCTTGTCCTCGATGTCCTGCGCGAGACGAATGGCGAGCTCCTGATTGCCTTCCGAGCAGCGCAAAGTCTCGGTCTGGGTGAAGAAGGCGTCGATCTGGTCCTTCATCCGTCCGCCCGCGACGACGGCCAGATTAGCAAGAAGGCTCTGCTTGGTGGTCGGCTGGCCGGCGTCGTTGGAGAACTGCTCCTCCATGGCGTGCTTGGTGAGCTTCGAGCAGTCGAGGCTGGCGATCCACTCCGCAATCGTCCTGGCGTCGAGTTTCCTTGCGCCCTTGGCGCGCCAGGGCTTGTCAGGCTTGACCCTGCCGGCCCAACGACTGAGCTTGCCGAAAGCATCGTCCATCTCGTGATAGACCAGCTTCATCTGGCCGTCGGAGAGCTTGTGGCCGTCGAGAAACACCGGCATGTCGAGCTCGAGCGCGTCGAAATTGGTGTCCGAGGTGATGACGGACAGGCCGAGCTCGAACCGCTTGGCATATTTCAGCCAGAGCGGATGGTTGTAGCCGATCAGCTCGCCGCCGGCCTCGACGATCCCGCTCGGCTTCTTCTTGCTGAGAACCCGGCCGCCGAAGCGGTCGCGGGCCTCGAACAGCGTCACCTCGCAATGCGCGACGAGCTCGGAGGCCGCCATCAGGCCGGCGAAGCCGCCGCCGATGATCGCGACTTTCGGGCGTCGCACCGCCAGCGCGCGGAGCGCGGTGGGTGAGCGGATCGTGGGTGGGGTGGGTTGAAGGGCGAGCTTGTCCTTGACCCGCCGCTGGCGCTCCGCCCCCGAAATCCTGGGCCCGTAACGCCGGTGCAGCCGCGCAAACAGCGAACGCATCGCGAGCTTCCCTTGAAAATGTCTTCTGCCGGGACGGCGCCGTGCCGCGCCCTGAAATGCTGCAACATCGGCTAAAAATGGACCGGCCGATAGAAGCGAGACTAACTTACAATCTTGCGGAGAGTCGAGTGGCGGCTTCTCTTCCGCCCGAAATCTTGCCCCTGGCCGGCAATTGAAGGGAAAATCCGCGAACCGCGCGGCGATTGCGCGGCGCGGCTGTTTTGGTCCGACGCGTCAAACATTTGGGTCGCGCGACCGCGGCCGCATGCCGGCCGCGCGTTCTACTGTGCATGGGGTTGTTTTCGCAGTTTTAGTTTTGGACCGGCCGTTACACCCGCTTCATCGTCCGGAAGGTGATCGAATAGCGGCGTGCCTCGACCGGTGGGATGCTGTGCTCCCATTGCGACCGCGCCTCGCCGTCCATCAGGTAGAGCGAGCGCGGCAGGGCTTCGAGCGCGTGGCGCTCCCATTTGTCGCCGCTGCGGCGGCGGAAGCGGAATTTGCACGGCGAGCCCAGCGACAGGCCGAGGATCTCCTTGAAATGCGGCTTGTCGCGGTGCCAGCCGATGCCGACGCCGGTGTCATATTCGGTGCAGAGCACCTGCCGGACGCTGCCGGCGGCGAGGCCCGCCCAGGCCTCGACCTGCCGCGCGACGGGCAGGACCCAGTCCGGGATCGGCTCCGCCTCGGCCAGCCGTTGCAGCGAATAGTCATAGCGATAGCCGAACGACGCCACCCGGCGGTTGCCCTCGAAGGCACCAAACTGGAAGCGCTGCAGCGGCAATGCTGCGATGCGGCCGATCAAGTCCTGCTCGACGGCGGCCTCGACGAAGTCATCGGTATAGCGAAGCCCCGCAGGGCCGGCTTGCGGGTCGGCGAATAGACCTAGCTGCGTCATTGCTCGCATTTCCGTGATGGAACCTATTGGCGGCTGAAGCGACTTACATAGGACACGGAAAAAAACGTGCGAGGCTGTCATGGCAGAGAAGCATACCGCCGATCCGGCAGAGATCATGCGGGCGACTGGTCATCCTGAGCTGGAATATGCCGCCGGCTGGACCATCGCCGGTCTGGTCACCATCGGCACCATCGTCGCCGCCTGGGTGTTCGCGATCTAGGCGATCGGAAACTGGAGCTCGAAGGCCGCGCCCTCGTCGGTCGGCTTGAGCCTGATCGAGCCGCCATGGCTCGCCATCACCGCGCGCGCGATCGCCAGCCCCATCCCGGTGCCGCCCTGGTCGCGGCGGGTGGTGAAGAACGCATCAAATATCCTGTCGCGGTTCGGCGCCGAAATCGGCTCGCCGTCATTGCTGACCGTCACAAGCAGGGTCGTCCGCTCGTCCTCCGCCTCCAGCCTGATGGTCCTCGCTCTGTGCCGCATCGCGTTGTCGGCGAGATGCGACAGCACGATCAATGCCTTCTCGCCGGACATGCCGATCGCCCGGTCGAGGCGGCCGCTGGCCTCGATTGAGCTGGCCGGAAACCGGCTCCGGAGGTCGGCGATCACGGGCGCAAGCTCGGTGCGCTCGTTCTGCGGCAGGCTCTCGGCGCGGGCGAGTTCGCGCAGCCGCTGCGCCATCGCCTCCAGCCGCTGCGTGTCCGACAGGATGTTGGCGATGAACGTCTTCTGCTCGGCAGGCGTCAGGCCTTCCGGCTTTCCTTGAAACGAATCCTGCAACAGCTCGGCCGCGCCCTTGATCGAGGTCAGCGGCGATTTCAGCTCGTGGGTGAGGTGGGCCGAGAACGTCGCGATATAGTCGGAGCGCCGCGCCAACTGTTCCGCCATGCCGAGAAAGCTGTGCGAGAGCTGGGCGAACTCGCGGGTGCCGTAGTGCCGGAGCGGCCGAAACGCCTCGCGGTCGCCGCGGCCGATCCGCGCGGCGCGGTCGATCAGCTCGCGCATCGGCAGCGTGATGGTGCGCGAGAATACGAGGCCGATCGCGATGGTGCCGAGGATCACGGCGAGCCCCGCCAGCACGAACTTGGCCCGCTCCTGGTAGAGATGGTCAAAGATGTTGCTTGGCGTCCGCGTGGTGTAGATCACCCCGGCAACGCGGTTGTTGACGATGACGGGCATCGCCGAGAACACGTGCACGCCGAGGCCGCGACTGAAGGAATAGATTGGCGGCGGCGGCTTGTCCGGCACGCGGTTGCGCAAGGTGGCGCGGTATTGCCCGTGCAGCGCGTCCGCGACCTCCTCGATATGGGCGAGCGACTGCCCGACCTCCTGCCGCCCGGCGATCACCACGCCCTGCGGATCGAGGATGCGAAAGCCCGCCAGCGTCACCTTCTGGGTCTCGCGGATGATCGGCGTCAGTCTTGCGCCGATCTCGACATAGGCTGGCTGCGCCGGCTGCGGCGCGGCTTGCGCATCGGGTCGCCGCCGCAAGAGATCGTTGGCGGTGAGGTCGAGCGCGGGACGGATCGGGGTGACCTGGTCGCCGGGGTCGGGCAGCACGTTGGGCGGCACCTCGGCGCCGAGCGTCAGGCCGCTGTCGAGCCGCGCCGTGACCTCCTGCGCATAGATCGTCGCAAGCACGCGGCTCTGCGCGATCAGCTCGGCCTGGGTCTGGCGGATCAGCTGGTTGTCGTAGAGGCGGAAGAAGAACAGGCCGACCAGCGGCAGCACGCCGACGGTCGCCAGCACCGTGAAAATCACGAGGGTGAGCGACGGCCGCCATTTGTCGGGCGCTGCGCTCATGCCTCTTTCTCGCAGCGGCCGAGCTTGAAGCCGACGCCGTGGATGGTCTCGATCACGTTCTCGCAATTCAACGCCGCGAGCTTGGCGCGGATGTTGCGGATGTGGCTGTCGATGGTGCGGTCGGAGACCTGGATGTTGAGCTGATAGGCCGCCCGCATCAGCTGCTCGCGGTTGAACACCGAGGTCGGCCGGGTCAGGAACGCGCGCAAAATGCCGAACTCGATCGCGGTCAGCTTCAGCGGCGTGCCGGCGAAGGTCGCGACATGCTGCTCGGGATCGATCAGCAGGCCGCCTTGCGACAGCGCGGCCGGACTTGCTTTGGCCTCGCCACTGCGCGGGCTGAGGCGGCGCAGGATGACGTTGACCCGCGCCACCAGCTCGCGCGGGCTGAACGGCTTGGTCACGTAGTCGTCGCCGCCGATCTCGAGGCCAAGGATGCGGTCGATCTCCTCGTCGCGCGCCGACAGGAACAGGATAGGCACGTCGGACACCTTGCGCACCTCGCGGCAGACATCGAGGCCGTCGAACTCGGGCATTCCGATGTCGAGCACGATCAGGTCGGGCTTGTCGGCGGCAAAGCGGGCGAGCGCCTCCTTGCCGTCGCGCGCCTCGATCACGTCCATGCCGGCCTTCTTCAGGGCGACGCGGATGACCTCGCGGATGTGGCCCTCGTCGTCGACGATGAGAATGCGATGCGCCAAGAACCTCTCCGCTTCCTCAGCCTGCCTGCTGATCCTTCGCCTGCGCGTCCAGCCTGCGCTGGAGTCGCCAGCTCCGAAAGCCCCAGCTCCGCCAGGCCAGATCCTGGCGCTGCTGTTCTACAAGGCGGTCGCGGCGCGACACAAGGCAGCTCTCGGGGGCGCCGGGCCGGAGCAAGATGGCCTTGTCGATGGCAGGCAGCGCCTGCGGCCCGAGCGTCAGGAGATAGTTGATGTCGATCTGCACGCCCTTGCCCGATGCTTCCCGGCTGTGGACGACATTGTAGTCGGCAATGAACGCATCGAAGTTCACGAGCGAGCAGCTATAGAGCACGATCGCCAGCGCGATCAGATTGGCACCGACGAGCCACTGGTTGGACCGGTTGAGCGCGATGCGCGTCACGATCAGGACCAATCCGAGCGCCACCAGCCCCATCCAGATGAAGGCCGCGATCCGCCAATAGGTCAGCATGTAGATGTCGACATAAAGATCGAGGCGGAGGATGGAGGAGGCGACGAGCAGCACGTTCTGCCCGACCCAGAGATAGACCAGCGGCCGGATCACCTTCGATTTCTCGGCCGCCCCGCCCGGGCGCATCGCCACCAGCACGAAGGCGGCGGCGAGCAACGCGGTCGCTATCAGCGGATAGGCGCCGCGATGGGCGTAGGCCGCATAGGTCAAATTGTCGGGCAGCGCCACATGGCCCCAGAGATAGATGCCGTCGAGGATGGACTGCGCCGCGAACAGCAGGTTGAACAGGATCAGCGAACGCAGAATGGTGGAGGGGTTCAGAAATTCGGCCGAGACCAAGGGCGGGAGCGGGGGCGGCACGGGGCCATCGGCAACGGCGGTGGTGACAATCGTCCTGCGCCGCCAGCGCACATGAATGAACGGCCAAACCAGCGCCAGCATCATGGCCCAGAACAGCACGCGCGGGATGCTGATATATTCGAGGATGAGCTTTGGATTGAGCAGCGACACCCACTGCTCGATCACCGGATTGGCCGCAGCGAACAGTGCGACGAAGACGGTGCTCAGCGCGGCAGGCATCAGCCAGAGTGCAATGCCGCGGGTGAACGCCGACATGTTGAAGATCTGGAGCGCCTCGAGGAAGAACCTGAAGGGCCCGAACAGGACAAAGTTGCGCAGCGCGTGGGCACGCTCAGCGAACCCGGTCGTTTCAGGATTGGTCGCGATCAGAAGCGCAATAGCCAGCGCCATGGTGAGGATCAGGAAGGACAGCATGTTCAGCTCCTCGACGGCCGGAACGAGGCCGGCGACGAGAATGGCCGTGCCGATCATGGCGCGCCGCAGATCCAGGGCCGCATGATTGAAGAGCACCGACACGCAGGCCATCGTGATCGCAAAGAGCGTCAGCGACAGCCCGATCCGCTGGCCGTAGAACAGCCAGTCGGCGAGCGCGGCCAGCACCAGCGCGAGGCCGACCTTGGCCGGGATCGAGGAATGCCCGATCGGCTGGATTTCCGCTGCTATCGTCGAAGCCAGGCTCGTCATGTCCAAATGACCTTTCGTGATGGGTGGCATCACGAAGTCTGAACGGCGCTTGTGCAGAAGGCGCGACCATCGTCTGCACGGTTTCAGGAGTCTTTTGCAGTTTTCGTGCAGGCGCGCGTTTGCCTCTCGCACAGCGTGATTCGCTTTGATAGGTGCGAAGCATTCGCCACTCATAGCGTGTGACGCATCATGCAGTTCTTCGGTCGTATCGGTCTCATCCTGCTCTGGCTGACCGCGCCTCTCGTCGCATTCGCGGCGGCCAACAAGAACGATCCCTATCTGGTCCCGCTGCGCGGCGCTGGAAACCTCGCGCTTGTCGTCGCAAGCCTCGCGATCGTCATCCTCCTGCTCCGCAGAGGACGGTGGCGTACCATCGCAGGCAAGCTGCTCGTCGTGCTCTGGTGCCTGCCGCCGGTGCTGATGTCGGCGGCGCATCTGAAGTTCGAGCTGCGCAAGCACGAGGTGCTTGCCGCGAGCGCCACCGAGACGCGTCAGCTCGGACCTCACTTCATGGTGGGCTATTCCTCCTTTCCCGAGGTTGCGCGCCTTGCCGAGCAGGGCTTGATCGGCGGCGTCTACGTGACCCGGCGCAACATCCGCGGCCGGACCGTCGAGACGTTGCGCACCGAGATTGCGGCGCTTCAGGACAAGCGGCGCGCCGCCGGCCTGCCGCCGCTGGTCGTTGCGGCAGACCAGGAGGGCGGCATCGTCGGACATCTCGCGCCGCCGCTGACGAAGGTACCGGCGCTGGCGACGCTCAGCGGGCTCGCTCCCGACGAACAGCAGGCCAGGGCCGAAGAGTTCGGCCGCATCCACGGCCGCGAGCTCGCCGGGCTCGGCGTCAACCTCAACCTCGCGCCGGTGCTCGACCTCAAGCCGCCGGTCCGGCGCAATCGCCTCGATTTTCATACGCTGATCGGTCAGCGCGCGATTGCGACCGACCCTGCCGTCGTCAGCACGATCGCGAGCGCTTATGTGCGCGGGCTGGAAGAGTCAGGCGTCGGCGCTACGCTGAAGCATTTTCCGGGCATCGGCCGCGTCCGCAGCGACACGCATCATTTCAGCGCCAATCTCGATGCGCCGGTGAAAGAGCTCGAAGCCACCGACTGGCTGCCGTTC
This sequence comes from Bradyrhizobium sp. 61, assembly GCF_023073075.1. Taxonomy (NCBI): domain Bacteria; kingdom Pseudomonadati; phylum Pseudomonadota; class Alphaproteobacteria; order Hyphomicrobiales; family Nitrobacteraceae; genus Bradyrhizobium; species Bradyrhizobium sp. 61. The sequence goes on along the minus strand of NZ_JADPIU010000050.1, from coordinate 72,514 downwards.
CGCGAGGTGCTGTCGCATTCGCGCAGCGCGCTCATGGTTGGGCATGTGACGCTCACGACCGTCGATCCCGATCGCGCGGCCTCGCATTCGAAACGCGTCGTCGAAGGGATCATCCGCGACAAGTGGGGTTACCAGGGCATGGTGATGACCGACGACCTCGTGATGGGTGCGATCTACCAGCACGACGTCTGCAAAGCCGTGGTCGAGGCGATTAACGCCGGCGTCGATGTGCTGCTGGTTGCCTATGACGGCGCGCAATTCTACCGGGTCTTCGCCTGCGCGCTGGATGGGGCGCGGCAGGGCAAGCTCGACGCCGCGATGCTGCGCACGAGCGCGGCACGGTTGGCGCGGGGCTTCCCGACCGAGCAGGCGCGAGCCGCCTCGGACGTCGTCCGCGTTGTCGAGCGGCATTAGCCCTTCGCGAATTGGCGGTAGTCGGGTTCGCGATGAAACCAGAACTCGTAGCCGGTGATGGCCTTCTGCATGGCGACGTCGTGGATCGGCTGGTTGAGCGGAATGACGGGAACGTCGCGCATGCAGAGTGCGATGAAATCCTTCACGCACCGGTCGTATTCCGCCGCATCCGCCGTGAAGCGCGCCTTGTCGATCAGCGCGTCCATCGCCTTGTTCTGGTATGACGAGATGTTGAAGATCGAATTGTTGCCGTGGAAATTCCAGTAGAAATAGTACTCGGGATAATCGAGCCAACCGCTGAAGCGGTTGAGCGCGAGCGGCAGCTCCTTCTTGTTCAGCGTCGTGCGCCAGTTCGCGCCGGGGATTTTTTCGATGGACGCCTTGATGCCGATCTTGGCGAGGTTCTCCTGGATCAGAATGGCGGTCGGCTCGCCGACGGTCGCAGTGCCCGTGTCGAGCGATAAGGTCGTCTCCAGGCCGGACTCGAACCCTGCTTCCTTCATCAGCGCCTTGGCTTTGTCGAGATCGGTGACATAGGGAGAGGGCTGTGGCCACACCGGTTTTGAGACGTCTGCCGCTCCGCCGTACATCGGAACGGCGCGTCCGAAGAAGGCACTGCTCTGGATCTGCTCGTAAGGCATCGCCCAGGCGACGGCCTGGCGCAGCTTCACATTGTCGAACGGCGGCTTCGCCGTGTTGAGCGCAACGTACCAGAGCGCGTTCGGGATCGGCACCCCTGATACCTTGACCTTGCCCTCCCGAATGATCTGCTCGAAATCGCGCGGCGCAAAGCCGCTGGAAATATCCGCATCGCCCCGCTCCAGCATCGCGCGGCGCGTGCCGGCCGAGGGGACGTCGCGCGCGATCACGCGCTTTACCTTCGGCAGCGGTCCGCTCTTCCAGTCGTCGAAGCGGGCCAGCACGGTCTCGCTGCCGGGCTTCCAGCTCTCGATCCTGTAGGCGCCGCCGCCGGCCTCGTTGGTCCTGAGCCAGGCCAGCGCCCATGGGTCTTCCGCTGTCGCGTTCTTCTTGGCGAGTTCGGAATTGATGATGAAGGGCACGACGACGGCGACGTTGAACAGAAGCATCTTGTCCTTGCGGACATAATCGATGCGGAAGGTGTGGTCGTCGACCACCACGAACTGCCCGGGCTTTTCCAGCGAACCCGCCGACATCTGGAAGGTCGGGAAGCCGCCGACCTTCACGGCGCGGTCGAACGACCATTTGACGTCCTTGGCGGTAACAGGCGTGCCGTCGTGGAATTTCGCGTCCTTGCGAAGCTTGAAGGTGCAGGACATGCCGTCGGCGGCGACCTCCCAGCTCTCGGCGAGTTCAGGCGCGAGCTTCTCGCGATCATAGGACACGGTCCCGTCGGGCAGCGTCTTGGAGGCGTAGGTCAGCAGGCGGTCGTAGCAATTCCAGGACAGGCCGTTCACGGTCTGGTTGGAGCCGACGCCCTGCATGTCGAGCGAGTTCGGCCCGAGCTCCTGCACCACCAGCAACGTCTCGCTACGCCCCTGCGCCCTGGCGAAGGAGGGTGTGATCGCCGTCAGTCCGGCCGCGCCAAGGCCGCCGAGCACCAAATCGCGGCGGTTGATGTCGAAAGGTGATGCGCTCATCGGTGCCTCTTTTGCCGGAGATCTGCAATGTAAAGAGGCAAGGCGCATGCCATCAGCGGCGCTTCATGGCGTCGCATCCGAGCCGGGCCTATCTCAATTGCTCCGCCAGGAAGTCGACCAGCGCGCGCACCTTGGTCGAGGGCCGCGGACCTGCCGGGAACACGGCGTACACCTCGACCGGCGCGAGCTTGTAGCTCTTCAACACCGGCACCAGCGCGCCTGCCTCGATCTCGGGGCCGGCCATCACCGGCGACGTCATCGCGATGCCGAGGCCTGCCAGCACGCTCGCGAAAACGCCGGGTCCGGAGTCGGTGGTGATGCGGCCGCGGACATCGACCGAGGTCTCCGCGCCGTTGCGGGTGAACGACCAGGTGGTACGGCCGAACAGGCCGGGACCGAAGATGCAGTCATGCGAGGCGAGATCGGCCGGCGTCTTCGGGGTCCCGCGCTCGGCAAGATAGGATGGCGCGGCGACGAGAAAGCGCGACACGGTCGCAAGCTTGCGTGCGCCGAAGCCGGAATCGTCGAGCGGGCCGAGGCGAATGGCGACGTCGGTGCCCTCCACAACCAGGTTTTGCCGTTCGTCTGCGACGGACAGTTCGACGCGCAAGAGGGGATGGGCCTTAAGGAATTTCGGCAGGCGCGGAATGATGTTTCGCGTGCCGTAGACGATCGGCATCGTGATGCGCAGCGTTCCACGCAAGGAATCGACGCCGCGCGCGGCGTCCTCGGCGTCCTCGATATCAGCCAGCACTTCGCGCGCGCGCGTCAGGAACAGTGCGCCGGCGTCCGTGACCGCGATGCTGCGCGTGGTCCGCAGCAGCAGCTTGACGCCGAGCCGCGTCTCCAATTCGCCGATGATGCGTGACACCGAGGGTTGCGACAGGCCGAGCTCGCGTGCGGCCTTCGAAAAGCTGCCACTCTCGGCCGCGCGGACGAAGACGGCCAATTCCTGGAGCCGGTCACTCATTTGAAATCCAGATAAATGTTGTCCGTATCGACCGTATATCCCTTCATTCTCGAATGATCCAGATAGGACGGGCCAACAGCAAAAGATGGAGCTACCCATGGCCCTTCAAGACAAACTCGATGCCTTCAAAGCCGACTTCGAAGGTGGCCGCTTCCCGCTCAAGCCCAGCAAGGAGGCGCTCGACACCATGCACCGCGCCACCGCCGAACTGATCGCGAGCGGCCAGGCGCAGCGCGCCAAGAAGGCCGGTGACGCCGCGCCGGAATTCATCCTCAGGGATCCCGACGGCAAGCAGGTCGCGTCGCGCGACCTGCTCGCGAAGGGACCGCTGGTCGTGTCGTTCTATCGCGGCGTCTGGTGCCCGTATTGTAACCTCGAGCTCCAGGCGCTCCAGGAAGCGCTGCCGGAGATCGCCGCCCGTGGTGCAAGCCTTGTTGCGATCTCGCCGCAGACCGCGCCGAACAGCTGCAAGTCGGAGCGCGAGAACAAGCTGTCGTTCCCGATCCTGAGCGACGTCGCGAGCGGCCTCGCCGACGCCTTCGGCATCCGCTTCGCGCTGCCGGCCGATCTCGTCTCGCTCTACAAGTCCTTCAAGAACGACCTGCCGACGTTCAACGACAATCCGGCCTGGGTGCTGCCGATGCCCGCGCGCTACGTCATCGGCCGCGACGGCATCATCGCCTATGCGGAGGTGAACCCGGATTACACGCATCGCCCCGATCCATCCGAGCTGTTGCCGGTGCTCGACCGGTTGCGGGCCGGCAAGGCGGCCTGATCAAGAACCGGCCGGCTCACGGGCCGGTCACTCTCTCTTCCTCAAATGGTCAACGGCGTGCGCGTGCCGAACGCCCGCGCGCGCCCAAACCAAAGGACTGTGTCATGTCAAAGCTCGAAGGAAAGATTGGCGTCATCACCGGCGGCTCCAGTGGTATCGGTCTTGCTGCGGCGAAGACCTTTGTGGCCGAAGGCGCTTATGTTTTCATCGTTGGACGGCGTCAGGGCGAGCTCGACAAGGCCAAGGCCGAGATCGGGCGCAATGTCTCTGCGATCCAGGCCGACGTCGCCAATCTCGACGATCTCGACCGGCTCTACGCCCGGGTGAAGGATGAAAAGGGTGCGCTCGATATCATCGTCGCCAGTGCCGCGTTCGTCGAGCGTAAGCTCACGGTGGACGTCACTCCGGCGCATTTCGACACGACATTCGGTATCAATGCGCGTGGTGCCTATTTCACGGTACAGAAGGCGCTGCCGCTGATGCGCAAGGGTGGCTCGATCGTGCTGGTGTCGTCCGGTCTGCACCTGAAAGGCCTTCCCGAGCACGGCACCTACGCCGCCACCAAGGCCGCGCTGCGCTCGTTCTCGCGGACCTGGGCGATGGAGCTGAAGGATCGCGGCATCCGCGTGAACACGTTGTCACCGGGTGCCATCGATACGCCGATCATCGACGGCCAGTTCAAGACCCCAGGGGAGGCCGAAGGTGCCCGCGCGTTCTTCGCCTCGATCACGCCGCTCGGCCGGATTGGTCGCCCGGAGGAAATGGCCTCCGCCATTTTATTTCTGGCCTCGGACGACAGCAGCTATAGCACGGGCATCGATCTCGCGGCCGATGGCGGTATTACGCAGGTTTGAGGTAACCCTACGGCGTGACCGCGCCGCGTGCGACCGCGCGCGGGGCGGTCAGTTGCTTCCACGTCGAGTTGGCGACGTGTACCGGCGAGAACGCCGGACGCTCGATGTAGTGGCCGTCGCCGGCCTCGGCGCGGAGATCGCCAGCCTTCCAGACGACGCGGCCACGCGACAGCGTCGCGGCCGGTCCGCCGGTGCAGGCAAAGCCTTCGAACACGTTGTAATCGATCCGGCTCATCTGCCGCTTCGCGCTGATGGTCTTGCTCGCCCTGGGGTCCCACACCACGACATCGGCGTCCGAACCGACGGCGACGGCGCCCTTGCGCGGGTAGATGTTGAGGATGCGCGCGATGTTCGCCGAGGTCACCGCGACGAATTCCTCCTTCGTGAGCCGCCCCGTCGCTACGCCCGCGGTCCACAGCAGTGCGAGCCGATCTTCGAGCCCGCCGGTGCCGTTCGGGATCTTCCTGAAATCGCCGAGCCCGAACCGCTTCTGCTCGGTGGTGAAGGCGCAATGGTCGGTTGCGACCACCTGGAGCGAGCCTGATTGCAGGCCGGCCCAAAGACTGTCCTGATGCGATCTGTCGCGGAAGGGCGGCGACATCACGCGCTGCGCGGAATGGTCCCAGTCCCTGTTCTGGTACTCGCCGGCATCCAGCAGCAGATGCTGGATCAGCGGCTCGCCATAGACGCGTTTCCCAGCAGCCCGTGCGCGGGCAATCGCCTCATGCGCTTCGCGGCAGCTCGTGTGCACGATGTAGACCGGCGTGCCCGTCATGTCGGCGATCATGATGGCGCGGTTGGTGGCCTCGCCCTCGACCTCCGGCGGCCGCGAGTAGGCGTGGCCCTCGGGGCCGGTGACGCCGCGCGCGATCAGCGCCTCCTGCATCAGGGCGACGACGTCGCCGTTTTCCGCATGGACCACAGGCATGGCGCCGAGATGGGCGCAGCGCGCGAACGAGTTGTAAAGCTCGTCGTCGTTCACCATCAGCGCGCCCTTGTAGGCCATGAAATGCTTGAAGGTGTTGATGCCGTAGGTTTTGACCACGGTCTCCATCTCGTCATAGACCTGCTTCGACCACGACGTCACCGCCATGTGGAAGCCGTAGTCGGTCGCCGCCTTCTCGGATTTGTGCCGCCACTCCTGATAGGCCGCGAGCATCGACTGGCCGGGATCGGGCAGGCAGAAGTCCACCACCATGGTGGTGCCGCCGGTCAGCGCCGCCTTCGTTCCGGATTCGAAATCGTCGGCGGTCACCGTGCCCATGAAGGGCATTTCGAGATGGGTGTGCGGATCGATCCCGCCCGGTATGATATAGGCGCCGCCGGCATCGACGATCTCCGCGCCCGTCGGTGCATCGAGCGATGTTCCGATCGCGACGATGGTCTCGCCGTCGATCAGCACGTCCGCACGGCGCGAATGATCATGATTGACGACGGTGCCGCCGCGGATGAGGAGGGGCATGGGAGACTCCGGAGAGAGGACGAGACGCGGCGAAAGCTAAGCGTGCTGCCAGCGATGCGACAGGCGAAATTTTAGTCAGGCGCCGCCGCCGGTTTCGTTGCGCTCGCTCGGCTTCTACGCCGCCCGCGCGATCAAGCCGTCGATCATCGCCCGCACCAGGCCCGCGATTTCCTTCCGCAGCGCCGGCAGCGGCACGGCGACCAGCCTCTGCTCGAGCCCCAGCGCCACCATGCCATGCACGGCCGAGAACAGGCTGCGCGCGGTGATGCCGAGCTCCTCTCTCCCTCTGCCTGGAAACAACGCCGCCAGTGGCGCGTAGATGTGGCGGAACAGCTGCAACTGGTCGTCGACGGACCAGTCGGGGACTTCCTTGTCGGGCGCCATGCGATGCTCGAACATTGCGCGCCAGAGCTCGAGATTTTCTGCGGCGAAATCGCAATAGGCGATCGCGATGCGGACCAGCGTCTCCTGCGGCGACGGATTACCCGCGCTCACCGCCGCGCTGAGCACCTTGTCGAGCCGGAGCAGCGTGCGCGAGCCGACGCGCAGGACCAATTCGTCCACGTCGGCGACGAGATTGTAGACCGCGCCATTGGCGCAGCCGATCTCGCGGGCGAGATCGCGGGTTTTGAGACCCGCCAACCCGCGCTCAGCGATCATCCGCTCGGCCGCCTGGATCAGGTCGGCCCGCAGTTTCTCTCGACGTTCCAAGGCTTTAGTCATTTATTAATCAAATTCTTGAGCGCCGCTCAAATATTTATTGAACGATGTTCAATGTCACTGCTACAAACCATCTGTGAGCAACGCTCATAACAGGGAGCAGCAAATGTTCAAGACCGTAGTGACACTTTTCCGCGGCAGCGTGGCCGCCGCAGGCGAGGAACTGGAAGACCGTACGGCCCTTCTGATCCTCGACCAGCAGATGCGCGACGCGGCCGCCGCCGTCGAGCGCAGCAAGCGGACGCTGGCGCTGGCGATCGCCCAGGACCAGCAGGAAGGCCGCAAGCTCGAGGCGACCGTCGCCCGCATCGCCGATCTCGAGACCCGTGCAGTTGCGGCGCTCGACGGTGGCCGCGAGGACCTCGCCAAGGATGCCGCCGAAGCCATCGCGGGCCTGGAGGCCGATCGCGATGCGGCGATGACCGCACGCGCATTGTTCGCGACCGAGATCATCAGGCTGAAGCGCCATGTCGCGAGCGCGCAGACCCGCATCACCGAGCTCGATCGCGGCCGCCGCGTCGCCCGCGCCTCGGAAGCGGTGCGCTCGCTTCGCCGCAGCGGCATCGAGGCGGCACGCCCTTACGAATCCACGCTGCCGGAAGCGGAGAGCACCTTGAGGCGCCTGCGCGACCGGCAAATGGAAGCCCAGGCCGCTGACGACGCGCTGGTCGAGCTCGATGCGGCCAGCGGTCCGCTCGCCACTGCGGAAAGACTCGCCGAGCAGGGCTTTGGCCCCCGGCTCAAGACGACCGCGGACGACGTGCTGGCGCGGTTGAAGTCCAAGCGCATGCCGACTGCCTGACCCCAAACCCCATCATCATTCGAACCGACAGGAGACCATCATGAACCAGAACGGCCAGCCACACAGCAGCGCCTGGGTGACCTTCACTTACGCGTCCTTCGCAGCCTCCGCCTTCCTCGTCGCCATCGGCATCTTCTTCCTGCCGATCGATCTCTGGATGAAGGGCTATCTCACGATGGGCATCGTGATGCTGATCCAGACCTGCATCACCCTGACCAAGACGGTGCGCGACAATCACGAGAGCAGCCGGCTGGTGAACCGGATCGAGGATGCCAAGGCCGAGCGCCTGCTGATGGAAGTGTCCAAGGCGGCTTGAGGCGAGAGCGCATATAAGGGCAAAGCTACCTGCAATATGGAGCGGCGGATGCCCTGGCATCCACCGCTCGCGCCGTGAGACCATCCACCATCGAGCAGTCGCCGCGTGCGACGATCGCGGAGCTTCATATCGCGCCTGCGAAATGCAACCGAGCCATGACGGATCGCGCGGGCGGGCGACCTTGCGCGCCGGCACGGGCAGGGGCACTCTGCGCAAGCGGCGCACAAGAACGCCGCCAATAAGATTGCGCGAGGAAGCTTCATGGCGGTGACGCGGATCGACTGCGATATCCACCCGGCGGTTGGTGGCACGCGCACGACACTGCTTCCCTATCTCAGCGATCACTGGAAAGAGCAGGTCGTGAGCCGCGCCATCGACGGGCTCGATCTCACTTCTTATCCGCCGAGCATGCCGCTGACCGGCCGTGCCGACTGGCGGCCGGCCAATGGCGCCAAGCCCGGCTCCGACCTTGCCATGGTGCAGAAGGGCGCGTTCGAGCAGCTCGGCGCCAGCCACGCCATCCTCAACGTGCTCTATGGCGCGCAGGCCGTGTTTGATGCCTACATGGCGGCCGATTTCTGCAAGGCCATCAACGACTGGATCGCCGCGGAATGGCTGTCGCGCGATCCCCGTCTGCGGGCCTCCATCGTGGTGCCGATGCAGGATCCGGATCTCGCGATCGAGGAGATCGAGCGCCGCGCCGGCGACAATCGTTTCGTCTCCATCCTGGTGCTAGCGCAGGGCGAGACGCTGCTGGGACGGCGGCATTTCTGGCCGGTCTACCGTCTCGCCGAAAAGTACAAGCTGCCGCTGGCGATCCATGCCGGCACGCAATATCGCCAGGCACCGAGCTCGGCCGGCTGGCCGTCGCATCGCTACGAATATTACTTCGTCGAGGCGCAGGCGATGCAGGCGCAGATTTTGAGCCTGATCTATGAGGGCGTGTTCGGCAAATTTCCTGATCTCAAGGTCGTGCTGATGGAATCCGGCGTGAGCTGGCTGCCGGCCTTCATGTGGCGCGCCAACAAGACCTGGCGCGGCGTCCGCGTCGAGGTTCCCTGGGTCGAACGCGAGCCGGCTGCAATCATCCGCGACAATTTCCGCGTCACCATGCAGCCCTTCGATGCGCCGACTGATGCAAGAAGCGTCGAGGAGATCATCGACCAGATCGGCTCGGAAAAGATGTTCCTGTTCGCGTCCGACTATCCGCACTGGCAGTTCGACGGTGACGATCCGATCCCGCCGAACCTGCCGAAGAGCATCATCGCAAAGATGTGCGTCGACAATCCGCTGGAAACGTTTCCGCGGTTGTCGATCAACTGACGCATGATCCGGGAAAGTGGGTACCGGTTTCCCGATAAGATCATGCGCAAACAAAAAGTTTGGAGGATCGCATGAGTGACGTCATCGACCGCCCGCTGCTCGACGAAGAAAAGCCCGCCACCTCGCGGCTGCGCATCGTCGATTGCGACGTGCATCCGAGCCTGCGCTCGACCGACGATCTCAACGAGTTCCTGCCGAAACGCTGGCAGCAGCATTTGAAGGAGTATGGCAGCCATCTGCGCACGCCCTATCTCTTCACCACGCCCTATCCGCGCTCCTCGCCACTGATCGCGCGCCGCGATGCGTGGCCGCCGACCGGCGGGCCGCCCGGCTCTGATCTCGCCTTCATGCAGAAGCAGCATCTCGACCCGCTCGACGTCGAGTTCGGGATCTTGCAGGTGCTCGATCTTTTCATCTTCTCGCAGCAGAATTTGGAGTTCGGCGCCGCGATCCAGCGCGCCATCAACGATTGGCAACTGGCGTTCTGGTCGCATCGCGATCCGCGCCTGAAGGCCTCGATCCTGGTCGGGCAGGACGGCGTGGATCTCGCCATCGCCGAGATCGAGCGCTGCGCCAAAATCGGCGAATACATCCAGATCAACGTCTCGCCGCGCGCCAACGAGCCGCTCGGCCGCCGTCGCTACTGGCCGATCTACGAGCGCGCGCAGGCGCTGGACCTGCCGCTCGGCATCCATGTTGGCGGCTATGGCGGCCATGCGCCGACCGGTGGTGGCTGGCCGTCTTATTATGTCGAGGAGCATCAGTCCAACGCACACACCATCGCGGCGCAGCTTGCGAGCCTCGTCATCGAAGGCGTGCCGGAGCGGTTTTCGAAGCTGAAGATCGTCTTCATCGAGGGCGGCTTCGGCTGGATCCCCTCGGCGGTGTGGCGGATGGACCAGCATTTCGAGCGCTTCCGCAGCGAGGTGCCGCATCTCAGGCGCAAGCCGTCGGAATATGTGCGCGAAAACTTCTGGTTCACGACGCAGCCGATCGACGAGCCCGACGAGGCGCGGCATCTGCGTTCGCTGATCGAATGGGTCGGCATCGACCGTCTTCTGTTTTCGTCGGACTATCCGCACTGGGATTTCGACGATCCGCGCTTCGCCTTCAAGACGCCGCTCTCTGAAGCCGAGCGGAAGAAGATCTTCAGCACCAATGCCCGCGCGGTCTACAAGTTCTGAGCAAAGAGGTTCTGAACGGATATGGCCCGTCACATCGTCGCGCGCACCTCGGAGATCCCGCCCGGCGGCAACAAGGTCGTCGATATCGCGGGCCGCGACATCGTCGTGTTCCACGTTAACGGCGAGTTCTTCGCGCTGTTGAACCGCTGCCCGCATGAGGGCGCGCCGCTGCAGAAGGCGGCCTGCGTAGCGCGGCTGACCTCGCCCGAGCCCGGCGTCTATGAGCGCTCGCGCGTCGGCGAGATGCTGCGCTGTCCCTGGCATGGCTGGGAATTCGACATGCGCAATGGCCAATCCTGGTTCGATCCGAAACGGGTCAAGATCCGGTCCTATCCGGTCGCGGTGGAACGTGGCGAAGAGTTGCAGAAGGGCCCGTATGTCGCCGAGACGTTTCCGGTGCATGTCGAAGACAGCTATGTGATTGTCGAGGTCTGAGCCGGCATTGCCGATTGAGATTCGAACGCAGGTGCGTTATGGCTCTCGCGCTTTCCAGAGGCGGAGATGAGCTTTGTCGAAACAATCCCTGCGTGAGGAGGCCGAGCGCCTGATCCGCGAATCGATGGAAAAGAAGACCATCGTCGTCAAGCAGGGCTCGACCCGCATCGAGGCCGTCTGCGGCAAGTGCGGCGCGCCGAACCGGGTGCAGGCTGAAAAAGGCCAGAGCCGGGTCAAGTTCGCCTGCAAGAATTGCGGGCATCAGCAGGAGACGCTGTAGGGCGCTTGCGCGGTATTGCTGCGCCGCGAGGCTCTAGCTCCTCATCCTGAGGAGCTCGCTGAAAGCGGGCGTCTCGAAGGATAGAGGCCGAGCTGTCGCAGCGGGGCCTTCATGGTTCGAGACGCGCGTTCCGCGCTCCTCACCATGAGGGTCTGATAGTCACTCCCCCTTCACGAACTTCGCGAACGCGTCGGCATAGTCCGGGTGCCAGCGCGACAGCGGCGGGCGGTTCTCGACGATGTCGCCGGCAGCCCACAGCATCCGCTTCTCGTCGAGCGCGCGCGGCACGTCGTTGTCTGGACACAGGATGTAGAAGTCGCCGGCCTCCAGCCGCGCCAGCATGAAATCCACGGTCTGCTCAGCCGTCCAGGCCCCGGCCGGCTTTTCGATGCGGCCCTTCGCGGTCAGGCCGGTGAAGACGAAGCCGGGGATCAGCAGATGCGCGGTGATGCGGCAGTCCTTCGTGTTGCGCAGCTCGTGTTCGAGCGCTTCCGTAAAAGCCTTCACACCGGCCTTGGAGACGTTGTAGGCGGGATCGCCGGGCGGCGTGGTGATGCCCTGCTTCGAGCCGGTGTTGATGATCAGCCCAGCCTTGCCGCGCGCGATCATGCCGGGCGCGAAGATGCGCGAGCCGTTGACGATGCCCCACATGTTGACGCCGATGATCCGCTGCCAGTTGTCGGGCTCGCCGAACAGCGTGCTGCCCGGCTGGATGCCGGCATTGTTCATGAGGATGTCGGTGGCGCCGAAGCGCTCGCGCACGCCGCGTTCCAGTTCCGCCACGCTCTCGGCCTTGCTGACATCGACCGCGAACGTCATCACATGTGTGGCAGGCGTGACGGATGACAGTTTTGTTGCAGCTTCCGCCAGCCGCGCCTGATCCACATCTGCGATGCACACCTTCGTGCCGGCGCGCGCGAAGGCCAGCGCGGCAGCCAATCCGATACCGGATGCGCCGCCCGTGATCACGGCGACATTGTCTTTGACGATGGCGGAATGTGGCATGGCTGGTCTCCGGGGAAGGGCTCGGTCGAGCTATAACATGGCACTCGCGCGACCCTGCACAAGTCGGCATGGGAGATCTTCGTTCCACGCCGCCTTTACGCCTTTCCGGCGGCGCTGTATTCTATTCGACCTAACGATCCCGCCCAGATCGAACCAATCAATCATTTGACAGGGAGTGCAGCCATGGCTGTGTCGCAGGCTATTCCGATCACGCGCCATCCGTTCGCCAACGGGTCCTACAAGCAGATGCTGATCGACGGGAAGTGGGTCGATGCTGCCTCAGGCAAGCGCTTCGAGACCCACAACCCCGCCACCGGCGAATTGCTGGCGACGGTCGCCGAGGGCGACAAGGAAGACATCGACCGTGCGGTCGCCGCCGCTCGCCGTGCCTTCGAAGGCCCCTGGAGCAAAGTCAAACCGTTCGAGCGGCAGAACCTGCTGCTCAAGCTCGCCGACCTCGTCGAGAAGAATTTCGACGAATTGTCGCAGCTCGACACGCTCGACATGGGCGCGCCGCTCAGCCGCACCCGCGCCTATCGCCTGCGCGCCGTCGGCATGCTGCGCTATTACGCCGGCCAGACCACCGCAATCCATGGCGAGACCATTGAGAACTCGCTGCCCGGCGAAATCTTCTCCTACACGCTGAAGGAGCCGATCGGCGTCGTCGGCGCCATCATTCCCTGGAACGGCCCGCTCACCGCGACGATCTGGAAGATCGGTCCGGCCATCGCGACCGGCTGCACCGTGGTGCTGAAGCCCGCCGAAGAGGCGCCGCTCACCTCGCTGCGCATCGCCGAGCTCGCGATGGAGGCCGGCGTGCCGCCGGGCGTCATCAACGTCGTGCCCGGCTATGGCGAGACCGCGGGCGCTGCGCTTGCCTCGCATCATGATGTCGACAAGGTCGCCTTCACCGGCTCGCATGTCACGGGACAATCGATCATCCGCGCCTCGGCCGGCAACCTCAAGCGCGTCTCGCTCGAGCTCGGCGGCAAGTCGCCGGACATCGTGTTTGCCGATGCTGATCTCGATGCCGCCGTCCCCGGCGCCGCGATGGCGGTGTTCGCCAATTCCGGCCAGATCTGCAGCGCCGGCACGCGCCTGTTCGTCGAGCAGTCGGTCTACGAAGAGTTCGTCGGCCGCGTCGCCGAGTTCGGCAAGAAGCTGCAGGTCGGCAACGGCCTCGATCCCAATGTGCAGATCGGCCCGCTCGTGTCCGAGGAGCAACTCAAGCGCGTCACCGGCTATCTCGACATCGGCCAGAAGGAAGGCGCGCGTGCGCTCGCCGGCGGCGGCCGCGTCACCGAAGGCGCGCTGTCGAAGGGCTTCTTCGTCTCGCCGACGGTGTTCGCAGGCGTGCAGGACAACATGCGCATCGCGCAGGAGGAGATTTTTGGTCCCGTCATCTCCGCGATCGCGTTCAAGGACATGGACGAACTGGTCAAGCGCGCCAACAACACCACGTTCGGCCTCGGCTCGGGCCTGTGGACGCGCGACGTCAGCAAGGCCCATGCGGTCGCGAAGAGCCTGCGCGCCGGCTCGGTGTGGGTGAACTGCTACCAGGCGATGGACCCGGCCGTGCCCTTCGGCGGCTACAAGATGAGCGGCTATGGCCGCGAATCCGGCAAGCAGCATGTCGAGGAATATCTCAACGTGAAGGCCGTCTGGATCAAGACGGCGTAGGGCGTTTCTGCTGCCGCGCCCGGGTTTCAGCGGCTGATCTTGCTTGCGGCGACGAGAGGCTGCTTGCGACGACCAGAAGTTGTTGCCCGGACGCTACAAGCGTTTCTGAAACGGCTGTTGTCCGCGATCTCGCAAGGATTGTTATCCCATTTCGAACGTCGGCCCGTTACTGCTGGTCAACGTCAATGCCCGGGTTGGGATATCGAGAATGCTTCGCTTCACTTCGATCATGCTTGTGGCTTTGGGCGTCGCCTCGGCGCAGCCCGCGGTCGCAGCCGATATCGCCGCGCGTGCGCCGCTCTACAAGGCGCCGCAATTGCCCGTCGCCTACAACTGGTCGGGCTTCTACGCCGGCGTGAATGTCGGATATGGCTGGAGCGATGATGCGATCAAGCTCGCGCCGCACGACCCGGTTTTCACCGCGGGTGTGCTCGACGTGGCCCTCGCGGGTGGCCTTGTCCCGCCGTCATTGGCAACAAGCCCGCGTGGTGTGCTGGGCGGCGTGCAGGCCGGCTACAATGTGCAGACGGGCTCCCTGGTATGGGGCGTCGAAGCCGATATCGCGGCCGCCGGCATCAAGGGCAGTGCGACGGTCTCCCGAACCCTGCCGGTCTTTCCGGACATCATGACCAGGCAAGAGCAGAAGGTCGACTGGTTGGGGACCGTGCGCGGCCGGATCGGTGCCACCGTTACACCCGACCTGATGCTCTACGCGACCGGCGGTCTTGCCTATGGACATGTCAAGGCGTCGACGTCGATCGTGGATCCCACGCTTGCGGCCGGCACGCCCTGCCTCAACGTGATCTGTGGCGCGGGGGCGTCGGAAAGCTGGCGCGCGGGCTGGGCCGTCGGCGGTGGCGGCGAGTACCGCTTTGCGTCGAACTGGAGCGTCAAGCTCGAATATCTCTATTATGATCTCGGCAGCGAGAAATACACTTTCTTCAATCCGCTGTTCCCGTTCACTCCGGGCCCCGCGCGTGGCTTTGACGCAACCGCGGATTTCACCGGCCACATCGCGCGGGTCGGCTTGAACTACAAGTTCGGCTCGGGCCCGGTCGTCGCGAAATACTGATCCGCCGTTCTGGACGGACAGCAAGCCCCGGGCCCGGCCCGGGCTTTTTGCTTCTGCCGCTTCTTTCGGCTGGCCAGCCATCCACCCAAGCGACTTCCGGGCTGCCACTCTTTCTCATATGATCCCCGTCCTCTCATCGATCATTCCGGGGATCACATGAAATTCGAGGCGTTGTTCAAACCGTTGCAGGTCGGTCCGTACAAGCTGGCGCATCGCGTCGCGTTGGCGCCGTTGACGCGCATGCGCGCCGAGCGCGAGAGCTTCTCGCCGCGGCCGCTCAACGCCGAATATTACGGTCAGCGCGCCACGCAAGGCGGCTTGATCATCGCTGAAGCGTCCCCCGTGCTCTCGCATGGCCGCGGCAACCCCGCGACGCCCGGCATCTATTCGGAGGCGCAGATCGCCGGCTGGCGCAAGGTGACGGATGCCGTGCACGCCAAGGGCGGCATCATTTTCCTTCAGCTCTGGCATGTCGGCCGCGTCTCGCATTCGTCCTTCCACGGCGGTGAGACGCCGGTCTCGGCTTCGGCGATTGCGATCAAGGCCGAAGGCATGAAGGCGATGACCGCCGACGGCAAGATTTCTGATTACGAGACCCCGCGCGCGCTGGAGACCGACGAGGTCAAGGGCGTCGTTGAGGCGTTCCGGCAGGGCGCGAAGAACGCGCTTGCCGCCGGCTTCGACGGCGTCGAGATCCACGGCGCCAACGGCTATCTGCTCGAGCAATTCCTGCAATCACGCAGCAACCAGCGCACCGATCAATATGGCGGTTCGATCGAGAACCGCGCGCGGCTGCTCCTGGAAGTCACGCAGGCGGCCATCGACGTCTGGGGCGCGAACCGCGTCGGCGTGCGGCTGTCGCCCCACGGCATCGCCAACGATTCCGGCGAGCCCGATCCGATGCCCCTCTACACCCACGTCGTGAAGACGCTCGACAAGCTCGGCCTTGCCTATCTTCACTTCATCGAGCCGCGCTCCAGCGGCGCTGGCCGTGCCGACGTCCACTGGGAGAACGTGCCGTCGGCGATGGTGCTGTTTCGTCCGCTCTACAGTGGTGTGCTGATGACTGCCGGCGGATTCACCGGCGAGACCGCGAATGCGGCGATCGCCGACGGTCATGCCGACATCATCGCCTTCGGCCGCATCTTCATCTCCAACCCCGATTTGCCGCGCCGCCTTCGGCACGACTATCCGATCACGCCGTATAACCGTGCGACGTTCTACGGCGGCGAGGAGAAGGGGTATACGGATTACCCGGTGTATGACGAGCTCGCGACGGCGTAGAGACCTTCGTAGCCCGGATGGAGCGCAGCGAAATCCGGGTTTCTCACCTCGCCGATAGACTCCCCCGGATTGCGCTTCGCTCCATCCGGGCTACAGGTCTATATTCGTAGCTCCGACGAGCCCACAAACTCCGTCATTGCGAGCGTAGCGAAGCAATCCAGAGTCTTTCCGCAGAGGCAGTCTGGATTGCTTCGCTGCGCTCGCAATGACGACGGAAGGACTTACCATGGCCAAAGCCGCAGTCGCCGCAGGAACCGCCACCGGCCAATGCCTCTGCGGCAAGGTCACCTTCGAGATCGACGTCCCCGCGCGTTGGGCCTGGCATGATCATTCGGCCGCCAGCCGGCGCGCGCACGGCGCGGCCTATGCGACCTATGTCGGAAGCTGGAAGAAGCGCTTTCGCATCACCTCGGGGAAAACCGCGCTCGCCCGCTACGAGGACAAGGCGACCAGGACCGCGCGCAGCTTCTGCGCCCATTGTGGCACGCCGATCGCGTACGAGCGGCCGCGCGGACCGCACATGGTCAACATCCCCCGGGCGCTGTTCAACGAGCGCACCGGCCGCCAGCCGCTCTATCACATCGCGATCGAAGAGCTCCAGGAATGGGCCTATACCGGCGAGCCGCTGGTGCCGCTGAAGGGCTTTCCCGGTGTGGTCTGGCAGCGCTCGAAAAAGAAGAAGCGCGCTAGCGGCGAAGACCCTTTCGAGCTCGGCCGCGAGGAGGTGCTTTAGCCTTGGCGGCGACCTTGGTCTTCGCCGCAGCAGCCTTCCGCGGCGCCGCTTTGCGTCCCGTGGCATTCGCCGCCACGAAGTCGAGCCCGCGCTTGACCCATTTTTTCAGATCGGCATCGCTCTGATAGCCGTCCGGCGCGACGCGTACAAAGCCGGTCATGATGCGCCCGCGCATTTCCATCGGGCTTGTGTGCGGCTCCTGCAGCATGCGTGCATGCGCTTCCGGGCCGACACGGATCAGCATGCCGCCGCGCCCGCTTACGGTGCAGCACATGGTGTTGTTTACCATGAAGCAGAGGCCGCCCATCATCTTCTTTTCCGCGACGTCTCGCTGACCCGCCAGCAATTTGCGCACCCGCGCCGCGGTGTTCTCGTCATAGGCCATCGCGTCTCCCCGTGCAGGTTTACGCCCGAGCATGTTCACAGCTTGCCCGCGCCGACGCAAGTCTGCCATGACGGCGCTTCCTTGCGTGCCTCGGCCAAGTTCGGCCATCATGCCTCACCTTGCGGCAGCGCCCGCGGGGCCTGGAGGAAACATGAAGAACAAGATTACCGGCCGCTCCGCTTTTCTCGCGCTGCTCAAGGACGAGGGCATCACCCATCTGTTCGGCAATCCCGGCACCACCGAGCTGCCGATCATGCATGCGCTGAAGGACCATCCTGATCTCACCTATGTGATGGCAATGCAGGAGAGCCTGGTGGTGGCGATCGCGGATGGCTACAGCCGCGCCTCCGGCAAGCTCGTCGCCTGCAACGTCCATGTCGCGCCGGGGCTCGGCAACGCGATGGGTTCGCTCTACAACGCCCAGTTCACGGGCACGCCGATGATCCTGACCGCCGGCCAGCAGGAGCAGGGCCACGGCCTGATGGAGCCGGTGCTTTATGGCCCGCTGGTGCGGATGGCCGAGCCGCTGGTGAAATGGGCGGTCGAGGTGACGCGGCTGGAAGATCTGCCGCGCATCGTCCGCCGCGCCGCCAAGGTCGCGATGACGCCGCCGACCGGGCCTGTGTTCATCTCGCTGCCGGGCGACATCCTCAACAGCGAGGCCGGCATCGATCTCGGCCGCTCCACCCGGATCGATGCCCGTGTAAAGCCGTCGGACGAGGCGCTGAAGGCGTTTGCCGCGCGGCTGCTCAGGGCCGAACGTCCCGTCATCGTCACCATGGACGAGGTGGTCAAGAGCGATGCACTGAAGGAGGCCGCCGAACTCGCCGAGCTGCTTGGTGCGGCCGCCTATCAATCCTCGACGCCCTACGGCTCGCATTTCCTCTCGGAAAGCCCGAGCTTCGTCGGCACGCTGGCGCGCGTGCAGAAGGTCGCGCGCGACACGCTTGCGCCGTATGACCTCCTGATCGCACTCGGCGGCGATCCCTTGCGGATGTCGGTCTATAGCGAGGTCGATGCGCTGCCTGACGGACTCGGCATCGTCCAGATCGGCCTGGTCGATTGGGAGATCGCCAAGAACTACGGGGCTGAAATCGCGCTCAAGGCGGATCTGAAGGAAACGCTGCGGGCGCTGATCCCGGTGCTGAAGGAGATGGGCGGCGCCGCGCTGGCAAGCCGTGCAAAGCAGCGCCTCGTCGAGCTCGCGCCGAAGAACTGGACCGCGCGGCGCGCCGCGCTGGTCGAGCAGATCGGCAAGAGCGCCGGCCGCAGCCCGATCGATCCGGACTTCCTGGTGCTGCAAATGGTCGAGGCCATGCCCGACCATGCGATCCTCGTCGACGAAGGGCTGACCTCGAGCCGCCAGATCACGGCGCTGCGTCCGCACCGCGACCGCTTCGGCTATCATGGGCTTGCCTCCGGTGGCATCGGCTGGGGCCTGCCGGCCTCCGTCGGCGCCAGCATCGCCAATCCGGATCGCCCGGTGGTGTGCTTCTCCGGCGACGGCAGCGCGATGTATTCGATCCAGTCGTTGTGGACGGCGGCCCATCACAAGCTGCCGCTCAACGTCGTCATCGCCAACAATGGCGGCTACCGCATCATCAAGCAGCGCCTGCTCGCCTTCCATGGCGACGACAATTACGTCGGCATGGATTTTGCCGATCCGCCGGTGGATTTCGCAGGGATCGCGAAGGCGCTCGGCTGCGAGGCGATCAAGATCAGCGATCCCCGGGAGTTGAAGGCGACGCTGGCGTCGGCGTTCGGCCGGCCGGGGACGAAGCTGATCGAGGTAATGGTGGACGGGAAGGTGTAGGGCAGCGCGCCATCGCGTCGGTGCTCGCCACGTTCTCAGCTGTCATCGCCCGACTTGATCGGGCGATCCAGTATTCCAGAGACGGCTGTGATTCCTCGATAGGCCGCGGCGTACTGGATGCCCCGGTCCCGGCTCCGCCAAGGCTACGCCGGGGCCACAAGGGTGCTCGGCCGCCGAAGCCTTTTGGCGAAGGCGGCAAGCCGGGGCATGACAGCGTACCTAGCGGCTTCTACCCCTTCTTCCCCACCCGATACCCCGCCGCCGGATGCGGTGCACCGAGCCTCGCACGGCCGTCGCCGAACAGCTTCTCCCGCAGCGTTCCTTTCGCATACTCCGGCTTGTAACGCCCTCGCTTGGTCAGCTCCGGCACCAGCATGTCGGCGATGTCCTCGAAATCGCCGGGCGAGATCGCAAAGGCGACGTTGAGACCGTCGACGTCAGTCTTCTCGAACCAATCCTCGATCTTGTCTGCGACGCTCTCGGGCGTGCCCACCACGACCGGGCCGGCGCCGCCGATGCCGACATGCTCGATGACGTCGCGGACGGTCCAGACGCGGTCGGGGTCGCCGCGCGTGACGTTGTCGAGTGCGCTGCGGCCGGCATCGTTCTGGACGTGACGCACCTGCTGGTCGAGCTCGTAGCCGGAGAAGTCGATGCCGGTCCATCCCGACATCAGGGCCAGCGCGCCTTCCGGACTGATATGCGACCGGTAGTCGGCATACTTGGCCGCCGCTTCGGCTTCCGTGTTGCCGAGGATGATCGTCATCATGTTGAACATCAGGATCTCCGCCGGGTTGCGGCCGAGCGCGGCGGCTTCCTGGCGGATCGCGGAGACGCGCGGCGCAATGATCTTGGCCGACGGTCCCGACATGAACACGCATTCGGCGTGCTTCGCCGCGAATTGCCGGCCGCGCGGCGAGGTGCCGGCCTGGTACAGCACCGGCGTCCGCTGCGGCGACGGCTCGCTGAGGTGGATGGTGTTGTTGATGCGGTAATTCGCGCTCTCATGATTGATGCGATGAACCTTGCTCGGATCGGTGAAGATGCCGCGCGCCCGGTCGCGCAGAACGGCGTCGTCCTCCCAGCTGCCTTCCCAGAGCTTGTAGACCACCTCCATATATTCGTCGGCGATGTCGTAGCGATCGTCGTGGCCGGTCTGCTTGTCCTTGCCGGCGCCGCGCGCGGCGCTGTCGAGATAGCCGGTGACGACGTTCCAGCCGATCCGTCCCTCGGTGAGATGGTCGAGCGTCGACATCCGCCGCGCGAACGGGTAGGGCGGCTCGAAGGACAGGTTACTGGTGACGCCGAAGCCTAGATTTTTCGTCACCGCCGCCATCGCGGAGAGCAGCAGCAGCGGCTCGTTCGACGGCGTCTGCGCTGCATTGCGCAAGGCCGCGTCAGGGCTGCTGCCATAGACGTCATAGACGCCGAGCACGTCGGCCAGGAACAACCCGTCGAAACGGCCGCGTTCCAGCGTCCTGGCGAGATCGATCCAGTAGGGCAGGCGGTTATATTCGGCGGTGCGATCGCGCGGATGCGTCCACAGCCCGGGTGATTGATGCGCGACGCAATTCATCGCAAAGGCGTTGAGCCTGATCTGCTTGGCCATGATGATCCCCCGGCGCCCTGTACCGAGCGCTCTTCGAATGATAAACGTGCGCCTCAACTTGGCGAAGTTCTTGCATATTCTTGGTCCTTGGCAAGGGCCAAGAATAGAAGGGCTTGCGCTTGGCAAGGCCAAAATCAGCGGCGCTCCCGCTCTTGGCAAGCCAATCTCAAGAGAGCAAGAACGAAATCGCAAGAGAACTACAAGAGAACTCCAAGAACTGTCCAAGTCCCCGCCACTTTCGAAGGGCTACCTGTCTCGGGTATGGTCCTTCGTCCCAACGCTCGAAAAACCAGCCATGACCAGAGCCGACGCCATCGCCCGCGCCCGCGACGATTTCAAATCCGGTGCGTTCCTCACCGAGCTCGACCGCCGTGTGGCCTTCAAGACCGAAAGCCAGAACCCGTCGCGCGGCGCCGAACTGCGTTCCTATCTGGAACAGGAGATGATCCCCTCCTTTGCTGCGCTCGACTTTACCAGCCGCATCGTCGAATCCCCGAGCGGCAAGGCGCCGTTCCTGTTCGCCGAGCATCATGAGAGCGCGTCAGCGCCAACCGTGCTGATCTACGGCCATGGTGACGTCGTCGACGGCATGGAGGGGGAGTGGCGCGACGGCCGCGATCCCTGGCGCACGACGGTTGCGGGCACGCGGCTCTATGGCCGTGGCACCGCCGACAACAAGGGCCAGCACAGCATCAACATGGCGGCACTCCGCGCGGTGCGCGAGGCCCGCGGCGGCAAGCTCGGCTTCAACGCAAAATTCATCGTCGAAATGGGCGAGGAAATCGGCTCGCCCGATCTCGGCAAGGTCTGCGACCTCAATCGCGATGCGCTCAAGGCCGATCTGTTCATGGCGTCCGACGGACCGCGCCTGTCGGCCGACCGGCCGACCTTGTTCCTGGGCTGCCGTGGCGGCATCCGCATTCATCTCGACGTCAATCTGCGCGACGGCGGCCATCATTCCGGCAATTGGGGCGGCGTGCTCGCCAACCCCGCGACCATTCTCGTCAACGCGATCTCGACGCTGGTTGACGGCCATGGCCGGCTTCAACTCGATGCGCTGAAGCCGCCGCGGCTCACCAACCAGATCCGCAGCTATCTCGCCGACGTGCAGGTGGTGCCGACCGAGGACGAGCCGGCGCTCGCGGAGAACTGGGGCGAGGAAGGGCTGTCGGCCGCCGAGCGGCTCTATGCCTGGAACACGCTCGAAGTGCTGGCGATGTCGTCCGGTAATATCGAGAAGCCCGCGAATGCCATCCCCGGCCACGCCAATGCCGTGCTGCAACTGCGTTTCGTGGTCGGCACCAAGGTCGACGGCCTGATCGATGCCGTCCGCGCGCATCTGGTGCAAAAGGGCTTTCCGATGGTCGAGGTGCGGGCCGCCCAGAGCTTTGCGGCGTCGCGCACCGATTTCGACAGCCCCTGGATCACGTGGGCGGCGGATTCGGTGAAGGCGACCACCGGCAAGGCGCCGGCCGTTTTGCCGAATTTCGGCGGCTCGCTGCCCAACGACGTGTTTTCCGAGATCCTGGGCCTGCCGACGATCTGGGTCCCGCACTCCTATCCCGGCTGCTCCCAGCATGCGCCCAATGAGCACATCCTGCTGCCATTGACCGAAGAGGCCTTGACGGTGATGGCCGGGCTGTTCTGGGATCTCGGGGAATTGCCCAAGCCACTCGGCTGAGCCATTAACCTGAGCCGCAATCCAGCCGAAAGTCACATTCTAATCCGGCCCAATCTGTGCTTGCATCCGGGCCGCATCATCCTGAAAGGGGAATAAAAAAGTGAGACATTTCCGTAGCATCGGCCTCGCGCTCGCCGCGACCTTCGCCGTCAGCCAGGCCGGGGCCCAGGAGCTGACCGGCACGCTGAAGAACATCAAGGACACCGGCGCCATCACGCTCGGCTTCCGCGACTCCTCGATCCCGTTCTCCTATCTCGACGACAACCAGAAGCCCGTCGGGTTCGCGATGGACATCTGCTACAAGATCGTCGACGCCGTGAAGAAGGAGCTCAAGCTCGACAAGCTCGAGGTCAAGCTCAATCCGGTGACTTCGGCGACCCGTATTCCGCTGATGGCCAACGGCACGATCGACCTCGAATGCGGCTCGACCACCAACAATGCCGACCGCCAGAAGCAGGTGGCCTTCACCAACACGCACTATCTGACTGCCAGCCGCTACGTCTTCAAGAAGTCGAGCGGCCTGAAGTCGATCGACGATCTCAAGGGCAAGACGGTGGTCTCCACCGCCGGCACCACCAACATCAAGCAGCTCACCGAGGCCAATGTCGCGAAGAGCCTGGGTGCCAATATCATCCCGGCCAAAGACCATGCCGAGGCCTTCCTGATGGTCGAGACCGACCGCGCGGTCGCCTTCGTGATGGACGACGTTCTGCTCGCGAGCCTCGTTGCCGGCTCGAAGACGCCGGACGACTATGTCATCTCCAAGGACGCGTTCTCCAAGCCTGAGCCCTACGGCATCATGCTGCGCAAGGACGACGCGCCGTTCAAGAAGGTGGTCGATGCAGCAACCGCTGCGCTCTACACCTCCGGCGAGGGCCTGAAAATCTACGATAAGTGGTTCACGGCCAAGATCCCGCCGAAGGGCCTCAACCTCAACACCCCGATCTCGGCCGAGCTGAAGAACGAGTTCGCGAAACCTTCGGACTCGCCGAACCCGGACGACTACAAGTAAGATATAACCTCGGTCTCCGGATCGGGATCATGTCCGGCCACTCTTGACACCAGAGTGGCCGGACATTTGCATAGGCGCCGGGACATCCATAGCTGGCGCGTTCGCGCGGGGGACACGTGAACTACCACTGGAACTGGGGAATCTTCTTCGAGCCGAACCCGATGGGGACCGGCACCTATCTCGATATGCTGCTGTCGGGACTGGTGTTGACCCTCAAGACGGCGGCGCTCGCCTGGATCATCGCGCTGATCTTCGGCTCGCTCGTCGGCGTCATGCGCACGCTGCCGTCCAAGGGCGCCTACTGGTTCGGCTTCTGCTGGGTCGAGTTCTTCCGCAACATGCCGCTGCTGGTGCAGCTGTTCCTGTGGTTCTTCGTGCTGCCGGAATTGCTGCCGAAGGCCGCCGGCCTCTGGCTGAAGCAGCTGCCGAACGCGCCGTTCTGGACGGCCGCGATCGGCATCGGCTTCTTCATGTCGGCCCGCGTCGCGATACAATTGCAGGCCGGTATCGGCTCGCTGCCGCGCGGCCAAAAAATGGCGGCGACCGCGCTCGGGCTCACCACCGTGCAGTCCTATCGTTACATTTTGCTGCCGATGGCGTTCCGCATCATCCTGCCGCCGTTGACCTCCGAGTTCCTCAACACCATCAAGAACACCGCTGTCGCCATCACGATCGGCCTGATCGAGCTGACTGGTCAGGCGCGCTCGATGCAGGAATTCTCGTTCCAGGTGTTCGAGGCTTTCACGGCCGCGACCTTGCTCTATCTCCTTGTCAACGCCATTGTCGTGACCGCGATGCGCTTCCTCGAACGCTGGGTCGCGATCCCCGGCTACATCACGGGGAAATAGCACCATGTTCAGCAATCTCGATTTCGAGGTCATCCGCCGCTCGCTGCCCTATCTGTTCTACGAGGGCATGACCTTCACGGTGACGCTGACGGCGCTCGCCGCCCTCGGCGGCCTGATCTTCGGCACGGCGATCGCCCTGATGCGGCTGTCCGGCTACAAGACACTCGGGCGCATCGCGGGTGTCTATGTCGACTTCATGCGCTCGCTGCCGCTGGTGCTGGTGATCTTCTGGTTCTATTTCCTGGTGCCCTATATCGGGCAGTGGGTGACCGGCGCCTCGCGTCCGATCAGCGTCGGCGCGTTCGCATCCTCGCTCATCACCTTCATCATGTTCGAGGCGGCGTACTTCTCCGAGATCATGCGCGCCGGGATCCAGTCGATCTCGCGCGGCCAGCCGGCCGCCGCCAACGCGCTCGGCCTGACTTACGCGCAGACCATGCGCTACGTCGTGCTGCCGCAGGCGTTCCGCAACATGCTGCCGGTGCTGCTGACGCAGACCATCGTGCTGTTCCAGGACACCTCGCTGGTCTACGTGCTGTCGATCCCGGACTTCCTCGGCGCGGCCAGCAAGGTCGCGCAGCGCGATGGCCGTCTGGTCGAGATGTATCTGTTTGCCGCCGTCGTCTACTTCACCATTTCCTGCATCGCGTCTTTCGGCGTTCGCCGCCTCCAGTCGCGCATCGCCATCATTCGATAGAGCGCATCGGTCATGATCGAAATCAGCCACGTCAACAAATGGTACACCCCGACCTTCCAGGTGCTGACCGACTGCACCACCAGCGTGACCAAGGGCGAGGTCGTCGTGGTCTGCGGCCCGTCGGGCTCGGGCAAGTCGACGCTGATCAAATGCGTCAATGCGCTGGAGCCGTTCCAGAGCGGCGACATCTCGGTCGACGGTACCAAGGTCAACGATCCCAAGACCAATTTGCCGAAGCTGCGCTCGCGCGTCGGCATGGTGTTCCAGCACTTCGAGCTGTTTCCGCACCTGAAGATCATCGACAATCTCTGCCTCGCGCAGCAGAAGGTGCTGGGCCGGTCGCACGACAAGGCTGTGACAAAGGGCATGCAGCTGCTGGAGCGCGTCGGCCTGACGGAGCACGCGCAAAAGTTTCCGGCGCAGCTCTCCGGCGGCCAGCAGCAGCGCGTCGCGATCGCCCGTGCGCTCGCCATGGACCCGATCGTCATGCTGTTCGATGAGCCGACCTCGGCGCTCGACCCCGAGATGGTGAGCGAGGTGCTCGACGTCATGGTCGATCTCGCCCGCGAAGGCATGACCATGATGGTCGTCACCCACGAGATGGGCTTTGCCCGCAAGGTCGCCAACCGCGTCATCTTCATGGACCGCGGCGAGATCGTCGAGGACGCGGCGAAGGAGGACTTCTTCGGCAAGCCGCGCAGCGACCGCGCGCAGAAGTTCCTGTCGAAGATCTTGTCGCACTAACTCTCTCTGTCATTCAGGGGCGCGACGCAGTCGCGAGCTACGATGCGCAATTGCGCATCTGAGAATCCATAACCACCATCGGGAGTATGGATCCCGGACTCGCGCTACGCGCGCCCCGGGATGACGAAGAGTAGGGTTTATCGGGCCCGCCAAATCTCCTATACCGGTAGCCAGTTCCCCACTCCCGCCAGGAGACCTGCCTTGGACTCGATCGCCTACGTCAACGGCTCATTCGTCCCGCTCTCGGACGCCAAGATCTCGGTGCTTGATCGCGGCTTCCTGTTCGCCGACGGCATCTACGAGGTCTCGGCCGTGCTCGACGGCAAGCTGGTTGACAACGCTTCGCACCTGACGCGGCTGGAGCGCTCGGTCGGCGAGATCAAGCTGAAGTTGCCGGAGACGGTCGAGCGCATCACCGAGCTCCAGAAGGAGCTGATCGCGCGCAACAAGGTCGAGAACGGCCTCGTCTATCTCCAGGTCACGCGCGGCGCCGACAAGGGCCGCGACTTCGCCTTTCCCAAGGGCGACGTCAAGTCGAGCCTGGTGATGTTCACCTCCGAGAAGGACATCATCAACGCCGCCTCGGCCAAGACCGGCATCAACGTGATCACCGTGCCCGACATCCGCTGGGAGCGGCGCGACATCAAGAGCGTGGCGCTGCTCGCGCAGGTTCTGGCGAAGCAGGCCGCGGCCGAAGCCGGCGCCGGCGAGGCCTGGATGCTGGAAGACGGCTACGTCACCGAGGGCGGTTCGTCCTCGGCGTTCATCCTGACCAAGGACGACGTCATCGTGACCCGCAAGAACTCCAACGCGATCCTGCCGGGCTGCACCCGCAAGGCCGTGGTGGCGCTCGCCGAAGAGCGTCAGCTCCGCGTCGAGGAACGTTCCTTCACGGTCGCCGAGGCGCTCGCCGCCAAGGAAGCCTTCGCCACCTCGGCGTCGCTGTTCGTCCAGCCGGTGGTTGCGATCGACGGCAAGAAGGTCGCCGACGGCAAGCCCGGCCCGATGGCCACGCGGCTGCGGGAGATTTATATCGAGTTCGCCAAGGCGACGGCGGTCTGAGCCGCAAACTCCGCTGTCGTAGGGTGGGCAAAGCGAAGCGTGCCCACCGTTCCTTCAGCGAAGGCGTCAGAAGACGTGGGCACGGCGCAAGTGCGCCTTTGCCCACCCTACGAGATTTGCGCGCGAGGCGGCGTTGCGGCCTACGCCACCGACGCCTTCACCTTGACCGGATGGACCGCGCGGAACGCGATCGCGATCCGGTTCCAGGCATTGATCGCCCCGATCAGCATCGTCAGGTTCACCGTCTCCGCATCGGAGAATTGCGCGCGGACCTGCTCGTAGACGTCGTCCGGCGCGTGGGTCTCGGAGATCAGCGTCACTGATTCCGTCCAGGCCAGCGCGGCACGCTCGCGATCGGTATAGAGCGGGGATTCCCGCCAGGCGTTGAGCAGATAGATGCGCTGTTCGGTCTCGCCGCGCTTGCGGGCGTCCTCGGTGTGCATGTTGATGCAGAAAGCGCAGCCGTTGATCTGCGACGCCCGGATCTTGACGAGCTCGATCAGCGATTTCTCGAGTCCCGTCGATTGGATCTGCTCCTCCAGCGCCATCAGCGCCTTCATCGTGTCGGGGGCGGCCTGGTAGAAGTTCATGCGGGGCTTCATGGTCGTTCTCCTTTGCTTGAGTTAGTCTCTTGGGTTGATCTCAGTGAGCTCCACCGGCCGAGGTCTGGCCGGGTTTCTTCAGGAAGAATACGGCGATCAGGGCCACGATCAGTGCCATGCCGAGCAGATAGAAGGTGTCGCTGAAGGCGAAGATGTAAGCCTGCTTCTGCACGGTGTGGCCGATCGCGACATAGGCGCGATGCGCGGCGTCGGCGCGGTCGAGCACGCCGTGATTGATGAAATATTGAGTGAGCTGCTCCAGCCGGGTCCGCGTCGCCTGCTCGAACACCGAGACCGACTGCGTCAGCACGTTGGAGTGATATTGCTCGCGCTTGGTCAGCAAGGTCTGAAGCAGCGCGATGCCGACGGCGCCGCCAAGATTACGCATCATGTTGAACAGGCCTGAGGCCGAGCCCGCATTCTCCGCTTCGATGCCGGCGGTCGCCACAGCCGACAACGGCGCCATCACGAGCGCTTGGCCGATCGCACGGACGACATTGGGCCACAACAGCTGGTCGGCAGCGTAATCGTTGGTCATATAAATGTTCAGGAAGTTCGAGGCCGCGAACAGGACGAAGCCGACGCCGATGATGATCCGCGCGTCGAACTTCTGCATCAGGCGCGGCACCAGCGGGATCAGCACGAGTTGCGGCAGTCCGGTCCAGGCCAGCACCATGCCGATCTGCTCGGCATTGTAGCCCTGGATGCGCGCCAGATATTGCGGCAGGATGAACACCGAGCCGTAGAGCGCGACACCGAGCAGGAAGTTCGCGAGCATGCCGAAGCCGAAATTGCGGCGCACCAGCAGGCGCAAGTTGAGCAGCGGCTTCTTCGCCGTGAGCTCGATGATCAGGAAGGCGGTCAGCGCGGTGGCGGCGATGACCGACAGCTTGACGATGAAAGGCGAGCCGAACCAGTCGTCCTTGTTGCCCTCTTCCAGCACGGTCTGAAGCGCCGACAGGCCGATCGCCATGGTGATGATGCCGGCCCAATCGCCCTCGCGCAGCAGCGCAAGCTTCATGGGCTTGGCGTCGAGCGCGTACCAGAGCATGCCGACCATGATCGCGCCGGGCACGAGGTTGACGTAGAAGATGTACTGCCAGCCGAAATTCTCGGTGAGATAGCCGCCGATGGTCGGGCCGATCGCCGGTGCGAACGTCGCCGACAGCGCGAACAGCGCAAGGCCGACGGGCTGCTTCGCGCGAGGCAACAGCGTGATGATGAGCGTGAAGGCCATCGGGATCAGCACGCCGCCGGTGAAACCCTGCACCGCGCGCAGCACGATCATTTGCGGCAGGTCCTGCGCCAGCGCGCAGGCCGCCGACAGCAGCAGGAACAGGACCGCGTTGGTTAGCAGATAGATGCGGATCGAGAACACCTGCGCAAGCCAGCCGGAGAGCGGGATCACCACGATCTCGGCGATCAGATAGGAGGTCGAGATCCAGCCGCCATCGTCGATGCCGGCGCCGATCGCGCCCTGGATGTCGGCGAGCGAAGCGTTGACGATCTGGATGTTCAGCACCGCCATGAAGGCGCCGAGGGTCGCGCCGATCACCGCGATCCAGGTTTTTGCGGAAACGGCCGGCGTGGCGGGCGCAGCAGGGGCTGGAATGCTGGCAGCGGGGGCGGCGTCGGCGGTCGGTTGGAGCGTGCTCATGGAAGCCTCGTCTCGGTCACGGAGACAGGATGCATTAGGCGGTTGGTTTCGATAATCGAGGAAGCGCAGGAAGGATCATCCGGCAGGACTTGATAATCCTGCCGGCCTTCCCGGCTTCAGCCGCCGTTCGGGCGGGGTGCGTTGTCGGCGAGTCGCTTGGCCGTCTCGCGCTCGGCCAGCACAGTCGCCTTGGTGTCGATGGTCGGCACTGCCGACATGCCGGGCCTGAGCAGGCCGGTCAGGCTGTGGTCGTCGAGCACGATCTTCACCGGCACGCGTTGCACGATCTTGGTGAAATTTCCGGTAGCGTTATCGGGCGGCAGCAGCGCGAATTCAAGTCCGCTGGCCGGCGAAAGGCTGTCGACGTGACCGCGAAGCGTGCGATTGCGAAAGCTGTCGATCTGCAGCTCGACCGGCTGGCCCGCACGCACATGCGTGAGCTGCGTCTCCTTGAAGTTGGCGACGACATAAACCGCATCGAGCGGCACCACCGCCATCAATTGCGTGCCGGCCTGCACATACTGGCCGACGCGTAATGAGCGTGCACCGACCGTGCCGTCCACCGGTGCGGTGATCT
Organism: Bradyrhizobium sp. 61; assembly: GCF_023073075.1. Taxonomy (NCBI): domain Bacteria; kingdom Pseudomonadati; phylum Pseudomonadota; class Alphaproteobacteria; order Hyphomicrobiales; family Nitrobacteraceae; genus Bradyrhizobium; species Bradyrhizobium sp. 61. The sequence goes on along the minus strand of NZ_JADPIU010000050.1, from coordinate 42,899 downwards.
CGGTATAAGACAGGTTCAGCTCTGCCTGCTGTGCGACCGCGCGGGCGCGTTCGAGCTGCGCTGTGGCCTGGGCGCGCTGGGTGGTGAGCACGTCGACCTTGCGCTGCGCGGCCACCAGGCCCGACTTGGCGTGCTGCAATTGCGCGTTGCTGGCGCGCAGTGCCGCATCGGTCTGCTGCGCACGCTGGATCGTGCCGGAGCCCGACTTCATCAGGTCGTCGTAGCGGGCGCGTTCTTCCTGGGCGAATTTCAGATTGGCGTCGGCCGCGGCCACGTCGGCCGTGCTTTGCTCGATGATCGGCTGTTGCAGTTCGAGCTGGGCGTCGATGTTGCGCACCGAGGCTTCGCCGGCGGCGACATCGGCGCGGGCCTGGTCGAGCGCGGCCTTGAAGTCGCGGTCGTCGATCTTCGCGAGGAGCTGGCCGGCCCGGACCTTCTCGTTGTCGCCAACCAGCACCTTCGCGATGTAGCCGGAAACCTTGGGTGCGATGATGGTGGAATCCGCCTTCACATAGGCGTCGTCGGTGGATTCGAGGTAGCGGCCGGTGCTCAGGTAGTTGTAGCCGAAGTCGCCGGCCGCGGCGATTCCGAGGGCCAGCGCCAAGCCGATGGCCGCCCGCTTGATCGCCTGCCGGGACGGGCGAAAGCTGATTTTCTGATTGGTTTCAGTGACATAAGAAGCGTTCGACATGGCATCCTCGGAATTCCCAACCGCCCCGGTCCGAACGGCGCGCCGTTGATGCCAGCAAAATGCGCTGTCTTCCCGCTTGTGATAATCCCGGAAGAAATGGAAGCATTATCCACCCATAGCGGATAATCCGGAGCCAGACCGATGGACCGCTTCACCAGTCTCACTGCCTTCGTCCGGGTGGTCGAAAATGGCGGCTTTTCAGCCGCCGCCCGCCGGCTCAACATGTCCACGACCATGGTGAGCAACCACGTCCAGGCGCTGGAGGACCGGCTCGGGGTCCGTCTGCTGAACCGCACCACGCGAAAAGTGAGCCTCACCGAAATCGGCAAGGCCTATTACGACCGCTCGACGCAGATCCTCGCCGATCTCGAACAGGCCGATGACATCGCCGGCGCGCTGCAATCGACGCCGCGCGGCACGCTGCGCATTCACACCGCCACCCACATGGTGCCGTTCGTCGCGCCCGTGATGGCCGAATTCCTCGCGACCTATCCGGAGGTCAAGGTCGATCTGCGCATGGGCGAGACCAATGTCGATCTGATCGAGGAGGGTTTTGACCTCGCGCTGCGCATGGTCGCGCCGCCGGACTCCAGCCTGATCGTGCGGAGTCTGGCGACCTGGCGGCACGTGCTGTGCTGCTCGCACGGCTATATCGAGGCGCATGGGCGCGTGCAGACGCTCGAAGAGCTTGCCGGGCACAATTGCGTGCGCCACATCAACTATCCCTTCGACGAGTGGCGCTTCTTCGATCGCAAGGGTACGCCGGCCTCGGTGCGCGTCTCCGGCAATCTCGTCACCAACAGCGGCGAAGCGCTCCGTGAGGCGGCGCTACAGGGCGCCGGCATCAGTCTTGCGGCCGGCTTTCTGGTGGGGGATGACCTTGATGCGGGCCGGCTGGTGCGCCTCCTGCCGGAGTACCGGCCGGTCGAGATGTCGATGAACGCGGTCTATCCGCATCGGCATCATCTGTCGGCGAAGGTCAGGACCTTCATCGACATGCTCGTCCAGCACAGCGCCGAGCAGCAGAAGCTGATCAATCCGTATGCGTGAGCGGCGCGGCGGTGGCAGAACTGTAGGGTGGGCAAAGGCGCGAAGCGCTGTGCCCACCATCTTTTCTAATCGGCACCAATGGTGGGCACGCTTCGCTTTGCCCACCCTACAATAGCGTTAGTGTGGCGCGGGCAGCCGCCCGAACACGCTGTCGAGCGCCATGCCGATCCCAAGCAGGCGGCGATCGCTGCCCGCCGGGCCATCCAGCTCAAGTCCGATCGGCAATTTGCTCGTGGCGCCAAGCGCGATCGGGATCTGGACACCGGGAATGCCGGCATTGCTGCCGGGATCGGTGTTCTGGATGATCCGGGCGAAATTCTCGAGGCTGCTGGCGTCCGGGTTGGAGGCAATTGCAACGAGCGGCGTGGTCGGGAAGGCGACGGCGTCGAGCTTGTTGCTGGCAAACGTATTGCTGTAGAGCGCCTGAAGCGCGGGGCGGGCGGTCTTGATTGCGGCGTCATAGATCGGCCTCGCGTCGAACAGCGCGTTGTCGGGGCCGGGCAGTTTTCGCGGGATCACCATGCCATCATAGATGCCTTTCACGTCGGCGCTGGAGATCTTCTCTGCCAGCGCCTCGATGCTGAGGCCGGTCCCGGTGTGCTTGAGATAGGCGACCATGTCGTCATAGGCCTCATACAGCGCGACGGGAAAGCTGACCTGGCCGTTGAGTTCGGCGAGCTCAGGCATCTCGATCTCGACGACCGTGACGCCCTGCGCCTTCACTTTTGCGATCGCCGCGTGGAACGCGGCTTCCGTATCGGCGTCGAGATTGGTCAGCATCGTCTTCACGATGCCGATCCGCACCTGCTTCGGATCAGCCGGCGCAACCTCGTCACCGCCGGCGATCACGCGATCGAGCAGCGCGACATCTGCCATCGTCGCGGCCATAGGCCCCGCGGTGTCGCGGGTGTGCGAGATCGGCGCGATGCCAGCTTGCGGATAGCGCCCGACCGTCGGGCGCAACGCGGCGCATCCGTTCAGCGCGGCGGGGACCCGGACCGATCCGCCGGTGTCGGTGCCGAGCCCGCCCGCGACGATCCGCGCGCCGAGCGCGGCGCCCGTCCCGGACGAGGAGCCGCCGGCGATCAGCGTGCGGTCATAAGCGTTGCGCACGCCGAACTCCGCGCCGGTCTTGAACGCGGTGTTGTAGCCGGAGATGCCGAAGGCGAGCTCATGCATGCTGGTCTTGCCGATGATGACGGCGCCCGCAGCCCGCAGCTTCGCAACCACCGGTGCGTCAGCCTTCGGAATGTAGTCCTTCAGTGCCGGTGTGCCGGCGCTGCAGGGCAGTCCCGCGACCTCGATATTGTCCTTGATCACGATGGGCACGCCGCCGAGCGGCTTTGTCCTGTCGCCCGTCGCGTCGAATGCGGCGGCGGCTTTCAGGGCGCCCGCTTCGTCCAGGGTGACGAAGGCATTGAGCTCGGCATGGGCTTTGGCGCGGCTCAGTGCTTCCGTCGTGAGTGCGGTACTCGTGACTTTCCCGGCGCGCAGGTCGGCGACGGCCTGACTCAGGGTCAACTGGTCCAAATCCATGATGCGTCATCCGATTGCAGGGGCGCCAACAGGGCGCCACCTAAAGTCCGGAGGCTGAGGCCTCACTGGTGCCGCGTCAACCGTGGGCGTGCATCTTTTGCGTTACCGACGTCGTCAAATTCGTGAGCAGCCGCTCGACCTCGGGCTTCACCTTGGCGATCGCGGTGTCCTTCACTGGTCCGTAGCCGCGGATCTCCATTGGCGCTTTTGCGACGGCAACGAGGTCGGGTAGATGCGCTGCGTTGAGCTGGCCGAGCATGCGTTCGATCAGGCCTTCATACCAGGCGATCAATTCCCGCTCGGTGCGCCGCTCATTCGTGTAGCCGAACGGATCGAACGGTGTTCCGCGCAATCCCTTCAACCGCGCCAGCATGGCGAGCGGCATCTGGATCCACTGGCCGAAAGCGCGCTTGCGCGGACGGCCGCGTGCGTCGGGTTTCGACGGCAGGAACGGCGGCGCGAGATGATATTGGATGCTGAAACCATCCTCGAACTCGCGCTTCAGCTCGCCGAGGAAACCGCTCTGCATGTGCAGACGCGCCACCTCGTACTCGTCCTTGTAGGCCATCAGCTTGAACAGGGAGCGCGCGACCGCCTCGGTCAGCACCTCACTGCTCAGAGCGGCTTCGGCCCGGCGGACCCTCGCGACGGTCGCCCGATAGCGCATCGCATAGGCGGCGTCTTGATAGGCGGCGAGGAAATCGGCGCGGCGATCGATGATCTGATCGAGCGTCTCGGCTTCGGGCGCCTTGTCGCCCCCCGGCAAAAACTCCGGATCGGCCGCGGCGATTCGGCCCCAGGCAAAGGCCTGCTTGTTCCGCTCGACCGCGACGCCGTTGAGCTCGATCGCGCGCAACAGCGCTTGCAGCGACACCGGCACCAGTCCGCGCTGCCAGGCAAAGCCGAGCATGATGATGTTGGCATAGACGGCATCGCCGAGCAGCCGTTCGGCGAGCGCGTTCGCATTGATGGTGTCGAGATTGTCGTTGCCAATGACTTGTCGGATCGCGCGCAGGCGGGCGGGTGAGGCGAGATCTGCGTCGCGGAAGCGGACGACGTCGCCGGTTGGCATCTCCGCGGTATTGACCGCTGCGCGTGTGCCGCGGTGATAGGTGCCGGACGCCTTCGGTGAGGAACTGACGACGAGGTCGCAGCCGATCAGCGCGTCGGCCGCGCCCTGGTCGATGCGGACCTGGTGCAGCGCGTCCGGACTTGATGCAAGGCGGATGAAGCTCAGCACGGGACCAAATTTCTGTGCAAAGCCGGTGAAATCCAGCACGGAGACGCCACGCCGCTCCAGATGCGCGGCCATGCCGATCAGCGCGCCGACCGTGATCACGCCGGTGCCGCCGACGCCTGTTACCAGCAGGTCGTAGGGACGGTCGAGCGCGGCGGGAGCAGGCAGGGGAAGCGTAGCCGCGCGACCGACTACGTCGATTTCGCTCGCACTCTTCTTCCGGCGCGTCGCGCCTTCGACGGTGACAAAGCTCGGGCAGAAGCCGTTGAGGCAGGAAAAATCCTTGTTGCAGGACGAGAGGTTGATCTGGCGCTTGCGGCCGAACGGCGTCTCCTTCGGCTCGACGCTGAGGCAGTTGGATTCGACCGAGCAGTCGCCGCAGCCTTCGCAGACGAGATCGTTGATATAGGCAAAGCGCCTTGGGTCGGCCATCTGTCCGCGTTTGCGCCGGCGACGCTTCTCGGTGGCGCAGGTCTGTTGATAGATCAGGACAGAGACGCCGGAAATGTCTCGCAGCTCGCGCTGCACGGCGTCCATTTCCTCGCGAGGATGGATGGTCACGCCGATCGGCAGGTCTGCCGGCAAGAACTGCGCGGGATCGTCCGACACCAGCGCGATGCGCCCGACGCCTTCGGCGCGAACGCTGTGGGCGATAGCATGCACGCTGATGGGACCGTCGACCGGCTGGCCGCCGGTCATCGCCACGGCATCGTTGAACAGGATCTTGTAGGTGATGTTGGCCCTGGCGGCGATCGCCTGCCGGATCGCCATCGAGCCGGAGTGGTAGTAGGTGCCTTCGCCGAGATTCTGGAACACGTGCTTGTGGCCGGTGAAGCGAGACGACGCCGCCCAGTTGACGCCTTCGCCGCCCATCTGGATCAGCGAGGAGGTCTCGCGGTCCATCCAGCTCGCCATGAAATGGCAGCCGATGCCGGCCAGTGCCTTGGAGCCTTCCGGCACCTTCGTCGACGTGTTGTGCGGACATCCGGAGCAGAAATACGGCGTGCGCGTCGCACCGCTGACGTTGATCGTGCGCGCGGCCTCGGGCATCAAGCCGGCCGCGCGTGCGGCGAGATTGAGGCCTGGGAACATCGGATCGAGCCGGCGTGCGAGCACGCCAGCAAGCGCACGCGGCGACAATTCGCCGATCCAGGAGATCAGCCGCGCCCCTCGCTCGTCGTGCTTGCCGACCATGCGCTCGGGCTTTGAGCCTGGATAGTCGTAAAAATATTCCTTGAACTGGCTCTCGATGATGCCGCGCTTTTCCTCGACGACGAGGATCTCGCGCTTGCCCTTCACGAAGTCCATCGCGTCATGCAGCGCCAGCGGCCAGACCATGCCGACCTTGTAGACGTCGATCCCGATGTTGCGGCAGGCCGCTTCATCCAGGCCCATCAGCCGCAGGGCCTCCATCAGGTCGAGATGCGCCTTGCCCGTCGTGACGATGCCGTAAGTGGCGTTGGGAATATCGTAGATGTGGCGATCGATCGGATTGGCTTTTGCAAAGGCGTAAACCGCGTGCTTCTTCGCCTCCAGCCGCTCCTCGATCTGGGGGCCCGGCAGGTCGGGCCAGCGATAATGCAGCCCGCCCGGCGGAGGCGTGAAGTCGGGCGTCTGATAGGCGCGCGGCGGGTGCAGCGCGACGGATGCACCTGACTCGACAATCTCCGAGATCGCCTTGAAGCCGACCCACATGCCGGAGAAGCGGCTCAGCGCGTAGCCGTATTCGCCGAATTCGAGATATTCGCTGACGCTTGCGGGGTGCAGCGTCGGCATGAACCAGCTCATGAAGGCGACATCGGACTGGTGCGGCATCGAGGAGGAGACGCAGCCATGGTCGTCGCCGGCAACGACCAGCACGCCGCCACGTGGCGAGGAGCCATAGGCGTTGCCGTGCTTGAGGGCATCGCCGGAGCGATCGACGCCAGGGCCCTTGCCGTACCAGAGCCCGAACACGCCATCGACTTCGCGATCTGCCTGCGTTTCGACCTGCTGCGAGCCGAGCACTGCCGTTGCCGCGAGGTCCTCGTTCACCGCAGGGAGAAATTCGATGCGATCCCGCTTGAGCCGCTCCTGGATGCGCCAGAGCTCGAGATCGACGCCGCCGAGCGGCGAGCCACGATAGCCGGAGATGAAGCCGGCGGTGTTCAGCCCGGCGGCGCGGTCGCGCCGCGCCTGGTCGAGCGCGATGCGGACGATGGCCTGCGTGCCCGTGAGGAAGACGCGGCCCTCTTCGCGGTCGTAGCGGTCTGAGAGCTCGTAGCTGTCGAGTGATGGAACGGCGTCCATGGCGGACCTCGCGCGGCATCCTGCCTGATGACGGGAGGGTATGCCGGGCAGGCTGGTAGGTCTTGCCTATTCACCCTGTCTTGATCGATAATTCGGTAAAATTTTGCGGAAGATGGCATAATTCGGTAGAAATTACCGAATCGGGGGCTTCCATGATTGAAGAGCAGGACGCGCGGATTCTCGCCCATCTCCAGACGGACGGCCGCGCCACCAACCAGCAGCTCGCCGACGAGGTCGGCATGTCCACCTCGGCGTGCTGGCGCCGGGTGCGAGCGCTGGAGGAGGCCGGCGTCATCCAGGGCTATGCCGCGCTGATCGCGCGCGAGCAGGCGGGCTTTGCGATGTCGGCCATCCTGCATGTCTCGCTGGAGCGGCACGATGCCAAATTCGTCGACGAGTTCGTCGCGCGGGTGACCACGCGGCGCGAAGTGCTGGAGTGTTTCGCGACCACGGGCGACGCCGACTATCATTTGCGCGTCGTCGTGCAGGACATGGTGGCCTACAACAGGTTCCTCGACGAGTTCATGTTCCGCATTCCCGGCATCCGCTACGTCCGCAGCAACGTGGTGCTGAAGGAGATCAAGACGAGTGTGGCGCTGCCGTTTTGATTGCGCGGGAAGTGCCGTGGTGCCGTAGGGTGGGCAAAGGCGCGCTTGCGCCGTGCCCACCATCTCGCCTCCATTACGAATGCGGTGGGCACGCTTCGCTTTGCCCACCCTACGGCACTGTTGATTTCGCGGCGTATACAACTCTATCTCCTCACCCTGAGGAGGCCGCGCAGCGGCCGTCTCGAAGGGCGAGGCCGAGAGCCGGGCCTTCATCCTTCGAGACGCTTGCTTCGCAAGCTCCTCAGGATGAGGATTACCGCTGCTCCCGCACAAACCTGTTCCGCAACGTCCCCACGCCGGTGATGTCGATCTCCACTACGTCGCCGTGCCCGATGTCAGGCGAGGCGCCGTCCGTGCCCATCCAGATCACGTCGCCGGGCCACAGTGTGAAGTACTTCGTCAACTCGACCAGGAACGGCACCACGCCGAAGATCATGTCGTTGGTGTAGAAGCGATTGGTCTCCTTGCCGTTGACCCGGACGACGGTTTCCATTTTCGCCAGATTGGCCTCGGTTTCGATCCACGGGCCCATCGGCTTGAACGTGTCGGCGTTCTTCGAGCGCCACAGGCTGCGGTCGGCCTTCTGCCAGCTGCGTTCGCTGACGTCGTTGCCGATGGTGTAGCCGAACACGCAATCCATCGCATTCTGCTTGGTGAGATGCTTCACCTTCTTGCCGATCACGACGACGAGCTCGCCTTCATAGTGGATCTTGTCCGTCGCAAAGGACGGGATCACGACGTCCTCGTCATGCGCGATCAGCGCGTTCTGGGCGCGGTAGCCGATCTCGGGTCTATCAGGGACGGCCGGCACCTCGCCGCGCTTGTCGGCGGCTTCCTTCAGGTGCTTTAGATAGTTCAAGCCGACGCAATAGAAGGTGCGGGGGATCAGCGGCAGCTCGATCCGAACCTGCGCCAGCGGATGCGTGCGCGAGGTACGCTGCCATTCGCCAAAGGGATCGCCATCGACCGCGATCACCTGGTCGCCCTCGACAATTCCCCAGGAGGTCTTGTCCGAGACAGTGAATTTTAGCCAGCGCATGCTCTGTCCTCGTTGTTATTCCGCGGCATCGCGCGGCTGCACCTTCCAGGCGCCGGCCGTGGGCCGCTTCAGCCCGAGATTTTCTCGCAGCGTTTTGCCGCGATAGTCCTTCTGGAACAGGCCGCGGCGCTGCAATTCCGGTACGATATGTTGCACGAAATCGGCGTAGGAACCGGGCACATAGGTCGCGGCGATGACGAACCCATCACAGCCACGCTCGACGAACATCTCTTCCAGCCTGTCTGCGATCTCCTTGGGACCGCCGACCATGGCGTCGTGGACCTGGCCGCGGCCGGAGAAGGTGACGAAGTCGCGCGCGCTCGGATTGCTCTTGCCGGAATTCTTCAGCACGCCGTCGCGGAGGCCCAGAATGCCCTGCATGCTCTTCAGATCGTCCGTCGTCAACGGCTCGTCGAGGTCCTTGGAGGCGAAATCGTAGTTGAGCGCTTCGGCCACTAGCGACAGCGCGTCGATCTCGAGCGGCAGCTTGTTGATCAGCGCCATCTTGTCCTCGGCCTCGGCTTTGGTCGCGGCGCAGACCGGCGTCGTCAAATTGCAAAGGCGCATCTGATCGGGATCGCGGCCAGCCTTGGCTGCCTCGTTTCGAACGGCGGCATAACCTTCCTTGGCACCAGCGAGATTGCGCGCAGCCGTGAAGATCACCTCGCCCCAATGGCCGGCAAAGCGTTGGCCGCGGCCGGATGCGCCGGCCTGGATGATGACGGGATGTCCCTGGTCAGAGCGCGGCACGGTGAAGGGGCCACGGGACTTGAAGGCCGCGCCCTTGTGATCGAGCCGCTTCACCTTGGCCGGATCGGCAAAACGGCCGCTCTTCTTGTCCATGATGAGCGCGCCGTCTTCCCAGGTGTCCCAATGCCCGAGCACGACCTCCATGAATTCGTCGGCGCGGTCGTAGCGCGAATCATGTTCGGGATGGGAATCGCGGCCCATGTTGAGCGCCTCGCCGTCATTGAGCGAGGTGACGACGTTCCAGCCCGCGCGCCCGCCGGACATCAAATCGAGGGTCGCGAAGCGGCGCGCGACGTCGAACGGCTCGTAATAGGTGGTCGAGCAAGTGGCGCCGAGGCCGAGCTTGTCGGTGACCATGCCCATCGTGGTCAGCACGATCAGCGGATCCATCTTCACGCAGCGGATGCCGTATTCGACGGTGTGGGCGTGGTCATTGCCGTAGCGGTCCGGCATCGCCAGCCGATCGTCGAAGAACGCCATGTGGAACTTGCCGGCTTCGAGGATTTTCGCGATCTCTTGATAATAGTCCGCCGACATCGAATCGTCGCGCGAGTCCGGATGCCGCCACGAGCTCGGCAAATTCGTGCAGTTCTGCGCCTGGAGGAAGCCGACCAGTACCATCTGCCGCGTCATGCTGTTCTCCCAAATTCCGTCAGGCCAGATCGAGGACGGTATCGAGCCGGTACTCGCCCGCCAGCGCGCGCAGTTTTTCCCAGGTCGCGTCCTCGATTTCGATGCCGTCGCGCAGGCGTTGCTGCTCGCGCAACCCCTCGATCTCGCCGGGATAGTACACGCCATTGCTGCCTTCAGAGGGTGGCGTCGATTTGAGATATTGCGCGAATTCGGCGACCTCGCGCTTGAACTCCTTCAGCGGGCGGAAGGCTGCGACGTTGAACACCGCCATGAAGCACCCATCATTATGCCGCCCAGTCGGCTCGACGCCGAATCCCAAACCAGTGAGCAGGCCGCACAGCACCTCGACCATCGCGGCGAGGCCGCTGCCCTTGTAGCCCTCGGTGCCGCCGAGCGGCAGCAGCGCGCCGCCCTTGCGATATTGCGTGGGGTCGGTGGTGTGCCGTCCCTCGGCATCGATGATCCACCCCGTCGGAATCTCCTCGCCGCGGGCGACCGCGAGCTGGATCTTGCCGGCCGCAACCGCCGAGGTTGCCATGTCCAGATAGAACGGCGCGTCGAGATCGGACGGCACCGCGATCGAGATCGGGTTGGTGCCGAGCCTAGCCTCCTTGCCGCCGAACGGTGCGACGTGCTTCGGCGAGCGGCCGGAATCCGCCGTCGCAATCCCGATCATGCCTTCGCGCATCGCCATCAGCGGATAGGCGGCGAGGCGGCCGACATGGCTTTGCCGGAATACGGTGCAGGCGGCAACGTTCGCCGTCTTCGCCTTCTCGATCGTCAGCGCCATCGCCTTGGCGTTGACGTGGAAGCCGAACCCCCACTGGCCGTCGATCACCGTCGTGGTCGGCGATTCCTGGACGATGGTCCATTTGGCGCCGGGCACGATGTGGCCGGCCTTGATGCGGTCGATGTAGGTCGGAACCGCGATCACGCCGTGGGAGTCGTGACCGGCGAGGTTGGCGTTGACGCAGCCCGTGGCCACCGCATCGGCCTCTTCGTCGGAAGCTCCGGCGGCGCGGAGCAGCGCGGCGCTGATGAGCGTGAGGCGGTCGGTCTTGACCATGGGCATGGCGTTCCCTCGGCATTGTGCCCTTAACGGGCTGCTTGTTGGGAGCCATCGTCTCAAAGCGTGGGAGCGATATCAATCTCCCGTAAACCAATACAGGGCTGCAAATTCGTGAAGAGAGCGCGCCTTTCGTCGAAGAATCCTCCCGTGCGGCGGCATTCCCGACAGTTTGGCGCCGGCCGTTCGCAGCTCGTTCACTTTGATCGAGGGTTTGCAGCGCGCAATAACGACCACTTAGGCGGTCGCCGTTCATAAAGCACCCGGGAGAATTAGGCAGAAATGCCCGGGAGCTGAGACCGTGCAGACGACCCTCGCGCGCACCTTTGCAGCGTTGAGCGCCATCAACGAAGCGATCCTTTACGCGAAATCGCCGGACGAGCTGTACCAGAAGGTCTGCGACGCCGGGTTTTCGAGCGGAGACTTTTTGGCCGTTGCGGTTTTCCTGGTGGGGCCGGATGGCCGGCGGCTGTGCTTTGCGGCCGGTTGCGGCGATGACGTTGCGCGGCTGCGTTCGCTCGAGATCACGACTGACTCCGTCACGCCCGAGGGAGCGGGTGTCGGCGGCGAAGCCTTTCGCAATCAGAAGCTGAGCATCAGCAACGATTACCTGAATGATCCTCGCTCGCTGGCGTGGCGCGAGGGCGCAGCCAAGGCCCACATCGGCGCGGCGGCTGCGCTGCCGCTGCTCTGCAACGGTAAGAGCGTCGGCGTGCTGTATGTGACCCGCAGGGAAGCCGGCTCACTGAACGAGCAGATGGTGTCGCTGTTCGAGCGGATGTCGGCCAACATCTCCTATGCGCTGGACAATTTTGCGCGCGAGACCGCGCGGCAGACCAGCGAGCTCGCGACGCGGCGGCTCAACCGCATGTTTGGCGCGCTCAGCGCGACCAACGAAGCCATCCTGCGTGCGAAGACCGAGCGGGAATTGTATCAGCTCGTGTGCGACGCCTCGGTGCACGGCGGCAAGTCGCTGGCGACCTTCGTTCTCCTGAAGGAGCCGGACTCGCATTGGCTGAAGCCTGTCGCCGGCACCGGCGAGAATCTGGAGATCGTGGCCCGGACCCACTACTCCGTCGACCCCGAGAATCCCTATGGTCGCGGCATTTCCGGCGAGGTGTTTCGAACCCAGAAGCCCCATGTCGAACGCGATCTCGCGCGTCGCACCAGGGGAACGCCGTGGGAGCAGGCCAATCTCAACACGGGTGTTGCCGCCTGCATCGCGGCCCCCCTGATCCGGAACGGCGAGAGCATCGGCGTCATCCTGTCCTTCCTCAGCAAGTCCTGGGCGAAGGACGAGGGGGTCGTCGCACTCATGCTGCGCATCGCCGAGAACGTCTGCTTCGCGATCGACAATTTCGACCGTGAGGCCGAGAAGGCGCGGATCGCCGAGGAGGAAGACCGCCTGGCGCGCATGTACGCGGCGCTGAGCGCGACCAATGAGGCGATCCTGCGCGCACGCTCGCGGGCCGAGCTCTTCGACCTCGTTTGCGAAGCGACGGCGAAAGGCGCCAAGTTCACCTCGGCCAACATCGCGCTCGTCGATCACGATGCCGAGCTGCTTCGCGTCGTTGCTTGCTACGGGCCGAACGCGGATATGGTCCGAAATTTCAAATTCTCCACGTCCGACCAGGTGCCTGAAGGCCGAGGGCTGACGGGAACCGCTTTCCGCACGCGCCAGCCCTGCCTCAGCAACGACGTGCTGTCCGACGACCGGATCAAGCCTTGGGCGGCCAACGCCCGCCGCAACGGGATCGGATCCTCCGCGGCGCTGCCATTGTTCAATGGCGACAGGGTCGAAGGCGTCTTCCTCTTCAACTCGCCGGAACGCGGCACGTTCACGCCCGAATTCGTCGAGCTGCTGCAACGGCTCCAGGCCAATGTTGCCTTCGCGCTCGAGAACTTCGATCGCGCCGACGAGAAGGCGAAGGCCGAGATGCAGCGCAACCGTCTTCGGGGCATGTTGGAGGCGCTGAGCGCGACCAACGAAGCGATCATGCGCGTGAAATCCCGCGCCGAGTTGTTCGAAGCCGTGTGCGAGGCCGCCGTGCTCGGCGGAACGTTCTCATCTGCCACCATCGCCTTGGTCGATCCGACGGCGCGCTATCTCGACATCGTCGTCACCAAGGGCGAGTGTCGCAGTCACGTCGAGAACTGGCGTTTCGCGACGTCCGCCGATGAGCCCGAAGGACGCGGGCTCGCCGGCACCGCATTTCGCACCAAGGCACCCTGCGTCGCGAACGAGCTCCTCACGGACGTTCGTGCGACGCACTGGCGTCGAATCGCGCGGGATCAAGGGACGAAATCCGGCGGCTGCTTCCCGCTGCTGAAGAACGGCACCGATGCCGTCGGCGTCCTTCTGTTCCTTTCGCCGGACGAAGGCACATTCACGCCTGACCTCATCCAGTTGCTGGGGCGGCTCGCGGAGAACGTCTCCTTTGCGCTCGACAATTTCGCCCGGGCCGAGGAGCGGTCACGGGCCGAGGCGCAGAAGGAGCGCCTGACGCGCATGTTCGCCGCGCTGAGCGCCACCAATGAGGCGATCGTGCGGGCCAAGTCGCGCGCCGAGCTGTTCGAGCTGGTGTGTCAGGCCGCATCCACCGGCGGCAAGTTCACCTCGACGACCATTGCGCTCGCCAAGGCCGACAGCGACCAGCTCGCGATCGTCGCGGCCGCGGGGCCGTCCGCCGAGACCACGAGGAACGTTCGTCTCTCCATCGACGCCGACCGGCCCGAGGGGCGCGGCATGAGCGGCACCGCGTTCCGCACCCGGCAGCCCTGTGTCAGCAACGACTATGTCAACGACAGCCGTGTGAGCGCCTTCCACGCCGTCCTGCAAGGCGACGGCGCGCGCTCCGGCGCGGCGTTCCCGTTGATCACGCACGATCAGCCCGTCGGCGTCATGATCTACATGTCGACCGAGCAGGAGACTTTCACGGCCGAGTTCGTCGAGCTGTTGCAGCGCCTCGCCGACAACGTCTCCTTCGCGATGGAGAATTTCGATCGCGCCGACGAGAAGAACGAGGCCGACGAGCGGATCGAATACCTCGCCTCGCATGACAGCCTGACCGACCTGCCGAACCGCGAGACCTTCAACGGGCTGTTGCGGGAGGCGATCGACGAAGCTCAGCGCCACGATCACCGCTTCGCGGTGTTGTTCATCGATCTCGACCGCTTCAAGGTCATCAACGATTCGCTCGGCCATGAGGCCGGCGATCTGCTCCTGCTCGAAGTGGGGAGCCGGCTGCGCGGCGCGCTGCGGGAAACCGACGTTGTCGCACGCCTCGGCGGCGACGAGTTCGTGGTGATCCTCGACCAGTGCGGTGAAATCGACGACGTCCAGCGCATCGCGACCGGACTGCTCGTGGCGCTCGCCGAGCCCATGGAGCTGGCCGGCCACGAGTGCCACACCACGGCCTCGATCGGCATCGCGATGTATCCGGCCAACGGCTCCGACGTTCAGACGCTGACCAAGAACGCCGACATGGCGATGTATCTCGCCAAGGAAGACGGCAAGAACGGCTATCGCTTCTTCTCCAAGGAGGTGAAGACGCAGTCGATCGAGCGGCTGTCGCTCGAGAGCGCGCTGCGCCGGGCGCTGGAGCGCGAGCAGTTCTCGCTGAACTACCAGCCCAAGGTGGACATGGAGACCGGCCAGATCACCGGCGTGGAAGCGCTGCTGCGCTGGACGAACCCGGATCTCGGCAGCATCTCGCCGGCGCAGTTCATTCCGCTTGCGGAAGAGACCGGGTTGATCGTGCCGATCGGCCGCTGGGTGGTGAAGGAGGCTTGCGCGCAGGCCATGGCCTGGCAGCGCCGCGGCCTGTTGCCGGTGTCGATGGCGGTCAACCTGTCGCCGCGGCAGTTTGTCGACGAACATCTGCTGCAGGACGTCGACGAGGCGCTGGCGGCGTCCGGCATGTCGCCGGTACTGCTCCAGCTCGAGGTCACCGAGAGCATGATGATGCGCAATGTCGGTCGCGCGCTGAAGGTGCTCGACGCCATCCAGAGCCGCGGCATCCGCCTCGCCATCGACGATTTCGGCACCGGTTATTCGTCGATGTCGCTGATGAAGCATTTTCCGATCGACACCATCAAGATCGACCGCTCCTTCGTGCGCGACCTGCCGCAGGATTCGGAGGACCAGGCGATCGCGCAGGCGATCATCAGCATGGGCAAGGCGCTCGGCATGACCGTGGTCGCCGAAGGCGTCGAGAACGCCGAGCAGGAAGCGTTCCTGCGCGCCCATGGCTGCGACGAGATGCAGGGCTTCCTCATCTCCAAGCCGGTGCCGGCGCGGCAGATGGCCGAGCTGCTGCGGCCGATCGAGCTGCCTGTCGCGCCGCCGCTCCAGCCGGAGCCTGACCTCGCTGCGACCGAAGCCGCGGCGTTACGGCTGAAACGCGCTGTCATCTGACGGCTGCGGGTGCAGCTCGCGGACGTTGTCTTGCTTGACGTCCGCTTTGCGCGGAAAATCATCCGGCCAGGGCTGCGAGGTTTGCTCGGCGAACAGCTCAAGGAGGGCATGCGCACCTTCGGCAAAGCTTGAGCCGTCGCCGAGGCCCAGCTCACAACACCACACCTGTCGCATCGGCTCGTGCGCGTCGACCACCGCCATCGCCGGTCCCCACCACCAGGCCGGTGCGGGCGAGCGTTCGTCCTCCGGCACGGCGTGCCATAGGACGAGCTCGTCCATCACGCGCTCGAATTGCAGGCTTGCGGCCTGATGCATTCGCTCCGTGCTCCCTGGGCCGCGCCTGAAAGCAGGCCGATGCCCGGACTCGATCGTGGCCTTCGCTGTGAAGAACAGGCTCGCGCTATTGGCGGAGCCTCACATGCCGCTTCCATTGGCGGCCATAAGAGCAACATGCGGCGGTCGGGACATGCGCCGCCGCCGGCTGTGACAATCTCTTTAGCTGCTCGGGGGCCCGACCGGCAAGTCGTAATACGGGCGTCTAGCGCGTCCTGAGCGGATGCGCTGTCTGGTGCCAGGCCCAGGCAGTCCGGATCACCGTCTTTAGATCGGAATGGCGCGGCACGAAGTTCAGCACTTTTCGCGCGGCGGAGGCATCGGCGACCAGATAGGTGGGATCGCCGGCGCGACGCGGCTTCATGGTGTGCGGCACCTCGCGCCCGGTCTCCTGCCTGATGGCGTTCAGGATCTCGCGGACCGAAAAGCCGGAGCCGGTGCCCAGATTGAAGCTGCCGCCGGCATGTCCCGTTTCCAGGAGCTTCAGTGCTGCGACATGCGCCGCAGCGAGGTCGGTGACGTGGATGTAGTCGCGGATCGCGGTGCCGTCGGGCGTGTCGTAATCGTCGCCGAACACGGCGAAGTCGACATGGCCCTGCAGCGCCATCATGGCGCGCGGAATGAGATGGGTTTCGTTGTCACGCAATTCGCCGATGCCGCCGGCCGGGTCGGCGCCGCTGGCGTTGAAATAGCGCAGGCAGAACGCGCCGAAGCCATAGGCTGCGCGATAATCGGCGAGCATGCGCTCGATCATCCATTTCGACGCGCCGTAGGGATTGATCGGTGCGCAGGGGAAGTCCTCCGGCAGCTCCTTGGAATCGGCGTTGCCGTAGACCGCGCCGGTCGAGGAGAAAACGATGCGCTGGCAGCCTGCGTTGCGCATCGCCTGCAGCAGCGACAGCGTGCCCTGGACGTTGTTGATGTAGTATTTCTGCGGGTCGGTCATGGACTCGCCGACGAGGCTTGCCGCCGCGAAATGCATCACCGCCGTGACCTTGTGGTCGGCGAAAGCGCGCGCCAGCGCGGCGCCGTCGAGCAGGTCGCCCGTCACCAGCGGGCCGGCGACGAAGCTGCGATGACCTGTCGAGAGATTGTCATAAACGACGGGCTGATAGCCGGCGGCAGACAGTGCGCGGCAGGCATGCGAGCCAATATAGCCCGCGCCCCCTGTGACGAGGACGGTCGGTCGGTCGGTCATGTCGTCTTCTACTCTTCTCTCAGCGATTGGAAGGCCGTTTGCGGCTGAAGAGAAGATAGAGCGCGCGAGGGTTGGTGGTCAAATAGCGCCAGAGCAGGCGGCGCGGCTCGAGCCATGTGCGCCAGGCCCATTCGAGTCCGATCTTCTGCATCCATTGCGGCGCGCGGGACCGGCTGCCCGATAAAAAGTTGAACAAGCCGCCGGATGTCTTGATAACGCCAACATTGGTCAGCAGCGGCGTGTATTGCTCGACGAATGCCTGCTCGTTGGGCACGCCGAGCGCGACCCAGAGATAATCCGGGGCGAGCGCGTTGATCTCCTCGACTTTCGCGCGCAGGGCGTCGCCGCGCAGATAGCCGTGGCTGTACCCGACGATCTTGAGGTTTGGATACAGCTGCCGGACATTCGCGACCGCCGCGGCGTTCTCTTCCTCGCTGGCACCGAACATGTAGAAAGTGCGGCCGACGGCTTCGGCCTTGCGCGCGACCACGTGGAACAAATCGGTGGTGGCGACGCGCTCCGGCAGCGGAAACCAGGATTGCAGCTTTGACGCCGCGACCAGCGGCTGGCCATCGGCGTTGATGAGGTCGGCGCCGCGGAACAGGCGTTCGGTCTCCGGTTCGGTCGAGCAGCGCGCCAGCACCTCGCCATTGGCCGAGGTCAGGTGCAGCGGACGGCCGATGCGATTGTCGGGATCGGTCGCCTCGATCATGAAATCGGCAGTTGCTTCCAGGTCGAGCGCGGCCATGCGAAGGCCGCCGATAGTGATCCGCGGCACGTCGGCGGTTGCGGCCCGGCCGTCCAGATTGACGCGGCGCTCAAGCATATTGTCTGCCTCGCTGGCGCGCTTGAGTTGCGGGGGTGAGCTCGTCGAGCACGACGCCGACGAGCTTGCGCTCGGCGCGGCCGAGCGTGTTCAGGATTTCTTCCAGGCCGTCGTTGATGTCGAGGCTGGTCGGCAGCACCGCCACCAGCGCGTCGGTGTCGTCGAGCAGCTTGCGGCTGGCCGCACCAAGCGGCGTCACGGGGCCGTCGAGGATCACGAGATCGTAGCCGCCGGCGGCGCGCGCCTGCTCGATGGCCTTGCGGATGGCCTCAGTCGCTTTGCCGGCATCGCCGTCGGCGGCCGGCAGCACCGAGATGCCGTTGACCGTCTTGATCTCGCGCGAGGCCTTGCTGCCGATCGAGAGCCAGCCGAGCCGGCTCGGCTCGCTCTTGCCGGGGCGGCTCACCTTGTTGGAGAGCGAGTGTGCCTGATGATCGGCATCGATCATCAGCACGCGGGCGCCGTCGCGCGCGGCCGCGAGTGCGAAATTCAGCGCGGTCACGCTGCGCCCGGTGGTCTCCCCCGCGCCGACCAGCGCGATGACCGGCATGGCCTTGCCGCCGGCACGCCGGGCCACAGCAGTGCGCATGTCGCGCCAGGCGTTGAGCAGCGTCGTCAGCGGAAACCCGGGGCGGAGCGTCGGCCAGCCCAGCCGGGTCAGATCGACGCCGCCGCCGGTGGCGAGGATGGCGCCGAGCGTGTGAATGACGTCGGCCTCCTGGAGGCGCGCGATCAGCGGCTTTCCGATCAGCGTGTTTTCGTCCATCTCAGGCTGCAGCGATGGCGCGGCCAGTTCCGGTAGAGATTGCGCAACCTCCGGAGCTCGCGGAGCCGGCTGCGGCTGGGCTACCTCCGGTGTCCGCGACACCTCTGGCGCTCGCGGAGCCCGCTGTGCCGGCGTGCGCTCACGACGGGCCGGTGTGGGCGCTGCCGGCGCGGTCGCACCGGCGGACAGCAGCTCGGCCGCGACGAACCAGCTTGCGGCAGCGAGCGCGCCGAAGATGAAGCCGATCATGGCGAACATGCTCATCGCCGGCGGGAACGAACGCCGCTGCGGCACGGTGGCTTCGCCGATGACGCGGGCCGCCGAGGTGTTCAGGGTCTCCTGCTCCTCGGTCTCGCGCGAGCGCTTGAGGAAGGACTGATAGACGTCGCGGCTGGCATCGGCCTCGCGTTCGAGCTCGCGCAGACGCACGGCGGCCTGGCTGAGCTGAACGCTCTGCCGCTTCTGCGCTTCCAGGGCCCGGTTGAGCGAGGCTTCAAAATCGCGGGCGCGCGTCAGATCGTTCTTGGCGGACTGCGCGAAGCGATCGATCTCTTCGTTGATGGTGCGCTTGAGATCCTCGACCTGCTTCTCGGTCTGGCGCAGCGCCGGATGCCGCGGGCCGAGCTCGCCGGCCTGCTCCGCATATTTCTTGCGCGCGTCGGCATATTGCGCGCGCAGGTTCGCGATGGTCGGCGATTGTAGCGCTTCCGAATTCGCGCCGGCATCGGCAGCGGTGCGCCGGCTCGCCTCGATCTGGTCGAGCCGCGCCTGTGCGTCCATCGTCGCCGCGCGGGCCGCGGAAAGCCGCTGGTTGCTGGCGGAGAGCTGCTGGTCGCTGATCAGCGCGTCCTGGGTGCCGACGAAATTGTTCTGGGCCTTGTAGGTGGCGAGCGCGGTCTCGGCACTGCGCAGCCGCTCGCGCAACTCCTTGAGGCGGCCGGAGAGATCGTTGGTGGCGCGTCGCGCGGCCGAAGCCTGCGAGTTGCGGGATTCGGCGAGGTAGGCATTTGTCAGCGTGTTGGCGAGCATCGCCGCTTTCGCCGGATCGGTCGACCAGACCTCGATGTCGACGATGAAGCTCTTCTCGGTCTTGCGGACCGTGATGTGCCTGTTCAGCGCGTCGAGTGCCGCGAGCTGCACTTCCTTCGTCTCCGCGGCGGAGGGCGCGCGGGGCTGGAGGCCGATCAGGCCGAGCAGCGACGACATCAGGCTCCTGGCATCACCGCCGCCGCCGAATTCGGGATCCTTGTCCAGATTGGCCTGCTGGATCACCTGGAGCAGCACGCTGTTCGAGGTAATCAGGCGCGCCTGGCTCTCCACCACCATGGCCATGCCGGAGACGTCCTGCGCGCGCGGCGTGAGCTCGCGATCGACGAGCTGAAGCTCGCGCGGGTCGACATAGAGCTGGGCGGTGGCGGTGTAGCGGGGCGTCACGCTCTTGCCCGCGGTGACGGCAAGCGTCGCGCCGAGGAGCGCGGCAGCGGCAATCGCGATCTTTCGCCGCCAGAGCAGATTGACGAGGTCCAGCACGTTGAAGCCGGCTTGAGACCTCTGCTGCGGGGCCTCCGGTCCGGCCCGATCTATCGGCTGGTTGTAGTCAAGCATAGTCCCCAGCTTTCATTCCAACGACCGCGGGCTGAGGGGTTACTCTTCGCTTTACGCCACGCACCCGGGATATAGGCGCCCAATCAACGCAACAGGGAAAATTAACCATACTCATTGAGGGACTATTCACCGAAATGGCAAACAAAGCGTTTAAGCGCATGCCACTCTTCGACGCGTCGCGATGACGCCGAGGTCCCCAAGGGATTAACGGTTCGTTACCGCGCGCAGCGATGCCGCAAGGCGTCACTCGTCCTGCGATGGACCGCGCGCGTGCCATGATTGTCAGCGCTTCCGCAGAATGACGTGGTAATCACCGCGGCGAACGTCGATCCCGCCCGGCAGCACGGCGTTCATCACGGCGGCGGCGGCATCGACCAGAGCGGCGAACAGCGGCTTGCGCCGGCGCATCTCGGGATAGCGCGGACTCTCGACCTCGCGGCGGTAGATCATCTCGAGGCCGTTGGATGCGGCGAATGCTTCGAGCCGCGGCAGCGTCACCAGCGGATGGAAGAAGGTCGGGAACGGCGGCTCGCCGGGCAGGCCGGCATCCTTGATGCCGCGGATATTCCGGTAGAACCAGACGTGAAACCAGTGCGGCGAATATTTGGTGACGACGCCCGACAGCGAGCGCGGATTGGGTGCGCCGATCAGGATCATTCCGCCGGGCTTGAGTGCGTCGCGGAAATTCAGGAGCGCGGCATCGACATGGGGCAGATGCTCGATCACGTTGTAGCAGATCACCAGATCGAAGGTTTCGCGTCCAAAGCTGTAAGTCTGCACGTCGCCTAGGATCGCCTCGTCCGCGTAAGTGTTGTTGCGGACCTGATCCTCGTCGATATCGACGACGGTGACCCTGCTGCGGTTGAGCAGCTCCGGTGGCAGGACGCTGCACGAGCCGCCGCCGGCCTCGTAGGTGGCGAGCTGGCCCTGCGGTAGTTCGCGGCGCAGCATGTCGTGGACGGCGAGCAGGCTGTTGCGGGCTTCGCCGGGGACCAGATCGTGCAGCGCCTGGGTGCGTGCACCGGCCGCTGGGATTTGGATCGCCGTGGCTGTCGCGAAATCGATCGAGGCTGGCTTGTTCATTTTTTCTGACCGCGCTTGTTCGACTCAAATTTACAGGAAAAATCTCGCATGCCCGAAGAGCAAATCCGGTGCCGCGCCGCTTCACCGGTCGCGGTGCTTACGGTCGGGTTAATGCGGGCAGGCGTTAACTACGGCATTGTCCATGTTGGGCTGTTGTCCGCGTGATGGACTGCGAATTGCACTATCACGTATGCAGGAATTTGCAGGAGAAACGCGCAAAAGCGGTTAAGCGTATGGAGGGCGGGAAATCGGCGGCGTAGCGCCGTCGCGAGCCTCGGGCCCGCCGTTCATTTTGGGACTGATCTGTCCCGCGTCGATGTTCCGTCGCAGGACAGCGCCGATTCCTGCGCTATTGACGCAGGGCTTTTTCAATACATCTCGGACATTTTGGATGCCATGACGCTGATCCCGACAGACCTTTCCGCCAGCCGGATCTTGGATGCCGTTCGCGATCCCAACCGGGAGATCGCGGCGAGCTCCCGCGTCATCGACCTGTCGGTCGGCATCGTCGTCTGTATTCCCTGCTTCCGTCGCCCGCACCATCTGCGGCTGACACTGGACTCGCTCGTGAGCCAGCGCACGCCGCGCTCCTTCGCGGTGGTCATGGTCGAGAACGACGCGGCGGGGCGCGAAAGCGCGCCGGTTGCCGCGGAGTATCTGGCCGACGGCCGGCTCCAGGGCGTTTGCCTGGTCGAGAAGCGGCAGGGCAATTGCCAGGCGATCAACGCCGCCTTCGAGACGGCGCAGGCGCTGTTTCCCGCCGCGACCCGCTTCCTGATGATCGACGACGACGAGATCGCTTCGCCCGACTGGCTCGAGCTGATGGTTCGCGCCGCGGAGGCGACCGGCGCCGACGTGGTCGGCGGGCCGGTGCTGCCGGTCTTCGACGACGACAGCAAGCCCTGGCTGGCACGTCATCCCGCCTTCTGCCCCGCCTATGACTACAGTGGCGCGGTGCCGCTGATCTATGGCTGTGGCAACTGCCTGATCACGCGTGCGGCGTTCGAGCGGTTCGATCGTCCCGCCTTCGACCTGCGCTTCAATTTCCTCGGCGGCGGCGACTGCGATTTCTTCGTGCGGTGCCGCGACGCCGGCATGATCTTCCACTGGACGGCAGAGGCGGTCATCACCGAGACCGTGCCGCAAAGCCGCACCAGCCTCGGCTGGCTCGCCAAGCGCGGCCTGCGTATTGGCGCTATCAATTATCGCGTGCAGTACAAGGCCGCACCAAGCGCGGGCGCGCGGGCGCGAGTGTTCGCGCAGATGCTCGGACGGCTGCCGCTGTCGCTGGTGCGTTCCGCTCGTCTGCTCGCGACATCGAAGGTCGTCGTCGCCATGCATCCCGCGCTGGTCGCGCTTGGCTCCATGCTCGCAGCGTTCGGCTTCGCACCGAAGCCGTATGAAGCCTCGAAAATCGTGTCGTGACGCGGGTTAGATGCCCAAACGGGCGAGGGCGACCCTGACCGCGGCGCGGGGTAGCGATTTGAGCGAGCGCCGGCCGACCATCCCGAGATAGGCGAGGGCGTCGCGATATCTGCCGAAGCGGACCGCCTGCATCGCCGAGTAGGTCACAAGATGGATCTCGGCGGCCAGCCGCAGCCCGGCTGCCGTGCCCTCGGGCAGTCTCGCCAGGATCAGCCCATCGTCGAACACCCGCGCGATCGCAGGGAAGAAGTCCTTCGGCGTCCGCACGGCCGCATTCATGGTGTTGGCGGTGTGCAGGCGATAGTCCAGCAGGAGCCTTGGTGCGAACTCGAACTCGCCGATAGCGGCGAGGCGGCACCAGCAATGCCAGTCCTCGCAATATCTGAGGGACGTGTCGAAGCCGCCGATGGCGCGGAAGGCCTCCGCTCGTGCGAGCGCGATGCCGCCATTGACGATGAAATTGCCCGCCGCGAGTCGCGCCAGCACGTCGCCGGACGGCTTGCGGCGTCCCTTCAGCAGGCCCCGCCGGCCGATCTGCCGTCCCTCGCTGTCGATCGTGTTGTAGTCGCCGTAGACGAGAACCGCGCGCGGAGCATTGCGGGCCGCCGCCAGCAGCGCCGCGACCGCACCGGGGCGCAGGCGGTCGTCGGCATCGAGGAAGAGCAGCCATTCGCCGCTCGCATATCGTGCGCCGAGATTGCGCGCGGCGGATACGCCGGCGGAGTCGTTGGTCATCAGGCGCAACCGCGGGTCACGAATGGCGCGGACGATGGCCGTGGTGGCGTCGCTCGAGCCGTCATCGACGACGATCACTTCGGTGATCTCGCCTTGCGCCAGTGCGCTGGCGAGGGTTTCGCCGATATAGGCTGCAACGTTCTTGGCGGGAATGACGACGGACACCGATGTGGTTGAGCCGGCCGGCAGCGGGAGACGCGGCGCCGGAACGACGCGCGAGGTAGCCGGCAAATCGAGAACATCTTCGGCGGTGATCAGAGCCACGGCTCGCCTTTAAAGGTCTGTTAACCAGGGCGCATCTGCCGACTGGCATTGCGATCAATCGCTACATTGGCCCGGCGCGAATGATACTCGCATTACGGCCAAATCGTTGTCGCGAAGGCCTGCGTGCCGCTGGTTTCGTAGATTAGCGTTAAGCCGCGGGCATTAAGCCTGTCGCAAATTTGGAAGAGTGCGACAGCCGGTCCCATGCGAGAATGCGGACCTGTTTGCCGCGGATGGATCTAGTGCCCGCAAAGACGTTCGAACACGACCCCGATGCCATGGTCCTCAACCTCTTCTACGAGGACAAGGATGATCGCTGGTTTCCCGGCGACCGGCATCTGCGGCGCATGGCGCGCCGGATGCTGCTCGGCGAGCCGCGCATGAGCGGGCAGCTTCGCGTGTTCCTCAATCTCTGCGCAGGGCTCGACCGGCTCGGCATCCGCTACCGCGTCAACGACTACGGCTACATCGCGCAACATCCCGACGAGCTTGCCTGCATCATTGGCCGCACCTTCCTGCTCGACAAGTTCGCGTGGAAGAATCCGATCCTGCTCGGCGTCGCCGCCCACAATCATCCGCTGGACGATCCTGATCTGTTCAAGCGGCTGCCGGTGAAGAAGGTCGTGGTGCCCGGCCCTTGGTACGTCGACATGTACCGGCCGTACTGGCCCGACACGGAGGCTTGGCCGATCGGCATCGACACGGATCTCTGGGCACCGTCGGCGCCGTCGCAAAAGACCGTCGACGTCCTGATCTACGACAAGGTCCATTGGGACCGCGAGCGCTATGCGCCGGAGCTGATCGAGCCCGTTCGCGCCCGCCTCCTCAAGGAGGGCCGCTCGTTCACGGAATTGCGCTACGGCAGCTACAAGGAAGAAGACTATCAGGCCGCGCTGGCGCGCTCGCGCGCGATGATCTTCCTGTGCCAGAACGAAAGCCAGGGCATCGCCTATCAGCAGGCTCTGTCCTGCGGCGTGCCGGTGTTCGCATGGGATCCCGGCGGCCCGTGGCGCGACCCGGATTATTATCCGCACCGCGTCCAGTTCGCGCCGGTGTCGTCGGTGCCGTATTGGGATGACCGCTGCGGCGCCAAGTTCATCGACATCGCGGGGTTCGAGGCGGGCTGGGACAGTTTCTGGGCCGGCTGCACCGCTGATGCGTTCGATCCGCGCGGCTTCGTGCTTGACAATCTCACGCTGGAGCAGCGGGCGCTGCAATATTACGAGATCGCGCGCAGCATCGTGCGCCCGCAGGCGGCAACGCAGGCCTCGGGCCTATTGGTTGACGGATGCTTAACAAGGATGGGCTAGACCCAAAGCTTTCCCGGCTTCACCACCTGCCTTGAGCCATGGATCGAAGCATGGATCGCAGCGCCGCTGACATGACCGACGTCGAGACCCGAACGCTGGGTCGCGTCCTGCACGATGGGCTCGCGGGGCTGAATGCCGCGCAGGCGGCGCGCTGCCTCGTCGCGGTTGCGGCGCTGCTGCTGGTGCTGATCACGCTCGATCCGTTTCCCGACCTTCGCAACGAGGATGTGACCACGGTCGTCGGCGGGCGCATGGCGCTCACCTATATCTCCTGGGGTCTGCTGGCGGCGGTCGCGATGTTGTTCGTCGCCGGCACCGATGCGCCAGCGCTGAAGAGCCTGGTGACGCCGCTGCATCTTTGCCTGGTCGGCTGGCTGTTGATCAACATCGTCTTCTCCGAGAGTCGCGGCGTTTCGATCCAGCGCTTCGTGCTGGCGGTCAGCGTGACGTCGCTCGCCGTGCTGTTGCCATTGCTGCCGCCGACACAGCGGACTTTCAACCTGTGCCTTGGCGGCGCCGCGCTCGTGCTGCTGGTGTTGTGCTATCTCGGCGTCTTCCTCGCGCCGCAATATTCGATGCACACCGCGCTCGACCTCACTGAGCCGCAGCTTGCCGGCGACTGGCGCGGCAGCTTCGGCCACAAGAACATCGCTTCGCCGGTGATGACCATCCTGGTCTATGTCGGCATTTATCTCTGCGGCGTCGGGTCGTTCGTGATGGGACCGGCGATCGCCGCGCTGGCCGGCATCTTCCTGATCTTCACCGGCGGCAAGACGTCGACGGTGCTGTGCCTTGCGATCTACGGGCTCGCCTCGCTGGTCTATGTCACGCCAGGCCTGTGGCTGAAGCGGCTCATCTGCTTCGTGCCGCTGATCGTGATGAACCTGCTGACGGTCGGCAGCGTCTTGAGCCCGGCGCTCGGGACGCTGACGCGGCTGCTTCCGCTCGATCCCACCTTCACCGGCCGTTCCGCCATCTGGGAGTTTGCGCTCGCGGCCGTCGCCGAGAAGCCGATCATCGGTCACGGCTATGCGGCCTTCTGGGACGACGTGACCGCGCGGCAGACCGCTCAGGGATCCGAATGGGCGACGTCCGCCGCGCACAGCCACAACAGCTATCTCGACCTCGCGGTCACCATCGGCTTGCCGGGGCTGTTGCTGGTGATCCTCGTCTTCGTGCTCGCACCGCTCGGCAATTTCCAGTCAGCCCAGGCTCACAACCGTAGTCGCGCGCTGGCAAAACTGTTCCTCACCATATGGCTGTTTGGCCTGTATTACGGCGCCACCGAGACCTTCCTGCTCGAACGGCAGAATCCGATCTGGTTCATGTTCGCGCTTGCAGTGGCTGGCCTGCATTTCCTCGCCAGGTTCCAATGCGTTGAACAGACGGAACCGGAGCGCTGACAGCTTGTCGCAGCCGAAGCGATAGTGATGTTGGCTTAACGATAAGCCGTTACGTCACTTGTGGTCTGCGACAAACATAATCTATCTGGAAACATTCAGTAATCGCATGTCCCGCGGATGACGTTTCTCAGCGTCGAGCAATCAGATGGTCTTGTGTCCAGCACGTCGGGAATCGCTGTCGATTTCGTGCGTGACTGGCGGCAGGCCGCATCGCGCCTGAGCGCGGGGCATCGCACCGCATTCCAGCACGGTTACTGGCTCGGCGCATGGTACGAGGCGTTTCACGACTTTGCGCCGCTGATCGCATTGATCTCCGATGCCGCGACCGGCAAGGACATCGCGGTGGTGCCGATGATCAGCCACATCAGGCGCGGCATCCGCATCGTCGAATTCGCCGACCTCGGCGTCTCCGACAACAACGCGCCGATCCTGGCGCTCGATGCCGGGTTGGACGCTGCGGGGACGGATGCGATCGGCAGGGCGCTGGTCGATGCGGTGCGCGCCTTGCCCGACCGCTTCGATCTGCTGCGGCTGAAGAAGATGCCGGCCCATGTCGGTGGCAAGCCGAACCCGCTGGTGTCGCTCGGACGGATCGGATCTTGCTCGCTCAACGGCAACCTCGTGCTGTCGGGCGACGACTATGAAGCCTATCGGGCCTCGATCAAGCGCATGCAGATGCCGCGCTGCTGGCGGGTCTTCAGCCGTCATGCCGGCGCGCGGTTCGAGATCGCCACGGATGTCGCGCGTGCGCGCGAGCTGCTGGACGTGATGGATGTCCAGCAGCAGGCCCGCATGCGAAAGCTCGGCTCGCGCTTCGTCCTCAACGACGACGTTCATGCCCGATTCTATCGCGAGGTCGCCCGCCAGGGTATCGCGGAAGGCTATGCCGTCATCTCGGCGCTGGTCTGCGACGAGGCCGTCGTCGCCACCACGTTCGGTGTCAGGTTTGGTGCGAGCTATTTCCTCCTGCGCATCAGCCACGCCGGCGATTCATGGTCGAACTGCTCGCCGGGGCTGCTCGTCACAGAGCGTACCATGGCGGCGCTGCATGCAGAGGGCGTGCGCCGTTTCGATCTCAGCATCGGCAACCAGGACTACAAGCGCCGCTTCGGCGCCGCGAAGGTCGCATTGACCGATGTCAGCATCGCACTGTCCTGGCGCGGCGCTCCCTATGCATGGCGCGACCATGCCGCGCAGAACCTGCGTCGCTATCCCAGGCTCGCCGCCGTCGCCAGCCGGGCGATACGCAAGATGCGGTGACGGAGGCCGTCCGTACCTGCGTCATCTCGAAAGGCCGGCACTGAAGGCGTCCAGCAGCGCGCGACCCTGCGGCCAGTCGCCGAGCCCGCTCGACGCATTGATGTGGCCAAGGGCGCCCAGCACGATCAGACCGGACTTCCAGGCACGCGCCCGCTGCTGCGTCTTATCGAGCCTGCCAAACGGATCGTCGGTGCTGGCGATGATGAGCGAGGGGAAGCGCAGCGTGCGGTCCGGCACCGGCTTGAACGCAGCCGCCTCCGCGGGAAAATTGGCGCCATCGGGATCGGGCACCGCGACCAGAAAAGCACCCGCGATCGTGGATGGGAAGCGCGTGGCCCAGTGCGCCACCAGCAGGCAAGCGAGGCTGTGCGCGACCAGCACGGGCGGCTTCGCGCAGCGCCCGACCGCCTGATCCAGGGATTGCTCCCAATCGGCGAGCTCCGGCCGGTCCCAGCTCGCCGGCTGAAACCGCGTGAAACGTGTATCGTTGCGCTCCCAGAGTGTCTGCCAATGAGTCTCTGCGGAGCCGCCGAGGCCGGGCAAGGTGATGATGTCGTGCATGATCGTCCCGTGATATCTGAGATGCACGTGCAGTGTGGCCGGTCTTGGTGCTGCGTCACATGGCAAGTCATCGGCGAAAGAGATCATCTGCCGATGATCTCAAGGTGGAATGGAGAATTGTCTTGGATCGCTTCGGAAGCATTGACACCAAGGATCTGAAGATCCTGGAGGCATTGCAGGCCAATGCGCGCGTGCCGCTGTCCGAGCTCGGCCGTTCCGTCGGGCTGTCTCAGCCGGCCATCTCCGAGCGCGTGAAGCGGCTCGAGGAAGCCGGGATTATCGAAGGCTACGGCGCCCGCATCAATCCGCGCGCGCTAGGGCTCGGCCTGATGGCGCTGGTCCGCCTGCGCACCTCGCATGAGCACATCAAGACCTGCCTCAAACGGTTCAGCGAGATTCCGCACATCGTCGAAGTCCATCGCGTGACCGGCGATGATTGCTTCGTGCTCAAGGTGCTGGTTCCGGCGCCGGAAGATCTGGAGACGATCGTGGATCGTATCGCCGGCTTCGGCGCTGTGACGACCTCGCTCGTGCTGCGGAGCGAGCCGGCGCGACCGATCGGTAAAGACCTCATCAGGAAGAAGACCGAACGCGGTTGAGGCGTGGCCCGCGCGATCGACACGTCACCGGGCTGTCACAAAGCCTTCGATTGCGCCGAGCTTCGATGATCGCGCGCGTTGTGCTATCGTCGTCTCCGCTTTCCGGAGGCGACATGGAAGATCGTTCGGCGAAATATCGCGCATTCTATGCACAGTTGATCTGCGCCGCAGCCAAGACGACGGATCCCCGTATCGAGCAGGCCTTTCGCACGGTCAGGCGCGAACCCTTCGTCGGACCCGGACCATGGTCGATCTCCGTCGGTGGCCATCCCTACGTCGTGACGCCCGACGACGACCCCGCCTTCCTCTATCAGAACACGCTTCTGGCGCTGGACCCGGCGCGCGGCCTCAATATCGGGATGCCGGGCGCGCACGCCTATTGGCTCAGCGGCTGTGGCGTGAAGGAAGGCGAGACGGTGATCCAGATCGGCGCCGGCAGCGGCTACTACACGGCCATTCTCGCCGAGCTCACGGGACCTTCGGGCCGTGTCCATGCCTATGAGATCGACGAAGGCCTGGCGGCGCTCGCGCGCGAAAATCTGAAGCACATCCGGCATGTCGAGCTGGAAGATCGCTCGGGCATCGCGTCCGATTTACCGGGAGCGGATGTGATCTATGTCTGTGCGGGTGCGGCGCAGCCGGCCACGGAATGGCTCGATGCGCTGCGGCCCGGCGGCCGGCTGGTGTTTCCGTTGGCGCCGGAGGGCGTGCTCGGTGGCATGTTGATGATCACGCGCCCGGACGAGGGCGCGGTCTGGCCGGCGAAATTCCTGAGTCGAGCCCAGTTCATCGGCTGCGCGGGACTGCAGGACGCGGATGCCGGCCGGCGATTGGCCGAGGCGTTCGCGAAAGGATGGGAGAGCGTGCAGTCGCTGCGCAGAGGCGGCGCTCCGGACGAGACATGCTGGTTTGCCGGTGAGGGCTGGTGGCTTTCGACGGCTGCGGCACCCGTTCCGACGGATTCAATCAAGCCCCACGCCGACCTCACGCAGGCGTGACGGATCGCTCGCGCCTTACGATTTCGCGCACCCGGCGCAATGCAGCCGGCCGCGCGAGGCGCGGAACAGGCTGCGGCAATACCAGCGCCGCGCCAATGCTTGCGCAGGCTTGCGGATCATCTGCGCGATCAACAAGAGTTCGAAAGCCATTCGTATCGCTTTTGGTCAAATATCCCGACCACGTAGATGGGGCGGCATTCCCGAATGAGAATGCCGCCCCCGTCGCATCAGCCATGCAGTCGTTCGTACGTAAAGTCTAACTGCGCTCAGCCATGAAGTTCAGCCATGAAGTTTCTTGGCGGTCTCCGCGATCTGGCGGCCCTGGTAGCGTGCGCCGGCGAGCTCGTTGGCGCTGGGCTGGCGGCTGCCGTCGCCGCCGGTGATCGTGGTGGCGCCGTAGGGGGCGCCGCCGGTGACCTCGTCGAGCTTCATCTGGCCGGCAAAGCCATAGTTCAGACCGACCACGACCATGCCGAAATGCAGCAAATTGGTGATGATCGAGAACAGCGTCGTCTCCTGGCCGCCATGCTGGGTCGCGCTCGCGGTGAAGGCGCCGCCGACCTTGCCGTGCAGAGCGCCCTTGGCCCAGAGTCCGCCGGCCTGGTCCAAAAAGTTCGCCATCTGCGAGGCCATGCGGCCGAAACGGGTGCCGGTGCCGACGATGATTGCGTCGTAATTGACGAGGTCCTCAATCTTGGCGACGGGTGCTGCCTGATCGACCTTGTAATAGGACGCCTTGGCGACTTCGGCCGGCACCAGCTCGGGCACGCGCTTGATGTCGACGGTGGCGCCGGCCTCGCGCGCGCCTTCGGCAACAGCGTTGGCCATCGCTTCGATGTGGCCATAGGCGGAATAATAGAGGACGAGAACTTTGGTCATGGTGGTCTCCGTTGGGATCGATGTTGACTGTTTGTGGGGGACGTCATGCTCGGGCAGAAGCGCGAAGCGCGTCTTCGCGCTAGATGTCCCGGGCATCCACGATCTTGCTTGCTGGTGGAGGGGCGTGGATGGCCGGGACAAGCCCGGCCATGACGGATAGCGCTTAAGCCGCGTCGACGAGCACGAGCTCGGAATCTTCCAGAGCCGTGATCTTCAGCCTGTCCTCGTCGCGGATCGCGGCGCCGTCGCGGGCATTGACGCGCACGCCGTTGATTTCGACCGCGCCTGCCGCCGGCACGAGATAAAGGTGGCGCGACTTCTGAGCTGAATACTCAGCCGTTTCGCCGGCCTTCAGTGTGGTCGCCAGCACCCGTGCATTGGCGCGGATCGGCAAGGCGTCCTTGTCGTTCTCGTCGCCGCTGGCGATGGTGACGAGCTTGCCGGAACGATCCGCCTTCGGAAACGGCTTCGAGCCCCAGGTCGGCTGGCCGCCACGCGCGGTCGGTTCGATCCAGATCTGGAAGATCCGGGTCTTGGTCGGCTCCAGATTGTATTCGGAGTGGCGGACGCCGCTGCCGGCGCTCATCACCTGCACGTCGCCCGCTTCGGTGCGGCCCTCGTTGCCGAGGCTGTCCTGATGGGTGATCGCGCCCTCGCGCACATAGGTGATGATTTCCATGTTGGCGTGAGGATGGGCGGGAAAGCCGGTGTTCGGCGCGATCTCGTCGTCGTTCCACACCCGCAGGGCGCCGTGGCCCATGTTGTTCGGGTCGTAGTGGCTGGCGAAGGAGAAATGGTGCTTGGCCTTGAGCCAGCCGTGATCGGCGCCGCCGAGCTTTGCGAAAGGTCTGAGTTCGATCATTTGCGTAATTCCTTTGTGTGATCCTTTGGGTTGAACGGCTGCCGCCTTGATCAGGCGCCGAACCCGCCGTCGACGTTGAGCACCGTGCCGGTGACGAAGGAGGCTTCCGGGCTTGCGAGGAACACGACGCCGGCGGCGACTTCCTCGGGGCGGCCGAAGCGCTGCAGCGCGTGCTGCTTGCGCTGCGTCTCGGCGAACTCGCCGCCGTCCTTCGGGTTCATGTCGGTGTCGATCGAGCCGGGCTGCACCACGTTCACGGTGATGCCGCGCGGGCCGAGGTCGCGTGCCGCGCCCTTGGTGTAGCCGACGACGGCTGCCTTGGTGGCGACGTAGTCGGCAAGCCCCGGGAACGAGGCGCGGTCGGCGAGCATGGAGCCGACGGTGACGATGCGGCCGCCTTCGCCCATCAATTGCGAGGCAGCGCGGATCGCCGCGATAACGCCGTGTACGTTGATGGAATCCTGCCGCTCGAGCGCGGCCGTGTCAGCCTTCGCATCGTCGATCGCGCCGCCGGCGGCAACGCCGGCATTGTTGACGAGGATGTCGAGATGGCCGAATTCCCTGGCGACGTCATTGACGAGCTGCGTCACGTCCTTGGCCGAGGCCTGATCGGCCTTGAAAGCGCGGGCCTTGACGCCGCGGGCCTTCAGTTCGGTGACGACCGCTTCGGCCTTTTCGGGCGAGGCGACATAGCTGATGGCGACATCCGCGCCTTCATCGGCGAGAGCGCGGGCCGAGGCCGCGCCGATGCCGCGCGAGCCGCCGGTGACGAGGGCAACCTTGCCTGAGAGCTTCTTGTTCATTGGATTTCTCCATTCCTGAATGTCTGGTGACTCTTGGATAAGCCTCCGTCTGTGGTATAGAAATAGAAACTGTTGAAACGCATTGTTTCCCAGAATACCCCAATTGGACCGGCGCACATGGCAAAACTCCCCGATTTCGAGGCGCTCGCGATTTTCGCAAAAGTCGTGGAATTACGGTCGTTTGCAGGGGCCGCGAGCGAGCTCGCGATGTCCAAGGCAACGGTGTCCAAGGCGGTCACGCGGCTGGAGGAACGACTCGGTGCCCGGCTGTTCAACCGCACCTCGCGGCGGCTGGCGCTGACCGATGCCGGGCACAAGCTCGCCGAACGCGCCACGCGTCTGCTCGTCGACGGCGAGGCGGCCGAGAACGAGGCGCTGGCGCAATCGGTGGCGCCGCGCGGCCTGGTCCGGCTCGCTGTGCCCATGACGTTCGGGATCAAGGCGGTGGCGCCGTTGCTGCCGGAGTTCTTCGAAACCTATCCGGAGGTCTCGGTCGATCTGCATCTGAGCGATGCGACGATCGATCTGATCGGCGAGGGTTTTGACATGGCGGTGCGGATCGCGCGGCTGCCGGACTCTTCGCTGATCGCACGGCGGCTCTTCACCATGCCGCGCTTCACGGTGGCCGCGCCGTCCTACCTCAAGAAACATGGCCGGCCGACGCATCCGATGCATCTCGCCGAACACAAATGCTTCAGCTACGCCTATCTCTCCACGCCCAATGTCTGGAACTACACCAATTCGGCAGGCGAGCAGGCCAGCGTCCGTCCGGGCGGACAGCTTCGCGTCAACAACGGTGAAGCGGTGATGCCGGCGCTGATCGCCGGCCTCGGCATCGCCGAGCTGCCCGAGTTCATCGTCGGCGAGGCGATTTCGTCCGGCGAAGTCGAGGTGATCCTGAAAGACTGGAAGCAGGCCGAAGGCGCCGTGCATCTGGTGACGCCACCCGGCGGCCCGCGCCCCGCACGCGTGGAAGCGCTCGGCGATTTTCTCGCGGCGAAACTGCCGGGCACCTGCAAGCGGCGGCCGAAGAAAGGTGTCAACAAAGCGGGGTAGATCCCTTGGTGGGCACGGCGCGTTGCGGCTTTGCCCACCCTACGTGATCTCGCTAGTCTATCCTGCAAACGGCTATCGTAGGGTGGGCAAAGCGAAGCGTGCCCACGCCTTTGCCTGATGGGATCGCAGATGTCTCGATATCGGCGCGCACAGGGCAGCACATTCTTCTTTACGGTCGTGCTCGCCGATCGTTCAAGCACTCTGCTGGTGGATCACGTTGATCGCCTGAGGCGAATTTACCAGACTGTCCAGCAGCGCCGTCCGTTCGAGACGGTCGCAATCTGTATCCTGCCCGACCATCTCCATGCCATTTGGTCGCTTCCAGACCGCGACGTCGATTTTTCGTCGCGGTGGAATCTGATCAAGGGCGGCTTTTCGCGAGGGTTAGAACCGCAAGAGCGCTCCGCGAGTAAGCTGCTCAAGCGCGAGAAGGGCATTTGGCAGCGCCGCTACTGGGAGCACGCGATTCGAGACGACGCGGACTTGGAGCGCCACGTCGATTACATCCACTTCAATCCAGTGAAGCATGGCCTCGTCACGCGTGCGCGCGATTGGTCCCTCAGCAGCTTCCATCGCTACGTCGACCAAGGCACTCTCCCCGTGGATTGGGGAGGGGATATGCGGCATATCGCGGGGCAGTTCGGAGAATGATGGTGGGCACGGCGCGCGAAGAGCGCGCCTTTGCCCACCCTACGAGATCTCGCTCGTCGATCCTCCGCACAACTATCGTAGGGTGGGCAAAGCGAAGCGTGCCCACCATTTCAGATTACGACTTCCGATCACGACACCTTCACGCCGTTGATCGCGACAATGCGCAAGGCAGGCTTCAGCGTCCCTTCCAGCTGCGTCTTCAATTCGTGCACGCGTGGGTCCGTCGAGCGTGCCGCGCAGGCGGCGTATTGATGGACCGATTGCGCCAAGGCGCGCCGCGCTTCCGGCGTTCGCGTCAATTCGGGCTTTGAAAGCTGCATGACGATCGCTGCGAGATTCACCAGCATCTCGTCCAGGGCGACGTCGATGGTCGCAAGATTCCGCATCACTCACTCCCTCAAGAGGGCAACAGCGGGTTCACGGATGCGTTCCGGGCCGGGCCGAACATGGTCAATACTTCGTAAACGCCTTGTTCTGGCCGCTCGGCGCGTTAGGCTGCCAGCGAAACAAAGAAAATCGGGGGCGAGGGGACTATGATGGATCGACGCGATCTCTTGCGCGCGGCTGCGGCACTGCCGTTGTTGCGGGCTGCTTTACCTGACAAGGCCTTCGCGCAAGCCTATCCGGTGCGCAACATCACCATGATCGTGCCGTTTCCGGCGGGCGGTCAGGCCGATCTTGCCGCGCGTCCGGTCGCGATGGCGCTGGAGCGGATCCTCGGCAAGCCCGTCATCGTCGACAACCGCGCCGGTGGCGGCGGCGGATCGGTCGGCAATGCCGCGGCGGCGCGTGCAGAGCCCGACGGCTACACGCTGCTGATGACGCTGTCCTCGCTCGCCGTGCTCCCCGAGGCCGACCGTCTGTTCGACCGACCCGTCGCCTACGAGGTCTCGCAGTTCATGCCGATCGCGCGCGTGCTGGCCGATCCGACGCTGCTCGCTGTGCCGGCCTCGGCGCCGTGGAAGACGGCGCAGGATTTCGTCGAGGATGCGAAGAAACGGCCGGGCCAGATCACTTACGGCTCGTCCGGTCCTTACGGGACGCTGCATGTCGCGATGGAGATGTTCGCGAGCAGCGCCGACATCAAATTGCTGCATGTTCCGTTCCGCGGCGCGGGCCCGGCGCTGACCGCGCTGCTCAGCGGCACCGTGCAGGCGATAGCAGCCGCGCCCGGCACCCTGAAGCCGCAGGTCGACGACGGCAAGCTGCGCGTGCTCGGCAATTGCGGCGCACAGCGCATCGCGAGCTTCCCCGACGTTCCGACCTTTCAGGAGCTCGGCTACAAGGACGTCGAGATGTACATCTGGGCCGGGCTCTTTGCACAGAGCGCTCTTCCTGCGCCGGTCGCGAGCCGCCTGCGCGAAGCGATGGCGAAGGTGATGACGAGTCCGGATGTGCTCAGGAGCTTCGAGGCCTCGGGCAGTCTGGCCGCCTATCAGGACGCGCCGGCATTCTCGCAATTCGTGGCGACGGACAGCTCACGGCTGATCGCGGCGGTGAAGAAGATCGGCCGGGTGGAATAGGTTCCCGTCGCACTTTCACATTTTTTTGTTGGTTCAGAACCTGACCGCGTCTCATTGATTGAAGACAAATCAAGGAAAGCGAGAAGGATCGGGACATGCGAACAGAGCGAATTGCGCTGGGTCTGGCGCTTGCAGTCAGCGGCATCGTCGCGCAGGGCGCGGCATCAGCCCAGGACTATCGCGGCACAATGGAACAGCAGATGGCGTGCACGCCGGATGTCTGGCGCCTGTGCAGCGACCAGATTCCGGATACGAACCGCATTGTGGCCTGCCTGCAGCAGAACACGCCGCAGCTTTCGAGCGCATGCCGGGCGGTGTTCCAGTCGAACAACCAGGCCCAGCCGCAGCAGCCGGTCCCGCGCGGCCGGTCTGTGCCGCCGCCGCGCTACAACAATGCGCCGCCGCCTGTCGCCGCGCCACCACGTCCCTATGATGATGACAACGACTAGAGCATGATCCGGAAAAGTGTGATGCGATTTTCCGAAGAGGTCATGCTCAAGTCATAACCTGAAGCGACCGTCTCACTCCCGACTCGTTTGGCGCTCCCGCTTGCTGTTCGGCTCGGGTCGCTGCCGGAGCGCTGTCCGTAAGAGGGCGCCGAAGAGCAATGCTGCGACTGGCCAATGGAACCAGATCTTGTGCATGCCGGTGAAAACGTTGATCAGAATCAGAAAGCCCGAAACCGTGAGGGCCACTGCGACCGGGCGGGGCAGCTTCGCCAGCCAATCCGAGACGAAGCCCATCCAGGTGGATGGCTCGTGCCTGCTATCAATCCATCGCGCGCCAGTTTCCGAATCTGCAACTGCCCGCCCCTGGGAAGGGAGGCTTTCGTCAACCGGGAAGCTCCGTCGCCCAGCGCTTTGGCGGCTCATGGCCACGCGATAGCTGGTCATGGGAGCAACGTTCTTCATTGGTCGCTGGCCGAGACAGTCGAAGCCAACGGACAATTTGTTGTGCACCTGATCGTAGACGGAGCTTGAGATCACAACGCCGCCGGGTTCGGCGAGCTCTTGCAGCCGCGACGCGATATTGACTCCGTCGCCGTAGATGTCGGACCCGTCCACCATCACATCGCCGAGGTTAATGCCGATGCGAAACCGCATCGGGTTCGCGTGAGGTGGGTCCGAATCCTGGTTGGAAATTTCCTGCTGAATTTCGACCGCGCATTGCACGGCCTCGACGACGCTGGCGAACTCGGCGATCACAGCATCGCCCCAGGTATTCACGATCCGGCCGTCATGGCGCTCCACCAGTCCCGCAAAGGCAGTGCGGTAGCGGCGCAGCGTCTCCAACGTTCCGGTCTCGTCTGCTTCCATGAGGCGGGAATAGCCCTGCACGTCAGCGCACAGGACGGTGGTCAATCGTCGTTTCACCTTGTCGTCGGTCATGGTCCATATGCTAGCCTTCCTGACCGGCAATTGCATCAGGCATCGCATCTGGCCCCATCGCGGCTCAACGACCGGTTGTCCAGTCCCGAAATCGTCATAACCGTGCAACGAATTGCGGCCAGCCAGGTGCCAAAACCGACCTGAGGCCGTCCTCCGCGCCACGATTCATGCGTACAGCCGGAGCCGCCTTAAGGCCTGTGCTCGCAGACATCGACCCATTCGGCCGCGGTGAGCTCCGCCATCCGCTCGGGCGCGATGCGCACGGCGCTGTGGGTCGACCCTGCGGCCGGGACCACTACGTCGAACGCCTTCAGCGACACGTCGCAATAGATTGGCAGCGGCGACTTCAGTCCGAACGGGCAGACGCCGCCGACCTCGTGGCCGGTGATCTCGGCGACCTCTTCCAGCCCCAGCATCTTCGGCTTGCCGCCGAACGCAGCCTTGACCTTCTTGTTGTCCATGCGCGAGGTGCCGGCGGCAACGATCAGGATCACACGCTCGCCGATGCGCAACGACAGGGTCTTGGCGATCCGGCCGGGCTCGACGCCATAGGCTTCGGCGGCCAGCGGCACCGTGGCCGAGCTGATCGGGGATTCGATGACGGAGATGTCGGGGGCTTTCTCGGCGAAGAAGGCGCGAACGGATTGAAGGCTCATTCCAAACAGCTCATTCCAGACTCATGGGCGGGCGGCGATGCTTAGGCGATCGTTGGCAGTTCCGAGAGCGCGCGGACACGATGATCCGGCGCGAACCCAAGCTCGTCCATCTGGGTCCGGATCGCCTTATACATCGTCAGCGGTGCCACGAGTTCGTTCTCGACGCAAGCCAGCGCCATCGCCTCGGGTGTGACGCGTTCGATCCAGGCGACGTTCAGCCCGAACGACTTTGCGCCGGCGACGTCCCAGGGGTTGGACGAGACGAACAGAACCTCATCCGGCCTGGTGCCGAACACCTCGCCGATCAGCGTGTAGGCCTCTGGAGATGGCTTGAAGACCTTCTTCGCATCCACGCTGATGGTGGCATCGAGCAGACGGTCGAGCCCGGAATTGCGCACGAGCGCATTCAGCATGTCCGGACTGCCATTCGAGAGGATGGCGAGTTTTCGCGGCTTCAGCGCCGCAAGCGTGGCGGCTGCATCGGGGTAGAGATCGAGATCCAGATATTTCTCGATCACCCGCTCGAACGCTTCGCCTTTGTAGGCGAGCCCGAGCAGGCGCAGCGTATAGGCGAGCGAGTCGCGCGTGACGGTCGCAAAATCCTGGTAGCGCCGCATCAGCGAGCGCAACCAGGTGTATTCGAGCTGCTTGATCCGCCAGATTTGCGTGATGATCTCGCCATAGCCCGGAAAAGCATCCTCGGTGATCTCTGCGACCGACTGGATGTCGTACAGCGTTCCGTAAGCGTCGAAGACGACGGCCTTGATGCTCATGGCTCGCTCCTTTGGGACTTTGCGGTGGCGCACGGACAATACCGAAACGGCCCGGTACTCGACAAGGTCGGAACCTTCTTCAAACAATCGTCACCCCGTCGACCTCGCGCAGCAGATTGACACTGCCGCCGGCAGGCGTTTAATTCAGGGTACGGGGATTTGCGATCTCCCCGCGAGGCGACATGCCCAAGTATCGCGTCCTGGTCACCAAGGACGCCGCATGTCTTCTTTCATCTCGATCTCATCAGAGAAATTGTCCCGTCAATTGGTGCCGCCAGCGCGCCGACCCTCGTCGATGTCCGTATCGACAAGGACCGCGCGGTCTATTTGCGCACTCGACAAGACGGCGAGCACCAAGAGCTAGCGAGCACACGGGCAAGTCGGGGACGACGATGACGTGGAGGACTCCATGACGACGAATACCGACCGCCGAGACTTCATCAGGGGCGTGGGGGCCGCCGCGGCATCGACCGCAATACTCGCGGGGACGCAAGCCCTTGCGCAAGCCAATCAGCCAACAGGAGCCAGGCCAATGACATACCAGCCCAAGCCGATGCCGTTCGATCCGAAATCCATTGCCGGCATCTCGGAGAAGGTGCTCGTCAGCCACTACGAGAACAACTATGTCGGTGCCGTAAAGCGACTCAACGCAATCGGAACGCAACTCGCCGAGCTCGACTTCGCGAAAGCTCCGAACTTCGTCATCAACGGCCTGAAGCGCGAGGAACTCGTCGCGTCAAACTCGATGATCCTCCACGAAATCTATTTCGACGGGCTCGGCGGTGCCGGCAAGCCGAGCACACCACTTGCCGACGCGATCGCGCGCGATTTCGGCAGCATGGAGCGGTGGCGCGCGGAGTTCTCCGCCATGGGCAAGGCCGAAGGCGGCGGCTCCGGCTGGGTGATTCTTTCCTACTCGCCGCGCGACAAGCGGCTGGTCAATCAGTGGGCCGCCGACCACACGACGACGCTGGCCGGCGGACGCCCAGTACTGGTGCTCGACATGTATGAGCACGCCTATCACATGGATTATGGCGCCGCGGCCGCGAAATATGTCGACATCTATATGGAAGCGATCAAATGGGACAACGCTGCAACACTGTACGATCAATACAGGCGGGAAGCTTAGACGTCGTGCAAAAAACGAGCGTAGCGCTCTTGGGGGCGGCGTTGTTCCTATTGTTGGTGGAAGGAAACGCGATGGCAGAAACTGTAAATTTTGACAACGCAGCAACCGGCGCAGCGCCCGAAGGCTGGACGCTGACGATGACGGGTCGTGGCCTGCCCAAATGGACGGTCGAGGTGGAGTCGACGGCGCCAAGCAAGCCGAACGTCCTGAAACAATCCGGTCAGGCGACGTTTCCATTGGCGCTCAGGAACGGCACCAGCATCCTAGACGGGTTCGTCGAGGTCAAGTTCAAGGCGATCGCAGGCTCCGAGGATCGCGCGGCCGGTATTGTCTGGCGCGCAAAGGATGCCGACAATTACTATGTCGTGCGGGCCAACGCGCTTGAAGACAATGTTGTGCTCTACAAGACGATCAAGGGCGTTCGCAGCGCGCTCGATATTGTCGGCCGGAAAGGCGGCTATGGCGTCAAGGTATCGGTGCCGTCAGGTCAATGGCATTCCCTACGTTGCGAATTCGCGGGAAAGCTATTCAAGGTGACGTATGACGGCAAGCCAATGTTCGAGGTCGAGGACGAATCGATCAGGGACGCCGGCATGATCGGCTTGTGGACCAAGGCCGACAGTGTCACCGTATTCGACGACCTGACATACGGTGCGCTGAACTAGGTTAACATCGGCGTCGACCCGCTCACGTCGGAGAAACCATGCTCGCTCGAACCCTGCTTGCGGCCACCGTCCTGTTGATGCTCGCGCACCCGGCAACGGCGCAGGAGCCGCTCGCGACCTACAAATCCCTGAGTCCCGAGCTGGCGCTTGATCTGGCCCGGGCATCGCTTGGCGATTGCCGATCACGCGGGTA
Organism: Bradyrhizobium sp. 61; assembly: GCF_023073075.1. NCBI lineage: Bacteria > Pseudomonadati > Pseudomonadota > Alphaproteobacteria > Hyphomicrobiales > Nitrobacteraceae > Bradyrhizobium > Bradyrhizobium sp. 61. The sequence goes on along the minus strand of NZ_JADPIU010000050.1, from coordinate 2,639 downwards.
CCAGGTCGCCGTCGCGGTCGTCGATCGCTTCGGGGGGACACAGGTGATCCTTCGTGACAGGTTCGCAGGTGCTCACACCGTTTCAACGGCCTCGGGCAAGGCGTGGACCGCAGCAACATTCCGTACCAGCACCACCGAACTGAATGCCGTCAGCCAACCTGGCATGATGCAGGCCGGTATCCGCAATCTCCCCGGCACGGTCATTATAGGTGGCGGATTGATTGTCGAAGCGGGCGGTTCGCTGGTCGGAGCCGTCGGTGTGTCTGGGGCGCCCGGCGGTGATGCTGACGAAGCCTGCGCCAGGGCCGGAATCGACGCCATACGCGACAAGCTGGAGTTCTAGGGCCGCCTTGCCCGCCTCAGCGAGGCCTTGAGCGCCTGAGCGTGAGGGCTTCGGCAACCGGTCGAAGCCCTCAATGCGCCGTGGCGATGAGTACGCGGCTAGATCCCCAGCAGCCTGCGCGCGTTGGCCTTCAGCACCTTCGGCCGGATCTCGTCGCGGATCTCGATCTTGGCGAAGTCCGACAGCCAGCGGTCCGGCGTGATCACCGGCCAGTCCGAGCCGAACAGCATCTTGTCCTGAAGGATCGAGTTGATATAGCGCACCAGGATCGGCGGGAAATACTTTGGCGACCAGCCCGAGAGGTCGATGTAGACGTTCGGCTTGTGAGTCGCGACCGACAGCGCTTCCTCCTGCCAGGGGAAGGAGGGGTGGGCGAGGATGATCTTGAGGTCGGGGAAGTCAGCCGCGACGTCGTCCATGTACATCGGGTTGGAATATTTCAGCCGCATGCCCATCCCGCCGGGCATGCCCGAGCCGACACCGGTCTGGCCGGTGTGGAACAGCGCGATCGCGCCGCCATTGTTGATCTCTTCGTAGAGCGGATAGGCCATGCGGTCGTTGGCGTAAAAGCCCTGCATGGTCGGATGGAATTTGAAGCCGCGGACGCCGTATTCCTCGATCAGCTTGCGCGCCTCGCGCACGCCGAGCTTGCCCTTGTGCGGGTCGATCGAGACGAAGGGGATGAGGACGTCGAGATGGTCGGAGGCGATCTCCAGCATCTCCTCATTTTTGTAGCGGCGGAAGCCGGTCTCGCGCTCGGCATCGACCGGAAAGATCACCGCGGCGATATTCTTGGAGCGGTAGTAGGCCGCGGTCTCCGGCACGGTCGGCGGATGCTTGTGCGGCGACTTGAAATAGTCCGCCATCTGCGCCTGGAAATCGTCATAGCCGTCGTCGGGATGGGTGCCGCAGGGCTCCTCGGCGTGGGTGTGGATGTCGATGGCGACGACATCGTCGATGTTGGGCAGCTTCAGCTTCGGCATTGGTTTCCTCCCGACGGGTTGACGAATTGATTATATGATATAACGAATTTGGCAAGGCACGTCGTCGAAGCGAAGCCCCAAGTCGACAAATGCGTAGATCGGGCCGATCCGGCCGTTTCTACTTGCTTTCTACTTTGCATGGGGTTGTTTTCCAGAATTTGCTGGTTCGGAACCGGGCAGTTAACATTGACATCCGGTCCTCCCATGCCTTAAGAACCGCCCCGTCCCGGGCGGTCGGTCCGCCAGCGGGAAAGATCTCATTTTGCCACATTCGCGCGTGCCGAAACGGTAGTGCCGAACACGGCCTTTCGAACGTTCAGGATTCTGCCATGAAGGTCCGTAACTCGTTGAAGTCGCTGCGCGGTCGCCATCGCGCCAACCGCCTGGTCCGCCGCAAGGGCCGGGTCTATGTGATCAATAAGGTGCAGCGCCGCTTCAAGGCTCGCCAGGGCTGATATTGCCCTCGCGGTCGCCTCGCGCGCGCCCCGCAAGACCACGGCTCACACGAGTTTGACGCCGCCTTTGCTTTGCAAGGGCGGCTTTGCGCGTTTAGACTTTGCGCATGGCAGTGAGATTCCTGGCAGTGAGCTTCCCTTTCGCGCGCACCCTGTGTCTGGCCCTTGTGCTGGGCGCCACTGGCCTTACGCCAGCCCTGGCGCAGAAAGAGCTGCCTGCCCCTCCCGGCAAGGAACAGAAGAAGCTGCCGGAGGCGCCGGCCAAGCTGCCCAAGGTCGACCGCAGCAAGAATCTCGATTTCCTGTTCGGCGCGCTGAAGGCCGCGCCCGACGAGGCCAGCGCCAAGCATGTCGAGGCGCGGATCTGGGCGATCTGGATCCAGACCCCGAGCGACACCGCATCGCTGTTGATGGCACGGGCCAAGACCGCGGTCGACGCGCAGAAGATCGACATCGCGATCAAGCTGCTGGATTCGGTGATCAAGCTCAGGCCCGACTACATCGAGGCCTGGAACCGGCGCGCCACGCTCTACTACATGCAGAATGACTACGGCCGCTCGCTTGCCGACATCCGCGAGGTGCTGATCCGGGAGCCTCGCCATTTCGGCGCGCTCGCAGGCCTCGGCATGATCATGCAGGAGGTCGGTGACGAGAAACGTGCGCTCGAGGCCTACCGCAAGGCGCTGGCCGTCAATCCGCACCTCGAGAAGATCCCCGAGCAGGTCAAGGCGCTGACCGAGAAGGTCGAAGGCCGCGACATCTAGGAGCCTGTCCGAGTAGTCCCTGTTCAATTGGTCGGGAGTCTGATTCTATTTGCGTCCATGAGCAAGTATTTTCGGCCCTGGAAGATTGATCAGC